>JBBIJL010000297.1:0-1513 GCA_037446005.1 Gallionellaceae bacterium | reverse complement strand
GTTTGAATAATCGTTGGGATCGTTGTCGATCTTGGAATGCCCGGCGCAGGAATGCTTGTTGGCGTTGCTATTGCACGCGTTCTGCCCGGCTTTGGCAACACCGAAACATTTTTCATTCTCGGCAGCCGCGGCGTTGCCGGTCGCGGCGGTAATGCCGAGTGCGAGTAAGCCGGTGATTGCGGTGGCAATGAGTTTGCGTTGATCTTGCATGACTTGGGCTCCTTCCTAGTTGAGTTCAGCACGAACGATTTTCATGTAAAGCACGGTGTCTGGACTTCCGACCGGTGCAGTATAAATCGAATCCCGATCATCATGACGGTGCAGATTCCTGCAAGCGCTTTTCCAGCCACGCATCTGCCGACCACCCCCAGCGACTGGCGATCAGCAGCACCGCCAGCAATATCCCCCAGTACAGGTGCTGGTTGAGTCCCGCCTCGCTCAACTCCGCATAATAGGAATAGGCGGCGACTGCGTTGAGAATGAACAGCCCCGCCGCCGCGAAGCGCCCGAACAGCCCGAGCACCAGCAACACCGGCAGTCCGAGTTCGGCTCCGGTCGCCAGATAGGCCGCCACATCGGACGGCAGCAACGGCACTTGATAGACGTCGCTGAACAGGTACAGGGTGCTGTCCCAGTTCTGTATTTTGCTCAGCCCCGACTTGAAGAACACATACGCCAGAAACAGACGCAAGCCCAAATCGAGTGCGGGGGCAAGATACTCCGGCAGATGCGCGGCCGTGTAGTAATGGCGCAGGATGCGTAGCCACATTTTCATGCCTCGGCTCCGGGAGTAAAAGCAATCAGCACGTTCTGCGTGACCAATTTCAGCAACGTGCCTTGCAAGTCGAAAGCGGGATGGCGCTCCAATGTGGCAACTGTCGCGCTGCCCAGCATCTCGCCGGCCTGTATGCGCTCTATCCAATCCGCCTCCGCTGCCGACACATCGCTCACTTGCACTACATCCCCGCTGCGGCTCACCAATGCGATGGTCGGCCCACCAGCGAGGTCGATATGGAAATCGCTATCCGCACCGGGCTGATGGACATGCCAGATAGCGCCAACCGGAAAGCGCGAACGCACTATCCGGCATGACGCATGTGTGTGCAGGATCAGATACGGATATTGCTCAGGCGCTATCTGCGCCAAGCTGTCGAGCGATAACTTGTCTGCATCGGCGGCAAAATACGCGACGTGACAAGCCCACTCCAGCGCCGCCACATCGGACAGGTAAACCAGCTCCTGTGCCGGAGCGAAACCCGCCACAAAGTCCGCCAGCTCCGCGCCGTAGTGATGCAGGTTCGCGCTGCGCGACGGATATTGTTCGACAAATTTTCGCGCCATGAAACGGAAGAAGTCGTCGCCCACCAATTGTTTGATGACCGGATACGCTCCCGCCAGCGCATCGTGCAGATTGCCGCGATAGTTGTTGCGGTACACCTCGATGGCGACATCGGCAGAGTAGTTCGGATAGGCGCCTTTAATCTGCGCGGCTGGCGCCTCGCCATGCACGATG
>JBBIJL010000296.1:0-1518 GCA_037446005.1 Gallionellaceae bacterium | reverse complement strand
CAGCTTGCGCCGATCCAACTCCAGTTGCGTTTCGCCCGGCCCGCGCGCACCCACGGCAAATTTCTGCTGCCCCATGTCGGTATTCATACCGGCCAAGCGCGTGGACAAATATTTGAGCTGCGCCAGTTCGACCTGCACCTTGCCCTCGTGGCTCTGCGCGCGTAGCGCAAAAATATCCAAGATCAGCATGGTGCGGTCGATCACACGCGTTTGCAGCTTGGCCGCAAGATTGCGCATCTGCGCCGGAGACAGATCGTGATTGAAAATCACCAGCGGCACTTCCAGCTCTTCGACGATGGCGGCGATCTCATCAACCTTGCCGCTACCGGCGAAGGTGGACGCATCGGGGCGTTGCCGCTTGCCTTGCACCAGCGCAAGCGTCTGCACGCCGGCACTCTCCGCCAGCAGGCGTAACTCTTCCAGGCTTTCTTCGTAGTCCGGCGCGCCGAAATCGAGACTGACCAATACCGCCGTATTAGGGGCAGTTGTTGATAAAGTCATCAGTCGGCGTCGTAAGGAATCGTGACTGCGCGTGCGGGAACGATGGTGGAAATAGCGTGCTTGTATACCATCTGGGTGACGGTATTCTTCAACAGCACGACATATTGGTCAAAAGACTCGACCTGACCTTGCAACTTGATACCGTTGACTAGGTAAATGGCGACCTGCACATGCTCCTTGCGTAATGCATTCAGGAACGGGTCTTGTAGTTGTTGCCCTTTTGCGCTCATATTCAGTGCTCTTGTTGTTATTAAACGGGCGCCCACTCTACTGGATTTTCACGCTGCTGACTAGCATCAACCGTACAGCCTGCGCCCGCGTATCCGCGCGCGGTGGGCGGCGCGCTTCTCGCTCTCGGTGAGCACGGTTTTCTTGCCCTCGAACGGATTTTTGCCCGCCTTGTACTCGATGCGCAACGGTGTGCCTTGCAGCTTGAAAGCATCGCAGAAACACTTCTCCAGATAGCGCGTATAACTGTCCGGAATTTTATCCAGCGCGCTGCCGTGGATGATGATGAGCGGCGGGTTGCTGCCGCCTTGGTGGGCATAACGCATTTTGGGGCGGAAGATACTGCCGCGCGGCGGCTGTTGTTTTTCCACGGCGGCGAGCAGCACGCGCGTAAGTTGCGGTGTGGCCAGTTTCGCCATTGCAGCGGTATAGGCTTCGTTCACCGACTTCAGCAAGGCATCCACACCGGAACCTTTCAGCGCGGAAATGTAGTGATGTTTGGCGAAGCCGAGGAAATGCAGCTTGCGGTCGATGTCGCGCTTGGCGGTGTCGCGTTTATAGTCGTCCAAGCCATCCCACTTGTTCACCGCCAGCACCAGCGCGCGCCCGGCTTCCAGCACGAAGTCGGCCAGATGCGCGTCCTGCTCGGTAATCTGGTCGCTCGCGTCCACCACCAGCACCACGACGTTGGCATCTTCGATCGCTTGCAGCGTTTTCACCACGGAGAATTTTTCGATGGCTTCGTCGATCTTGCCGCGACGGCGCACACCGGCGGTGTCGATGATGGTG
>JBBIJL010000295.1:0-1601 GCA_037446005.1 Gallionellaceae bacterium | reverse complement strand
GGCCAACGCTTGGCCGGACCGTACTCGGCACCGGGGCAGAATATCGCAACGGGTTGTGCCAGCGTCAGTCCGAATTTGTGTAGTACCTGTTGGCGCTTTTCTTCGCCGACGCTCAAGCGCGGCTGCGGAATAGGGCGCGGCAATATATCGGGCGTTGCTTCGGCGAGTTGCGCGAAACGCTCTACCATCAGCGGCAGTTTTTCTTTATCCAGCTTGCGCGCGTCATTGAGCAAGCCGTAGCGCAACTCACCGACAAAGCCTATGCGCTGCGGGATGCGCGCGAAAAAAGGAACCAGTGCGGACTTGAGCGAATTGGGCAACACATACGCCGCGTCGTAACGGGCTGCGCGCAGCTGCACGCCGAGGCGATAGCGTGCGGACAGTTGCAGTGCGCCGTGCGGGAAAGGATTGACGATAACCTCATGCACTTCCGGTATCTGTCTGAGCAGCGATACCGTCCAGGGCGGAGCCAATACATCAATGGCGCTATCGGGAAAGCGCTGTTTGAGACGCAGCAACATCGGCTGCATCAGCATACAGTCGCCCACCCAACTGGGCGCGACTACCAGAATTTTGTGCATGAGACCGGCGCGCGGGGCTTAGTGGTGTCCCTTGGGGAGTTCGCCCTTCAATTTGTAGGTCGTGCCGCAATAGGGGCAGCTTGCCGTGCCCAGCTTCTCCACGGGGATCGCGACTCGCGGATGCGAGTTCCACAGCTCGTGGTTCGGCGTCGGGCAAAACAGCGGCAGCGCCTCGGGGGTGATTTCGATGTAGCGGACTTCAGATTTCATATCTATTTCCTCTGTGGGCAAACGCCAATCAAACGTGATCCAGCCAGTCGGAATATTTCGCATTCTTGCCGGCGACGATGTCGAAGAAAGCGGCTTGCAGCTTGGTCGTGATCGGCCCGCGCGAACCCGCGCCGATGGTGCGGTTGTCCAGTTCGCGGATCGGGGTCACCTCGGCTGCCGTGCCGGTGAAGAAGGCCTCTTCGGCGCAATACACTTCATCGCGGGTGATGCGTTTTTCGATCAGTTCGATGCCCAAATCTTTGGCGAGCGTGACGATGGAATCGCGCGTGATGCCTTCCAGACAGGAGGTCAGGTCGGGCGTATACAGCTTGCCTTTTTTCACGATGAAAATGTTCTCGCCCGCGCCTTCGGCCACGTAGCCGTCCACGTCCAGCAGCAGCGCTTCATCGTAACCGTCATGCGCCACTTCCTGATGTGCGAGGATAGAGTTGGTATAAGTGCCCACCGATTTGGAGCGGCACATATTGATGTTCACGTGATGGCGGGTAAAGCTGGAAGTCTTCACGCGGATGCCCTTGGCCATGCCTTCTTCGCCAAGGTATGCGCCCCACGGCCAGGCGGCCACGGCAACGTGGGTGCTGATCTTGGTGGCGGCAATGCCCATTGCCTCGGAACCGTAGAACACGATAGGGCGGATGTAGCAGGATTCCAACTTGTTGGCGCGCACGACTTCGCGCTGCGCTTCCATCAGTGTTTCCTTGTCGAACGGCATCTTCATCTTGAAGATGTACGCCGAGTTGAACAGGCGGTCGGTATGCTCCTTCAGACGGAAAATGGCCGTGCCCTGCG
>JBBIJL010000294.1:0-1617 GCA_037446005.1 Gallionellaceae bacterium | reverse complement strand
GGGTGGAAATCGGCATTGGTGTTGGTTCTTGCGGCACGTCCGCCGCGACTGGTGAACTTGTCATTGTTGAAAATATTGCGACGCATCCCTATTGGGCGGTCGGCAAAGAAGTTGCGCTCAGGGCTGGGCTGAGCGCTTGCTGGTCGCAGCCTATCCGTTCTTCATCCGGCCAGATATTGGGCACCTTTGCCATTTATCATCATGAGGTTCACACGCCTACGGAATTTGATATTTCCATCATCGAACAAACTGCCCATTTGGCCGGTATCGCCATTGAGCGCATGCAGGCCGAGCAGCAACTGCGCGAACTGACCGCGCATCTTCAGACGATACGCGAAGAAGAGAAAGCCCGCTTGGCGCGCGAAATTCACGACGATCTGGGCAGTACGTTGGCGGCACTCAAATTGAGGCTGTCGCACATGCTGGATTTCGAACTGTCGGAGGAAATGAAAAAGACGCCGCTGTTTGCGCGTCTCGAATTGATGTCGCCCTTGCTCGACAATGCTATTGCGGCCACACGCCGTATCATCACCGACATGCGCCCGGATGTGCTCGACAACTTGGGACTGCTCGCGGCACTGAAGTGGCAGTCCGAGCAATTTAACCAGCACACTGGTATCGGGTGCCGCATTGTCTGCACCGATGACCACGGTTGTGCGGACTGCAAAGGATGCGAATACCAACTGAGTCAGGTGCTGTCGATCAATCTGTTCCGTATTTTCCAAGAGGCGCTGGCCAATGTGGCGCGGCACTCGGACGCCTCAAATGTGGAAGTCGAATATCGCCCCGGCGACAATGAAATATTTTTGTCGGTCAGCGACAACGGTTGCGGTCTGCCGGAGGGGAAAATAGTTGCCATCACATCCTATGGCATACGCGGCATGCGCGAGCGCGTAGGGCAGCTGGGCGGCGAGATCGTGTTCGATAGTCCGCCGGGGGGAGGCTTGCGTGTGATGGTGCGGGTGCCTTTGCAGCCCCGTAAGTGACGCGCGGCGCCGCAGGGAATCTGGGGCTTTGCCCGGCTGTTCTGACATTACACTCGGCAGCAGAAAATAAAAATATCCCGGATACGGGATATGCAATTGGAGAAAATTAATTTGAGTAATGCTGAAATCGGTTGCACGGCAGATCAAGTGATTCAGTCAATCTTCCCGCTGATTAGAGACGGATTGGTAATCCAAAATGGCAAAGCCGAAATCACCGCCGTTAATCCGGCTGCGGAGAGATTGCTCGGGCTGGCTGCCGCCGACTTGACCGGACAGTTGCTCACTGCTATTGCCAGAGCCGGCAAACTCATCCATGAAGACGGTTCTGAGTTTTCCCGGGAGGAACTCTCTGCTTTGGACACATCGCGCACTGGAACGCCGTTGCGCGGTGTGGTGCTGGGTATTTACAGACCGAACGGAACGCAGGTTTGGCTTGCCCTCGATTCGCAGCCGCTGATAGCGCAGGGCGCAGCCTCGCCGTATGCGGTGGCGACCATATTGCGCGACATCTCCGGTCACAAGCGCATGGAGCAGGCTGTCGCCGAGCGCGAGCGGGCATTCCGCAGCCTGGCGGAATACTCGCCGGATTTTATTGTTCGCTACGACCGTGATGGCCGCCATCTCTATCTCA
>JBBIJL010000293.1:0-1660 GCA_037446005.1 Gallionellaceae bacterium | reverse complement strand
GTGATGTGCGCGTAGGGGAACTCGTCGCCGTTCTTGGGGATGTGCGGGCTATCGAGGCCGTAGAAATAAGTAAACACCGCCAACACAACAGCCAGCAAATATCCGATCAGGCGTGGCGTAGTCATTGTGCGCGATTAATCCTGTCCCGGTTTGGATTCGGCGTGCTTGTCCAACATTTTCACCCGCCCGAAGGTCCAGATGTCATTCAGCAGGAAATTGAGGACGCTGGTGAACACGATGGCAATGAAGTTGGCAATGAGGTAGTAAACATGCGGCGCCATCAGGTTGGTGAACACCACTTGCAGCGCGATACTGAGGCTGCATGAGAGCGTGTACTGCCCGAACTGCAACAACCAGGGACGATCATAGTGCTGCTTGCGGTCGGCCCATGTCCACAACCGGTTCCAGAAAAAATTGTTCAGCGTGGCGAAGAAAATCGCCAAGCCGAGCGACAGGTTGAGCCCGACCCAATTCACCTCGCCCGCCGCATGCGACACATGAAAAATGTATTCCTGCGCCAAATACAACACGCCTTGGTTGACCACGATGCCCGAAACACCGACCATGCCGAACTTCAAGAAACGCTTGGAAAAAATTCTGCGCAACAGCGAAGACAACTTCATGCGCAGATTGAGTCCAGACCTCATGCCGCCCGCTCCGCGCGCAGCAGCTCGCGCGCTTTGCTTAATACCTGTTCCGGCGTGATCCGTTTCAAACATTGGTTGTTGCCATCGCACGGCGAGTTGCGGTGGTTGTAGGCGGTCAGGCAGGGCGAGCAGGACAGCGCCGTGTACAGGCAATGAATATTCGGCGCCAGCGGGCTATACAGCGCGGGTGTCTCCGGCCCGAAGAACACCAGCGTCGGCAAGCGCGTCAGCGCGGAAAACTGTCCGGGGCCGCCGTCGTTGGTAATCAGCAAATTGGCGTGATTGAAAATCGCCAGCAAATGCCGCACCGACTTGGTGTAGCCGGTGAGGTCGATGCACAGCGGGTTGGCGCAATGCGCCACGATCTGCTGCGCCAGCGGCTTGGCATCCGGCAGGCCGATCAGAGCAACCGCATAGCCCTCTTGCAGCAAGGTCGCGCACAACTGTTTGTAGTATTCGGGCGGCCACGCGCGGATCGGCAAGAGGCCGCCATCGGGATACACCAGCACCAGCTTCTTTCCAGCCAGCACGGGGAAGTCCCCATGTAGTTTGTCGCCGATCTGCTGCAACTCGCCCTCGGCAAATTGCAGCAGCGGCGGCGCAGACAATTCGGCGGCGGCGCCCTTGGCCATCGGCGTGCCGCTCGATTCGATCGCGGCAACCATGGTCAAAAACTGCTGCGACAAATGGCGGTACGGGTTGTACATCACCGGACGGTTGAAATACGAACCGCGATACAGCCCTTCCTGCGTATGCGGATGAAAGCCCACGCGAATCGGCGCGCCGGACAGGTAAGCGAAAATGCTGCTCACGCGCGTAAACAATTCGCAGTCGATCACCACATCGAATTTCAGGCCGCGCATAGTGCGCAAAGCGCGCAGGATGTCCGGCACAAACTGCCCCAGCGATTTGTCGTTCAGCGTAATCACATGCTCCGGCGGCATCACCCCGAGCAAGTCCAGCACCTCGCGGTTTTTCTTGAACATCAGGATGTGCAACTCGGCAGAAGGGTA
>JBBIJL010000292.1:0-1789 GCA_037446005.1 Gallionellaceae bacterium | reverse complement strand
GGTTGAGTTGCGCAACGGCAAGCTGGTGCCGGGAGAAAAACAGCCGCTGCTGAAAGACGAGGCCAGCATCTATCGCGCCTTGTGCGACGGCGTGCGCGACTACATAGTCAAGAACCGTTTCCCCGGTGTGTTGCTGGGGCTCTCCGGCGGCATCGACTCCGCGCTGACGCTGGCCGTGGCGGTGGATGCGCTGGGGGCGGACAAGGTGCGCGCGGTGATGATGCCCTCGCCCTATACTGCGCAAATGAGCATCGACGACTCGCGCGAGATGGTGCAGTTGCTCGGCGTGCGCTACGAGGAACTGGACATTCAGCCAACTTTTACCGCGCTGCAAGACACGCTGTCGCCACTGTTCACCGGCCTGCCCGCCGACACCACCGAGGAGAATTTGCAGGCGCGTATCCGCGGTGTACTACTGATGGCGCTGTCGAACAAAACCGGTTCGCTGGTGCTGACCACGGGCAACAAATCGGAGATGACCGTCGGCTACTGCACGCTATACGGCGACATGGCGGGCGGCTTCGCGGTGCTCAAGGACGTGAGCAAGACCTGGGTTTATCGTTTGTCGAATTACCGCAACACCCTCGGTCGCGTCATCCCCGAGCGCATCATCACCCGTCCGCCCAGCGCCGAACTGAAGCCCGATCAAACCGACCAGGACAGCTTGCCGCCCTACGATGTGCTGGATGCCATCATGGCGTATTTCGTGGAGAAGAATCTCAGTATTGCCGAGATCATCCAGCGCGGTTACAGCGAGGCGGATGTGCTGCGCGTGGTGAAGCTGATCCGCATCAACGAATACAAACGCCGCCAGGCGCCGGTCGGCGTGCGCATCACGGATCGCGGTTTCGGCAAGGATTGGCGCTATCCGATCACGGCGCGTTATCAGGATGATTTTTAGTTATACTTGCCACACTATTTTTTGCGGGAGCCATCATGAAAAAAATCGAAGCTATCATCAAACCGTTCAAGCTCGACGAAGTGCGCGAAGCCTTGTCCGAACTGGGCGTCAGCGGCCTGACCGTGACCGAGGTCAAAGGTTTCGGGCGGCAGAAGGGGCATACCGAGCTGTATCGCGGCGCGGAATATGTGGTGGATTTCCTGCCCAAAATTAAAGTCGAAATCGTGGTGACGGCAGAGATGCTGGACACGGCCATTGAGGCTATCGTCAAAGTGGCGCGCACCGGAAAAATCGGTGACGGCAAGATATTCGTCACCTCGGTCGAGCAGGTCATTCGCATCCGCACCGGCGAAACGGACGCGGAAGCAATCTAGCAGGCCGCAGGTCCGGGGGGTGTTCTGATAGGGCAGGGCATTCCCGCTTTCTCCCGTTGAGGATTACTGTTCGGTTGTTGTTGCACCGGCTCGCATCCGTTTTTTTGCGGGCTATAACAAGTTGTTTTTATCTCGTATCAGGGGCGGCATTTCAATATGGCGGCAATCGGTCGGTTCAAAATCATTCGCGAAATCTCCAAAGGCGGGCAGGGTACGGTCTATCTGGCCGAGGATCCCCAGCTCGAACGTCAGGTCGCCATCAAGATGTTGCGCACGACCTCCGCCCAGCAAAAAGACAGCCTGTTGCGCGAAGCCCGTATCACCGGCAAATTCCAGCATCCGAATATCGTCACGCTACATGATGCGGGCGAGCATGAGGGCGCACCGTATCTGGTCTACGCTTTCATCGAGGGCGAGACGCTGGCGCAGATGCTGAAGCGCTCGGGCACGCTGTCAACGGCGCAGGCGGCAAGGTTGGTGGCTGGGGTGTTGGACGGTTTGGCGTATGCGCATC
>JBBIJL010000291.1:0-1797 GCA_037446005.1 Gallionellaceae bacterium | reverse complement strand
AAACATACAGCGCATTTTCAAAACTTGCCTTCACGGCAACGCCGGGCTCCTGCGGGATATTCGCCGCCCGCGCAAACGACTGTGCCAGATCGCTATCCCCGTATAGCACATCAAACGGACGCGCCAACTCGACCGCCCTCCCGCCGCCCCACAGCCAGACACTGTTGACCAGCAAGGCTCCGCGAGCCTCATTTGCCTGATTGAACGGATGCCCGTGCAGCAGCATTTGAATCTCGTTCATCACCGCACGCCATTTCATGCCGGATGTTTCCTGCGGCAGGTAAAAACGCGTATTGCGCCCTTCCACCTGATACACCGAATGCGTTGTCAAACCGGGCTCTTCTTCCAGACGCAAATACCAGCGTCGCGGATGCGGGGCAAAGAATTGCATCCCGCTTCCGGCGAAATGTTGGTTCAGGTGCGCGCACAACTGCGCGGCCTCATCCAAGCTTGGCGCAACATTGGTCTGCAAAATGATCTGGTTGCGGTCGAGATGCAGATGCACCGGGTCGGCGCGCAACCAGTAAGCCGCTTCCGGCGACAGGCCATCCGCCAGCAAAGTGACGGGGGCGATGGCCGCTTCCGGCACATTAAAGGCCTCGCACAGCCACGCCTCCAGCGAATGCGCCGATAACGCTTGCACCTTGGCGCGCGCCAGACATTTTTCCAGCACAGGCAACTGCAAGCCCGCGCAAACTTCCTTTGCCAACAATGGCGGCAAAAACAAATCGGGAACAACAATATGAACGTGTTTCATCGTAACAACCAAAGGTGATTAATCCGCGCGCAGAATACGCAGCGGCGGCAATTGTACGATGCGCCGTGTCGCCAACCATCCGGCCAACGTCACCACGGCGATACCGCCCAAGATGCCGATCAGCCAAACTGCGGCCTTCGCCTGATACGGAATCTCCAACACGAAGCGCGCCAGCACCCAACCCAGCAGCACCGCACCCGCCGCCGCGAACAGCCCGCTCAACCCTCCCAGCACGGCGAACTCGGACAGATGCAAACGCCGCAGGTAGCGGCTGTCCGCCCCCAGTGTGCGCAGTATCGCCGCCTCGTGGCTGCGCTCGTCCTGCGTCGCCAGCAACGCGGCATACAACACCGCAAGGCCGGACAACAGCGTGAACAGGAACACCGCACTCACCGTCTGCGCGATCTGATCCATGATGTTGCGCACTTGGGCGATCACCGCGCCAGTGTCGATCAACAAGATGTTGGGGAAGGCGCGCGACAGCTCATCGCCCGTGCGCACCTTGTCCGGTGGCAGGTAGAAGCTGCTCAGGTAACTGGTCGGAAAATCCTGAAGCAACTCCGGCGTGGTGATAACGAAAAAATTCACCTTCATCGAATCCCACTGCACCTTGCGCAGACTGGTGACACGCGCGGTGAAACTGCTGCCCGCCACATCGTAGGTGAGTGAGTCGCCGAGTTTGATGTTCAAAGTCTTGGCGATGCCCTCCTCCACAGACAGCTCACCCGAGCCTTTACTGCTCCACCACTTCCCGCTCACCAACGTATTCCACGCCGGCATCTGCTCCATGTAAGACAGATTGAACTCGCGCTCCACCAGCGCCTTCGCGCGCGGGTCGGGATAACTGTCGCCGTTAACCGCTTTATCGTTGATGGCGACCAACCTGCCGCGCACCATGGGCTGCAACTCCGGCGACGGCAACGATTGCCTCGCAAAGAAATCCCGCACCGGCGCAACTTGATCGGGTTGGATGTTCACCACAAAGCGGTTCGGCGCATCCGGCGGCAGCTTGCCCTGCCACGCCTCCAGCAGATCGGCGC
>JBBIJL010000290.1:0-1830 GCA_037446005.1 Gallionellaceae bacterium | reverse complement strand
TGAGTTTGGTTTCGATGTTGATTAGGAGTTCTTCAATCATGGGTGATCCCGAGTTTTAACGATTGGCTGAGGGCGGGCATTCTAGCGCGGGGGCGGGATTCATACGCGTAGTAGAGTGCATTCCGGCTGCTATCATCCCCGCCCATTTCGCCCCCCGCCCGATTAACGCTATAATCCGCCCCCCGAATCAACCAGCTCCCGAGCTTACCGCAGCATGCAGCTATTCGCTTTTGGCATTAACCATCAAACCGCCCCGCTCTCGGTGCGCGAGCAGATTGCGTTCAATGTCGACACGATGGAGCCGGCTTTGCGCGATCTGGTCGATCATGGCGCGGCCAAAGAGGCGACCATTCTTTCCACCTGCAACCGCACCGAGGTGTATTGCAGCACCAGCACTCCCGAGCAGGCGATAGATTGGCTGGCGAACTACCATCGCCTGCCCGCCACCGAGATTGCGCCCTACATCTACCAACTGTCGCAAGAGCAAGCCATCAAGCACGCGTTCCGCGTGGCCAGCGGGCTGGACTCGATGGTGCTGGGCGAGCCGCAGATTCTGGGGCAGATGAAACAGGCGGTGCGTTATGCCGAGCAGGCGGGCACGCTGGGCTTTTTGCTGCACAAACTTTTCCAGCGCACTTTCTCCGTGGCGAAAGACGTGCGCACGCAAACCGAGATCGGCGCGAATCTGGTTTCGATGGCCGCCGCCGCCGTGAAATTGTCCGAGCGCATTTTCCCCAGCATCTCCGAGCAGCGCGTGCTGTTCATCGGCGCGGGCGAGATGATCGAATTGAACGCGGTGCATTTCGCCGCGCGCAACCCCAAACACATCACCGTGGCGAACCGCACGCTGGAGCGCGCGCAAGTTTTGGCGCGCCGCATCGACGGCCACGCCATCACGCTGAACGAATTGCCCGAACAACTGGCGCAGCACGACATCATCGTTTCCTGCACCGCGAGCCAGTTGCCCATCCTCGGCAAAGGCATGGTGGAGCGCGCGCTCAAGGCGCGCAAACACCGCCCGCTGTTCATCGTCGATCTGGCCGTGCCGCGCGATGTGGAGAAGGAAGTCGCCGAGCTGGATGACGTGTTCCTGTATACCGTGGACGACCTCGCCGAGGTGGTCAAGGACGGCTTGGATGCGCGTCAGGGCGCGGTGAAAGAGGCCGAGGTCATCATCGACTCCGGCGTGCACGAATTCATCCATTGGATGGAATCGCGCGGCGTGGTGCCGACCATCCGCACCCTGCGCGACCATGCCGACCGCCATCGTCGCAGCGAAATGGAAAAAGCCTTGCGCCTGCTGGCGAAAGGTGAAGCGCCGGAAAAGGTGCTGGAATTTTTCGGCAACGCGCTGACCAACAAATTCCTGCACGCGCCGACACAAACGCTGAACCACGCGCAAGCCGGCGAACGCGAAGCGCTGCTCGACGCCGTGCACCGCATCTACCACCTGCACACGCCGGAATGAAACCCAGCATCGCCTCCAAACTCGCCCAGCTCGCCGAGCGTCTGGACGAAGTCAACACGCTGTTGAGCAGCGAGGATGCCACGCGCGACATGGATGCGTTCCGCAAGCTGAACCGCGAGCGCACCGAGATCGAGCCGGTGGTCGAACTGTTCCATGCTTATCAGGCCTGCGAGGCCGACATCGCCACCGCGCAGGAAATGGCGGGCGATCCCGAGATGCGCGAATTTGCCGATGCCGAAATCAAGGCCGGACGCGAAAAGCTGGAACAGCTCGAAGTCGAACTGCAAAAACAACTGTTGCCGAAAGATCCCAACGACGACCGCAACGTGTTCCTCGAAGTGCGCGCCGGAACGGGCGGCGAC
>JBBIJL010000289.1:0-1855 GCA_037446005.1 Gallionellaceae bacterium | reverse complement strand
GGTGGTTTCCGGGTTGCCGAACATCACGCCGATCTTCATGCGGATCTGGTTAATAAAGATGACCATGGTGTTGCTGCGATTGATATTGGCCGTCAGTTTGCGCAAGGCTTGCGACATCAAACGGGCATGCAAGCCCATCTGCGCATCGCCCATTTCGCCTTCGATTTCGGCCTTGGGTGTCAGCGCGGCAACGGAGTCGACAATCACGATGTCCACCGAGCCGGAGCGCACCAGCATATCGACGATTTCCAGTGCTTGCTCACCGTTGTCTGGTTGCGAGATGAGCAGGTCTTCCACCTTCACGCCCAGCTTTTTGGCGTACTGCGGATCGAGCGCGTGTTCCGCGTCAATGAAGGCGGCAGTGCCGCCCATCTTTTGCATTTCGGCGATCACTTGCAGCGTCAGTGTCGTTTTACCGGAAGACTCCGGGCCGTAGATTTCGATCACGCGACCGCGCGGCAAACCGCCCACGCCCAGCGCGATGTCCAACCCCAGCGAACCGGTGGAAACCACCTGAATGTCCTTGCCCACTTCGCTCTCGCCCAAGCGCATGATGGAGCCCTTGCCGAACTGCTTTTCGATCTGGCTCAGTGCCGCCGCGAGTGCCTTGCTTTTGTTCTCATCCATGGTGTCTTCCTTTCAAAATTTGATGGCAGATTGTTGCACATCAATTTGCACTTGTACAGAACGTTCGTTCTTTTTTGTATTTCAGGCTGTTTCCGCACGGCTCGCCAGCAGGTCGAGCACCCCTTGCAGCGCGATCTCCACGGACTGCGCCCGCACGGCGGCGCGGTCGCCGGATAGTTGATGCAGACGCGTATGCACACTGCCGTTGCGCAATGCCCAGCCAAACCACACCGTGCCGACGGGTTTTTCCGGCGTGCCGCCGGTAGGCCCGGCGACTCCGCTCACAGACACCGCGACATCGGCGTGGCTGTGCGCCAAAGCCCCTTCCGCCATCTCCCGCACCGTGGCTTCGGACACGGCACCGTAAGCATCCAGCGTGGCTTTGCGCACACCCAGCATCTCCACCTTGGCTGCGTTGGCATAGGTGACGAAGCCACGCTCGAACCACGCGGAACTACCGGAGATGTCGGTGAGCGCCTGCGCGATACCGCCGCCAGTGCAGGACTCCGCCGTCGCCAGCATCATGTCCTGCGCCTTGAGTGCTGCGCCGACTCGCTGCGCCAACTTGCTCACGCCTACAGCCCGCGCGCCAGATCGTTCTGAATATCGACCACCGCTTCCAGCCCGACGGCAATGCGAATCAAGCCGTCGCCGATGCCCGCCGCCGCTCGCGCTTCCGGCGAAATGCGCGCATGCGTGGTAGTGGCCGGATGGGTGATGGTGGTTTTGGTGTCGCCCAGATTCGCGGTGATGGAAAGCATCTTGGTATTGTCGATCACTTTCCACGCCGCAGCCTTGCCGCCCTTCACCTCGAACGCCACGATGCCGCCGCCGGTCTTCTGCTGCTTCTGCGCCAGCGCATATTGCGGGTGCGACGGCAGCCCCGGATAGAACACGCGCGCCACGTTCGGCTGCTGCTCCAGCCACTGCGCCAGTTGCAAGGCGTTGGCGCTATGCGCCTCCATGCGCAACTTGAGCGTCTCGATGCCTTTCAAAAACACCCAGGCGTTGAACGCGCTCATGGTCGGCCCCGTGGTGCGCAAGAAGCCGTACACCGGCTCCATCAATTTCTTGCTGCCCAGTACCGCGCCGCCCAGCACGCGCCCTTGTCCGTCGATGTACTTGGTGGCGGAATGAATCACGATGTCCGCACCGAAATCCAGCGGGCGTTGCAGGATGGGCGTGCAGAAACAGTTGTCCACCGCCAGCAAGGCACCGCAACCTTTCG
>JBBIJL010000288.1:0-1891 GCA_037446005.1 Gallionellaceae bacterium | reverse complement strand
TGAGACCTAAACGGTGACGCATGATTATCCTTTCGTACTGCTCTTAACTATTCTGGCTTACTTCTCTGCTGTTGCAGGCCAGTTTTCCAATTTCATACCCAGCGACAGACCATGCTCGGCCAACACTTGCTTGATCTCGTTCAGCGACTTGCGGCCCAGATTCGGGGTGCGCAACAAGTCTGCTTCGTTGTGCTGGATCAGATCGCCGATGTAATGGATGCTCTGAGCCTTGAGGCAGTTGGAAGAACGTGGTGTCAGCTCCAGATCATCGACAGGACGCAGCAACATCGGATCAACCTTAGGCGCTTGTGGCTTCTCAACCGGCGCTGGCGTGCCTTCCAAAGCAGCGAACACGGAGAATTGATCCACTAGAATGCGCGCTGCATAACGGATGGACTCTTCAGGATCGATCGCGCTGTTGGTCTCGATGTCCATAATCAGCTTGTCCAAATCGGTACGCTGTTCGACACGTGCGCTCTCTACAGAGTAGCTCACGCGGGAAATCGGGCTGAACGATGCGTCCAGAGCGATGTGACCAACCGGACGTGTCGCGCCGGGTTGCTGGCGCGAAATCGCGGAAACATAACCACGGCCCTGCTCAACCTTGATCTCAATTTCCAGCTTGCCGCCAGCGGTGAGATGGGCGATGACGTGATTCGGGTTGATGACTTCGGTATCGGCATTGGTTTCGATATCGGCAGCAGTCACAACACCGGCACCGGACTTCTTCAGGTGCAGAGTCGCTTCGCGGATATTGTGCAGCTTGAGCACCAAACCCTTCAGATTCAGCAGGATCTCAACAACGTCTTCTTGCACGCCATCAATAGAGGAGTACTCATGCAACACACCTGCGATCTTTACTTCTGTCACGGCGAAGCCGGGCATCGACGACAACAGAATACGACGCAGTGCATTGCCTAATGTATGACCGTAACCGCGCTCGAACGGCTCCATCACTACTCGTGCCTGAGTAGGAGAGATGCGTTGCACGTCGATGATGCGAGGCTTCAGCAAATTGGTATAAGACATTTATGTACTCCGCGTGGATTACTTAGAATACAACTCGACAACGAGATGCTCGTTAATCGTAGCTGGCAATTCGGAACGTTGCGGCAAAGCCTTGTAGGTACCCTTCAACTCCTTGACATCAACGTCAATCCATTCCGGGAAACCGCGCTGTTCAGCGGCTTGCAGGGCAGCCTTAACGCGCAATTGGTTCTTGGACTTTTCAGCCACTTCAACTACGTCACCGGGACGCACTTGATAGGAAGGAATGTTTACGCGCTTGCCGTTAACCAGGATGGAGTTGTGACGCACCACTTGGCGAGCTTCTGCACGCGACGCGCCGAAACCCATGCGGTAGGACACGTTGTCCAAACGCGATTCCAGAATTTGCAGCAAGCTTTCGCCGGTAATGCCGCGAGCTTGCTCAGCACGCTTGTAAGTCAGGCGGAACTGGCCTTCCATCACGCCATAGATACGACGCAGTTTTTGCTTTTCGCGCAACTGGCCGCCGTATTCAGACTGACGCTGATTCTTTTTCTGACCATGCTGTCCGGGCGGATAAGCACGACGCTCTACCGCGCATTTGTCGGTGAAACATTTTTCAGCCTTAAGGAACAGCTTCTCGCCTTCGCGGCGGCACTTACGGCACTTTGCATCAAGATTTCTAGCCAAGATCTATACTCCCAACAATTAGATACGACGCTTTTTCGGCGGACGGCAGCCGTTATGCGGCACTGGCGTGATATCTGAAACGCTGGTGATTTTAAAACCAGCTGCATTCAGTGCACGCACTGCGGATTCACGACCAGGGCCGGGACCCTTGATGCGTACTTCCAGATTTTTCACGCCACATTCTTGAGCCGCTTTACCAGCCTGCTCGGCAGCG
>JBBIJL010000287.1:0-1906 GCA_037446005.1 Gallionellaceae bacterium | reverse complement strand
CAGTTGAACGAGGCGAAGAAAGACGATGCTGCCGCGCTGGACCAGTATCACCAGGTGGCGGACGGCGAATATGTGTATGCCGCCCGCTTGCGCGAGGCGTATCTGTTGAAGATGTCGGGCAAGTTCGACGAGGCGTTCGCCGTTTTGCGGAGTGCCCCTGTGGCGAATAATCCGCAGCGCGTGACGGTCGTATTGATCGAGTCGCAGATGTTGCGCGAAACAAAACAATTCGAGGCCTCGTACAAGATACTTGCCGAAGCGCTGGAGAAACAGCCCAATCATCCCCAGTTGTTGTTTGAGATGGCGATGGCGGCAGACAAGTTGGGCAAGATCGAGTTGTTCGAACAGTCGCTGCGCAAACTGTTGCAGGTGGCGCCCGACCATGCGCAGGCCTACAACGCTCTGGGCTACAGTTATCTGGAGCGCAATATAAAGATCGAGGAAGGCATGCAGTTGGTGGAGAAGGCTCACCAGCTTGCGCCGGATGATGCCGCAATCACCGACAGCGTGGGCTGGGGCTACTATCGCCTGGGTCAACTGGACAAGAGTGCGCAATTTCTGCGCCGCGCATTCGCCGCCAATCCCGACCCGGAAATCGCCATGCACTTGGGCGAGGTGTTGTGGATGCAAGGCAGCAAGGACGAGGCGCAAAAGGTATGGCAGGACACCTTGAAGGCGCATCCCGATAGCGAGCCCCTGCGCTCGGTAATCAAGAAGTTCATGCCCTGATGCAAATCCGCTGGCTGCATGGCCTGTTGCTGCCGGCATTGCTGCTGCTGAACGGCTGTGCCAATGCGCCGCTCAAAACAGTGCAGCGCCCGGCGCAGGCCGATGCGCCGTTTGCGTTCAACGGTCGCGTGGCGATCAGGCACGACGGCGAACGTTCTTCCGCGGGCTTGCGTTGGGTGCATGGCGCGGAGGAGGACGAAATTCTGCTGCTCGCGCCGCTCGGGCAAACCGCCGCGCGCATACACCGCGATGCGCAGGGGGTAACGCTGGATGAGGCTGGCAAGCATTACGTGGCTCAGGATGTGGAGATGTTGACGCATCAGGTGCTGGGCTGGGAGTTGCCCTTGTCCGGGCTGCGTTACTGGGTAATGGCGGTGCCCGCCAATGCGAGCGCCGCCGATATTCAGCGCGACGCGCAGGGGCGGATAACGGTGTTGCGGCAGGACGGCTGGGAGATACATTACTCGCGTTATGCGGGCGGGGCAGAGAATAGCTTGCCGCTGCGCTTCGTGCTGCGGCGCGAACAATTGGAAATCATGGTGTTGATCGACGAATGGGAAAAACAATAAATACGCTTACCTGCCCCGCGCCGGCGAAATTGAATTTGTTTCTGCATGTGGTCGGACGCAGAGCGGATGGTTATCACTTGCTGCAAACCCTGTTTCGCTTCATCGACCTGAACGACACCTTGCATTACACCCTGCGCACGGATGGCGAAGTGCGCCGCGTCAATGCGCTGGACGGCGTGCCGCAGGAAGCGGACTTGTGCGTGCGCGCCGCGCGTCTGCTGCAACAGGAAACCGGCTGCAAACTGGGCGTGGACATCGAACTGGAAAAACGCATCCCGATGGGCGGCGGTCTGGGCGGAGGCAGTTCGGATGCGGCGACCACCTTGCTGGCGTTGAACCGGCTGTGGAACTTGGGTTTGTCGCGCGAACGCCTGATGCAGCTTGGCCTGACACTGGGAGCCGATGTGCCGGTATTCGTGTTCGGGGAGAACGCGTTTGCCGAAGGCGTGGGCGAGCGTTTGCAGGTCTACGAAGTGCCGGACGCCTGGTATGTCGTGCTGTCTCCGCCCGTGCATGTGCCCACTGTGCAGATATTCTCTCACCCGGAATTGACACGAAATACGATTTCCATCACAATTCGCGCCCTTCCGATTGGGAGGGGCTTCCGC
>JBBIJL010000286.1:0-1929 GCA_037446005.1 Gallionellaceae bacterium | reverse complement strand
GAATTTGCGCCGCGAATATGTGGAGAGCAGCCACTGGCTGCCGATCGACGATACGCCGGACGGACTGATTATTCTGACTACCGATCCCGAGCGTATCCAAGCCTCGCGCGTGGTCAACAATATTTTTCCCAAGCACCGCCTGATCTACAAGGTTTGTCCGCAGCGCGAATTCAAAGCCACGCTGGATCTGTTCTACGGCGGCGGTAGCAGTGTGGGCGATGCCACCGGCAGCATGGAAGACTTGGGCTCGATGGATGACTTGCTCACTTCGCTGGGCGGGGATGAGGAAGAGTCCAGCACCGTCAGTCAGGAAGATGTCAGTGCCGCTGCCGACAACGAGCTGGTCAAGCTGGTCAACAAAATCATCGTGGATGCCTATAAGATGGGCGCATCGGATATTCACATCGAACCCATGCCCGGCAAGGGCAAGACCGGTATCCGTCTGCGCAAGGACGGCTCGCTGCTCAATTACATCGAAGTGCCCTCCACTTACCGCAACGCTTTGGTCACGCGTTTGAAGATCATGTGCGATCTGGATATTTCGGAAAAGCGCAAACCGCAGGACGGCAAGATCAAGTTCAAAAAATACGGCCCGCTCGACATCGAGCTGCGCGTGGCGACCATCCCGTCGCAGGGCGGCGTCGAAGATGTGGTGATGCGTATTCTGGCATCGGGCGAACCGATTCCGCTGGATAACATGGGCTTCTCGGTGCGCAATCTGGAGCTGGTCAAGAAGACCGTCAGCAAACCCTACGGCCTGTTCTTCGTGTGCGGCCCGACCGGTTCCGGTAAAACCACCACGCTGCACTCCATCCTGAAATACATCAACACGCCGGAAACCAAAATCTGGACGGCGGAAGACCCGGTCGAAATCACGCAAAAAGGCTTGCGCCAAGTGCAGGTCAACAAAAAGGCCGGACTCGATTTCGCCACGGTGATGCGCGCCTTCCTGCGTGCCGACCCGGACGTGATTATGGTGGGCGAAATGCGCGACAAGGAAACAGTTTCCACCGGTATCGAAGCATCGCTGACCGGTCACTTGGTGTTCGCCACCCTGCACACCAACAGCGCGCCGGAATCCATCAGCCGTTTGCTGGACATGGGCATGGACCCGTTCAACTTCGCCGACGCCTTGCTCGGCATTCTGGCGCAGCGTCTGGCCAAGCGGCTGTGCAAGGACTGCAAGAAGCCTCATGTCGCGACACCCGAAGAAATCAAAGCGCTGCTGGCCGAGTACGCGAGCGAACTGATGAGCACGGAAACTTGGAAAAAAGATGCCAACGCCGCCTACAAGGCGCTATATGCCGAGTGGGTGAAACTGTTCGGCGACGACAAGGGGCAGATCACTTTGTACGAGCATGTCGGCTGCGAGAAATGTTCCGGCACCGGGTATCGCGGGCGTGTCGGCTTGCATGAGTTACTGATCGGCACCGATCCGCTCAAGAAGGCGATTCAGGAGCACGCGCGCGTCGCCGAACTGTTCGCGATTGCGCTGGAAGAAGGCATGCGTACCCTGAAGCAGGACGGTATCGAGAAGGTTCTGTTGGGTATCACCGATATTCACCAAGTGCGCTCGGTCTGTATCAAATAATTTTTTCCGCGATGGACAACACCAAGAGCACTGCACAAACGCCCGGGCAGATTCCCATGCTGGACAGCCTGCTGGCGCGCCTGAACGACCTCAACGCAATCGGCGCGGCATTGTCGAGCGAAAAAAACATCGACAAGCTGCTGGAGAATATCCTGCTGGCGGCGAAAAGCATTACCAATGCCGATGCCGGAACACTGTATCTGGTCGATGCGGAACACCAGTTTTTGAGTTTTGAAATTCTGCGTACCGATTCCTTGAATATCAGCATGGGCGGAACCAGCGGGGGAAGCATTCCCTTTGCTCCCATTCCTCTGTATGTGAATGGCGCACCGAATTTG
>JBBIJL010000285.1:0-1933 GCA_037446005.1 Gallionellaceae bacterium | reverse complement strand
GGGTGGCGGAGGATTTGAATGCGCGCGGATTGAAATGTGCCGCCGAACAGGTACTCATCCTGTCCGGCTCGCAGCAGGGCATAGACCTTGTGGCTAAGCTGTTCATCGACCCCGGCACGGCGGTGGCGGTGGAGTCGCCGACTTATCTGGCCGCGTTGCAGGTGTTCCGTTTTTTCGGCGCGCGCTTTGTCGCTTACGATGCGGATGCGCTGGATGCCAAGGTATGGCAGGGCGAGAAGCCCGCTTTTGCCTATGCCATTCCCACTTTTCAAAATCCCAGCGGGCGCTGTCTCGATGCGGTGCAGCGCGAGGCGCTGGCCGCCACTTGCGATGCTGCCGGTATTCCTTTGTTCGAGGATGATCCTTACCGCGACTTGGTGTATGACGCCTGTGAACGCACGCCGGTTTGCGCGCGACTCCAACACGCGCCGTGGATTTATCAGGGCTCGTTTTCCAAGAATCTGGCACCGGGGCTGCGCTTGGGCTATCTCGTTGCTTCACCGGAATTGCTGCCGTTTTTGACGCGCCTGAAACAAGCCGCGGATTTGCACAGTAACCGCGTCAGCCAGTGGCTGGTGTTGCAACAGTTGAATGATCCGCAACGCGAGCAGCGCTTGCAGGAGTTGGCTCTGCGCTATCACCGGCGCCGCGATGCGTTTGAGGCCGCATTGCGCAGGCATTTTGCCGATCTCGCCAGTTGGCACACGCCGCCCGGCGGTTTGTTCTACTGGCTCACGCTCAATCGTCGCATTGATACCCGTTTGCTGTTGCCCAAGGCGATTAAGGCGGGTGTCGCGTTTATGCCGGGAGAACCTTTTCTTCCGCTGGAAGTGGATAGCTGTGGACAATTGAGGCTCAACTTCAGCCATGCCGACGAGGTACAGGCAGACATGGGGTTGAGTAAGTTGGCAGAGTTATTGCGAGGTTTTGTTTGAGTTTTCTTGTGGTAGCTCTGTTCTGTTAAGGAATCGCCACCGCCTCGATCAACTCCTGCGCCAGCTTCTCTCCATCCGATGCCTGGGTGTCTTGCACGCTTTGCAAGCGGTGGCTGGCGACGCCGGGCAACACGGCCTGGATGTCTTCCGGGATGACGGCGTTGCGGCCGTCGAGCAATGCCCAAGCGCGGGCGGCGGCGAGTAGCGAGAGCCCGGCGCGCGGCGACAGGCCGTGCACGAATCGCGCCGATTCGCGTGTGTGGCGCAGGATGGCTTGCACGTAATCGAGCAGGGCGGGGGAGACGAACACTTGCCGCGCCTGTTGTTGCAAGGCCACCAGTTCGGCGGTGGTCATCTGTGGGGTGAGTTTGGCGATGATGTCGTGCCGATCTACGCCGGAGAGCAGGCCGCGCTCGGCTTGCGCATCGGGGTAGCCCAGTTGGATGCGCATGAGGAAGCGGTCGAGTTGCGATTCCGGTAGCGGGAAGGTGCCGATCTGGTTGGTCGGGTTCTGCGTGGCGATCACGAAGAACGGTGTCGGCAGGGGGCGTGTCTCGCCCTCGATGGTGACTTGGTGCTCCTCCATCGCCTCCAGTAATGCACTCTGTGTCTTGGGCGTGGCGCGGTTCACTTCGTCGGCCAGGATCATCTGCGCGAAGATCGGCCCCGCGTGGAATTTGAAATCGCCGCTATCGCGCTGGAAGATGGAGACGCCGAGGATGTCGGCGGGCAGCATGTCGCTGGTGAACTGGATGCGCTGGAACTGCAAGCCCAGTGTCTTGGCCAGCACATGCGCCAGCGTGGTCTTGCCGACACCGGGCAAATCCTCGATCAGCAAATGTCCGCGCGCCAGCAGGCAGGTGAGCGCCAGCCTGATCTGGCGCGGCTTGCCGAGGATGACTTGTTCGGTTTGGGTGATGACGTTGTGCAGTGGTATGGTCATGGTGTGTCCTTCAGTTTGTCAGGGTTACGGCGTAGGCATAGCGGTTGCGTCCGTT
>JBBIJL010000284.1:0-1960 GCA_037446005.1 Gallionellaceae bacterium | reverse complement strand
CGTCAGCAACGGTTTCTTGTGGTGATTGGAAAGCTCGATCACCGCCTTTGCCGCCTCCAAAGGTTTGGTCATCGCTTGCGGGGTAAGGATGGTCAGCACGCCATCCACGTTCGGGTCTTCCAGACACGCGGCAACCGCGTGCTGGTAACGATCCGCCTGCGCATCCCCGATCACATCCACCGGATTGCCGTGCGACCAATTGGGCGGCAACACTTGATTCAATTTCTCGATTGTCGCTTCGGATAGATTTGCCATGACCAAGCCCAAGTCGGATGCCCGATCCGTCGCCATCACACCCGGCCCACCGCCGTTGGTAACGATGGCAAGACGATTGCCGGAAGGATGAAAACCGCAGGACAATGCCTTGGCTGCCGAGAACAACTCGGTCACGGTTTTCACGCGCACCACACCAGCGCGGCGCACGGCGGCATCGAACGCATCATCCGAGCCCACCAGCGACGCGGTATGCGACATGGCCGCTTTGGAGCCCGCCTCGTGGCGGCCAACCTTGACCAGAATCACCGGCTTAACCCGCGCAGCGGCGCGCAGCGAACTCATAAAACGTCGGGATTCGCGTATGCCCTCGATGTACATCAGAATGTTTTGCGTTTGCGGATCGGACACCAGATAGTCGAGTATCTCGCCGAAATCCACATCGGCAGAAGAACCCATCGACACCACGCTGGAAAAACCCACATCGTTCAAATGCGCCCAATCCAGAATGGCTGTGCACAACGCACCGGACTGGGACACCAGAGCCAGATTGCCCGCACTCACCCCGCCTTTGTTGAAGGTGGCATTCAAACCAATGCCGGGACGCATCACGCCGAGACAGTTCGGGCCGACCAGACGGATGCCGTAGCGCTTGGCATTGTCCAGCACGCGGCGCTCAAGCTCCTTGCCCTCCGCGCCGATCTCGCCGAAGCCTGCGGTAATAATGACTGCCGCTTTGACTCCGTGTTTGCCGCACTCTTCAATAATATCGGGAACCGTTTGCGGCGGCGTCGCAATCACCACCAGTTCGATATTCTCTTCAATTTCGGAAATGGAGGCATATGCTTTGCGTCCCTGCACTTCCGCATTCTTGGCATTGATCGGATAGAGCGCCCCCTGAAACCCGCCCTCCAGCATGTTCTGGAATACGATCTGACCGACTGCATCCACGCGGTCGCTGGCGCCGAAAACGGCCACCGATTTGGGGGCAAACAAAGGAGTGAGGTAGTGTTTTGACATGACGGAAGTGTTTCGAAAAATTGAATACGTTAATTGACGACAGCTTTATTGAACTCGTTTGCCAAGTTATCCCGCAAGTGACGGTGCGTGCCGGTTATCCTCGCTACGCATCATAATGCTTGGCGTACACAAGCTATCCCAAGTTATTACATCCGGTCGGCTCAAAAGTTTTTTGCCGAATTCCAAAGCGCTAGCCAAGCGCCCTACCGCTGGGGAAGAAAGCCCCTCGCCCAATTCAAAGCGCTCGCCGCAGATGCACAGCACAAAAGCATCCGGCGGCATTTCGCCATAAAACTGCCGGTACACATTAATCAGCGCCGCAGGCTCTAGGGCATGGCTGTACAACACCGGAGTCTCGTTCGCCAGCAAACGGGAGAATGAAAACGGTTCGGGCGTATCCATCCCGGCATCGACGAACAACACTAGCCGCCGGCCTTGCATATCCATCGCATGTTCGACCTGTAACTGAAAGTCTTCCAGCAATTCGACTTGAGCGGCCAGACCGTTTGCCGCCAGCCACGCATCCAGCTCGCGCAAGAACAAAGGAGCCAGCGCATCATCGCCGCGCGACTCGTTGCCAACCGCAAAGATCAACACCGGAGCGACCATCAGTCGGCCTTGCAGAAGGAACCATCAACAAAACGCGACAGGCTGGACAACTGCTCGCCCGCCGCATCCACCACTTCGACCTCCAGCGGCATCTTGCCCAGCGCATGCGTCGCGCAGG
>JBBIJL010000283.1:0-1986 GCA_037446005.1 Gallionellaceae bacterium | reverse complement strand
ATTGCGCGGAAAACTATCCTCCTCGCGCAGCAGCAAACACGCCATCATCACGCGGGTGTATTCCAGCTCCAGCCGCCACGGCTGCTCAATCCGCATGGCACCCTGCGTCCAGCGCGAATCGAAATGCAGCGTGCGCACCCCGTCTTTCTCTTTAATGTCGATTGAAAAATCCATATAACGCTTGTACTACCACCCCGATTAATTCAAACCCAATTCCGCCAACTCTTGCTCACTAAACCCCGCCGCGCGGCGCGCCTCCAGATTGAACGGCCCCCGTCGCAACACCGCGTTGTACTCGACCAACAGATTGGCATAGGTAGCCGCTGGCTCCAGCCCGCGCTGGGCACACAGATAATTGAACCAGCGATTGCCGATGGCGACATGGCCGATCTCGTCGCGCAGCACGATGTCCAGAATCGGCGCGACCGTGCTATCGCCCGCCTGCACCAGCTTGGCCTTCGTGCCCGGCGTCACATCCAGCCCGCGCGCCTCCATCGTTCTGGGCAGCAAGGCCATGCGCACCAGCACATCATGCTGCGACCTCACCGCCATATCCCACAGCCCGTTGTGCGCGGAGAAATCGCCGTAGGCATAGCCCTGCGCCTGCAAATGACCGGCCAGCAAGGTGAAGTGCAACGCCTCCTCATCCGCCACCTGCAACCAATCGGCGTAATACTCGCGCGGCATACTGGGAAAGCGCCACAACGCATCCAGCGCCAGATTGATCGCGTTGAACTCGATATGCACCAGCGCGTGAACCATCGTGGCGCGGCCTTCCGGCGTGTTCATCGCGCGGCGTTGCACCGTAAGGGGAGAGACCAACTCTGGCTTGGCCGGATGACCGGGGATACCTTGCAACTCACTCAATACCGCATCGGCATCCAGCCCCAGCTCCCCCGCCGCCCACGCCTGCGCCAAACGGCGCACGCCAGCCGCCTTCTGCACGGCATCGCACTCGACCAACCAGTGCAGCGCGGCGTGTCTTAATTCGGAGGAGAGAGATGAATCTGGCGGCATCGTCGAATGGCTTGAAAGATATAAACCCCAGCGTTTGGAGCGTTGCGGCATGCCGGGATTCGCCCCCTAGCATGCCGCGCTATCGCTTACTCGCCCACAGGCCACTCGCTGAACGGGAACGGAATTTCTTCCGTTGCGAACGTCAGAAAATTCACGATCTGCCGCAAGTAATTTCCCAAGCTACGTCCGAATGCAACCAGCCGAGCATTGGGCGTATCGCCCAACAGCACAATCACAAACTGGATGACAGTCACCACAAACAACACCGTGCCGCTCAAGTGCAACAAGCACGCCATCAACAGCATGAACAATGCACGTAGCCAGATGTTGCGCTTGTCACCTGATATGTTGGAGATCTCATTCATCGTTAACGCCCCTTATCAAAACCGGCCTTGGCCGAAAAAACGCCCTCTCCTCAACCTGGCTCCTTTGGCTATTTACCGCGCCAAGCGATTAAGGAGTACCGTCTGCAAATCGCGCCGACTATCCAGCACAGCCATGATGAACACTTGACTACTGGCGACCTTGTAAACGATACGCCAAGGCGCACTAATGAGTTCTCTGTACTGGGAAATACCTGTATGCAACAGCTCCGGCACGACACGTCCACGATTGGGCAGAGTGACCAACAGCGCGGCTTTTGCTTCCAACTTGTGCAAAATCGACAGCGCATCCTCGACACTGTCTTGCGCGATGTACTCGACGATCTCAGTCAAATCTTGTTGCGCAGTGTCCGACCACAACACCCGATAAGACTTTGCCTCAGCCATTTTTCTTTTGCTGCTTCAGCAAAGATGCACGCAGTGAATCAAACACCTTGGCTTGCGGGGTGACACGATTCTTCTGCACATCGGCCTCGCCCTGCACCATCAGCTTCAACATCAGAAAGGCATCCTGCTGTTTGCGGTAAGTCTCGTAATCCTGCACCACAGCACTCGCGGAACCGTTCTGCGTCAGAATGATATTGGC
>JBBIJL010000282.1:0-2034 GCA_037446005.1 Gallionellaceae bacterium | reverse complement strand
TAGGAAGGTGACTTTCATGGGTAACGTTCTTATGGCTATTTAATAATTCGGGCGCAATGATACAACAAGCGCCCTTACATGTTTAAAGAGAAAAAGCGTTTGATGGTGGACAAAACTTCGTTATGCTGCTGCGACAGAACCTTCTGCGCAGTTTGTGCATCCATATCCTGCATCGCGGTATCCAGCTCGGCGCGGCGCGACACCAGAATATGCGATATTTCCTCGGCAATCGAGGGACGTGTATGCAGCACCTCCTCGAACGCGTCCTTATCCAAACGGTAACACTCCACATCCGATTTGGCGATCACCGAAGCGGAACGCGGCGCGCCCGTCATCAGCCCCATCTCGCCGAAGAAACTGCCTTTGCCCAAGGTACTGATCGTGCGCCGTCCGCCGTTGGGCATTTCCAGATACACCTCAGCCTCGCCGTTGATAATGATATACAGCCAATGCGAGCGTTCATCGCCCTGCTTGGCAATGACATTGCCTTTGGCAAACGGGGCAAAGCGCAAGCGCTCCGCCAGCGCGGTCAGTTCCGCGTCGTTCATTTGCGAGAACAACTCCACGCGCCGCAAGGTTTTCGTACGCAACAGCACCTCGCGCTGATGCACGACCTCATCGTGCTTCTCGTTCTCCTTGGTGTTCATCACGCTGCGCTCTTCCACCGCCAGCTTGATATTGGCGCGTTGTAGCGCCGTCATGATATGCCAGCGCATCGCCGCGTCGGTCGGGTCGTCGGCGGCCAGATCGGTTAGCCAGTAACGCACCGCATAACGCGCGTACCCCTTGCTATCCATATCCATCAACAGGCAATTCGGCAGCGGTTTTTTGGACACGTTGGCGATCTCGGTCTGCTGGATCGCCTCTTCAATCACATTCACCACGCGGCTGGGCGGCGTAACCAGTCCGACATTGAACCAGACCCAGCGCCGCCACTGCACGGGTTGGTCGGTGCGCCGCCCCAACACCAGAAATTTATTTTTCATCAACTGGCTGTTCGGAATCACGACCGTTTCCCAATTGCGCGTTTCTACCAGCGTGGAACGCCAACGGATATCCACCACCTTGCCCACCACATCATCGACCTTGATCCAGTCGCCGATACTGATCGAGTTATCCAGTTGCAGCGCCAAACCGCCGAGGATATTGCCCAAGGTATCCTGCATGGCGAACGCCACCACGGCGGTAATCATCGCCGAGGTCGCCAGAATGCTGCCCAACTCCAGCCCCGCATAGCGCAGGCGCACCATGAACCAGGCGATGTAGGCGACGATAACGAGAATGTCTTCGGTGATGCGCGGCGGATTGAGCTTGAATGCCGGCAACACGATGCGGAACACCATCTGCCCCCACAGGCGGATCACCGCGATGCCGGCACCGATGATGAACGCCTCGTGCAGCACGGCCGCCGCGCGCGCGAATTCGAGCGCATAGACGATACCGCTGACGAGCAGCCCCAACTGACAGGCCAGAAAGAAGCCGAGGGTATTGATGAGGCTGCCGCGCTCTTCGCGCCGGAAGTGAAAGAGCAGCACCGTGATGCCGAGCATCATGATCAGCACCGGGAAAGACTCCTCCCCCCAGAAATAGCCGACCATGGTATGGAAAAAATTCATATCGTATGAGTACCCGCTGAAGAGGTTCGCATTTTACACCAAGGTATGGCTTGCCAACGGTTGCGACCTCCGCCACAGCTTCCACAACATGGCGCGGGTCAGCACATAGCGGCGCGAACCTTCCTCCTGCACGGCATCCAGCGTGATGCGTGCGACCTCCCCGGCCGCCAATGCGCGCAGCAAAGGACTCATCCAATCTTGCTCGAAAGCCAGCACCGATTCCCGCCATGCGTGAAAATCCCCGCGCCTGAGCGCGGCACTCAGCCCCTCCCAAACATACAGCGCATTTTCAAAACTTGCCTTCACGGCAACGCCGGGCTCCTGCGGGATATTCGCCGCCCGCGCAAACGACTGTGCCAGATCGCTATCCCCGTATAGCACATCAAACGGACGCGCCACCCGCGAACGCCCCACTCTC
>JBBIJL010000281.1:0-2043 GCA_037446005.1 Gallionellaceae bacterium | reverse complement strand
GTATAGGCGACGTAAAAGATGCTGCCGTTGGGCTTTTCATCGGCGCCTTCGATGAGCAGGTTGCCGGCAGTGGCGGTGTACTTCAGGCTCTTGCCGCCGAGCTGCAATTCGTGCTGCGTGACGGAGCCGGAGGCGATTGTTAAACCGGCCTCCAAGTGCTGCGGATAACGTTCGCATGAATTTCCTCAGTCAACCGCCGCGCTTCCTGTTCTTCACCGGCAAAGGCGGAGTCGGTAAAACCTCGTTGGCTTGCGCCACCGCCGTGCGCTTGGCCGATGAGGGGCTGCGCGTGCTGCTGGTAAGCACCGATCCGGCTTCCAACGTGGGGCAAGTGTTCGGCGTGGTGATCGGCAACACCATCACGCGCATTTCCTCGGTAGCCAATTTATCCGCATTGGAAATCGACCCGCAGGCCGCAGCGCAAGCCTATCGCGATCGCATCGTCAATCCGGTGCGCGGCGTGCTGCCGGAGGCGGTGGTCAACAGCATCGAAGAGCAACTGTCCGGCGCATGCACCACCGAGATTGCCGCGTTCGACGAATTCACCGAGTTGCTCACCGACGGAAAACTGCTCGAACAATTCGACCACATCATTTTCGACACCGCGCCCACCGGGCACACCATCCGCCTGCTGCAACTGCCCGGCGCGTGGAGCGGCTTTCTGGACGACAACCCCGAGGGCGCATCCTGCCTCGGCCCATTGGCGGGACTGGAAAAACAGCGCCAGCGCTACAGCGATGCCGTCGCCGTGCTGGCCGATTCGCGCCGCACCCGGCTGGTGCTGGTGGCGCGCGCGCAACGCTCCACCTTGCAGGAAGCCGCGCGCACCAGTGAGGAGTTGGCGCACATCGGGCTGTCGCACCAGTATCTGGTGGTGAACGGCTGCATGCCGGAAAGCGAAGCGGGCGACCCAGTGGCACTCGCCATCTTTCGGCGCGAACAAAATGCGCTCGCGGCCATGCCGCAAGTGTTGGGTGCGTTGCCGCTGGATCAGCGCAGCCTGCTGCCGTTTAATTTGGTCGGCATAGACGCACTGCGCGCTCTACTCGGCAACACACCGATCAACGTGACTAGTGCCATTGCGCATCGCGATGTCGAGTTGCCCGATCTCGCCACTTTGATCGACGAATTTGAGCAGGCTGGGCACGGCCTGATTATGCTGATGGGCAAGGGCGGCGTGGGCAAGACCACGCTGGCGGCGGCAATCGCGGTGGAATTGGCTGCGCGCGGGCATGCCGTTCAACTCACCACCTCCGATCCCGCCGCGCATCTGAGCGAAACCTTGCAGGGCGAAATGGCGAATCTGAGCGTGAGCCGCATTGACCCGCACGCCGCAACTGAACGCTACCGCCAGCATGTGCTCGACACCAAAGGCAAGAATCTGGATGCGCAAGGCCGCGCGCTGCTGGAAGAAGATTTGCGCTCGCCCTGCACCGAAGAGATCGCCGTGTTCCAGGCCTTCTCACGCGCCATCCGTGAGGCGAATCACGCTTTCGTGGTGATGGACACCGCGCCGACCGGACACACTCTGTTATTGCTGGATGCAACGGGCGCATACCACCGCGAAGTCGCGCGCAACATGAAAGACCAAACGCAATTCACTACGCCGATGATGCAACTGCAAAACCAGCAGCACACCCGCATGCTTATCGTGACGCTGGCAGAAACCACGCCCGTGCTGGAAGCCGCAAATTTGCAGGATGACCTGCGCCGCGCGGGCATTGAGCCGTGGGCGTGGATCGTCAACCAGAGCCTCGCCGCAGCACACCCCGCATCGCCTTTGCTGGCGCAGCGCGCGGCGCAGGAATGGGCGCAGCTGGAAGCAGTGCAGCAACGCTATGCCAAACGGATCGCCGTTGTGTCGGTGCAGGCGGAAGAGCCGGTGGGGATGGCGGCGTTACGGAAATTAACCAAGGAAAAAACATGAACCTCTTCGAGCGTTACCTCACCCTCTGGGTGTTCCTTTGCATTATCGTCGGCGTGGTGCTGGGGCAAGCCATCCCCGCGCCGTTTCACTGGCTGGGCGGGTTGGAAGTCGCTAAG
>JBBIJL010000280.1:0-2060 GCA_037446005.1 Gallionellaceae bacterium | reverse complement strand
TCCCCAAGCAAAACGCGTATTCCGAATGATGAAAATACGCGCTTTTTCGCACTAAAAAATGATGCACCTACTCCGAATACGGCAATACCGTACTACGATTCTCAAGTCGATGCAAATATTTCTTGTGAAACAGCCGGTTGAAAGAAGTAGTTAGAGTGACAACTCATCCGGCGAAAGTCAGCTCATTTCTGCGACAGCTTTGACTGCACCCAAGCAGTCACTGAGGCCAATGCCGCCGCCAGATGCTCGGGCTGCGTGCCGCCCGCTTGCGCCATGTCCGGACGACCTCCGCCTTTGCCGCCGACCTGCTGCGCGACAAAATTCACCAGCTCGCCCGCCTTCACTTTGGCGGTAGCATCGGCGGTTACACCCGCGATCAGGCTCACTTTGCCGTCGCTCACCGCAGCCAATACGATCGCGGCGGATTTGAGTTTGTCTTTGAGCTTGTCCAGCGTCTCGCGCAAGGTTGCCGCATCCGCACCGTCCAGCTTGGCGGCCAGCACCTTCACACCGTTGATGTCCTGTGCTTGAGTCAGCAACTCGTCGCCTTGAGCGGAGGCGAGTTTGGATTTCAGCGCGGCCAGTTCTTTTTCCAGCGACTTCATGTTGTCGAGCACTTGCGCGATACGCGCGGCGGCTTCGTGCGGCTGCGCTTTCACCGCATCGGCGACTAATTGCAACTGGTCTTGCTGTTGCTGGATCAGTGCCAATGCGCCCTCGCCCGTCACCGCTTCCACACGGCGCACACCGGCTGCCACGCCGCTTTCGGCCACGATCTTGAACAGGCCGATGTCGCCCGTGCGCTGCACATGCGTACCGCCGCACAACTCGATGGATGAACCGATGTCGATCACGCGCACCACGTCGCCGTATTTCTCGCCGAACAGCATCATTGCGCCGGTCTTCTGCGCATCGTCGATGGCCATCTCGCGCGCCTGACAGGCCGCATTGGCGAGGATTTCGGCATTTACGATGGATTCCACCTTGCGGATTTCGGCGTCAGACATCGGCTGCGTGTGCACGAAGTCGAAGCGCGTCTTGTCACCATCCACCTGCGAACCTTTTTGCTGCACATGTGAGCCCAGCACTTCGCGCAGCGCCTTGTGCATCAAGTGCGTGGCACTGTGGTTGCGCATAGTGCGGCTGCGCGCCGCCACATCCACGCGGGCTTGTACACCGTTGCCCACGGTCAGCGTGCCGGTCTTCACCACGCCGTGATGACCGAATACCGTCGCCTGAATTTTTTGCGTGTCTTCCACCGCGAAAATACCGTGCACACTGCGCAACTCGCCGCTGTCGCCGACCTGACCGCCCGACTCGGCGTAGAACGGCGTATCGTCCAGCACCACCACACCCATGTCGCCTTCGTTCAGGGCATTCACCGATACGCCATCCTTGTACAAAGCGAGGATGTTGCCCTTGTGCTCCAGCGTGGCGTAGCCGTGGAAGGTCGTCTTCGGGCCTTCGTATTCGAGGTTCGCCGCCATCTTGAATTTACCGGCGGCGCGCGCTTGCTCTTTCTGCTGCGCCATCGCTTTGTCGAATGCTGCGGCATCCACGTTCACACCGTGCTCGCGGCATACATCCTGGGTCAGATCGAGCGGGAAGCCGAAGGTGTCGTGCAGCTTGAAGGCGGTCTCGCCGTTGAAAACTTTGGTGCCCGCTTTCGCCATCGCGGACAAGTCCGCTTCGAGAATCGCCATGCCGTTTTCGATGGTGGCAAAGAAGCGCTCCTCCTCCTGCTTGAGGATGTCCATCACGCGCACCTGACCTGCGGTCAGCTCGGGATAGGCAGAACCCATTTGCTCCACCAAGTCCGGCACCAGCTTGTGGAAGAAAGCGGCGCGTGCGCCCAGCTTGTAGCCGTGGCGGATGGCGCGGCGAATGATGCGGCGCAGCACGTAGCCGCGCCCTTCGTTGCCGGGGATCACGCCATCGGCGATCAGGAAGGAGCAGGCGCGGATGTGGTCGGCCAGCACGCGCAAGCTGGGCTGGTCGAGGTTGCTCTGCTTGGTCTCGCGCGCGGCAGCTTTGATGAGCGCCTGGAACAGGTCAATCTC
>JBBIJL010000279.1:0-2075 GCA_037446005.1 Gallionellaceae bacterium | reverse complement strand
AGCCACGCTTGGCCAATACCCCCAGCGCGTAGATGGACAGCCAAGGGTCGAGCAGGTAATCCCACAGGTTGTTCGACTCGTACCAGCCGGCGCTCCACGCCAGCACGGCAAGCGACACGCTCCATACGATCAGCGTGCATCGCCATGCCCATGCCGCAAGCACCAGCAACAGCAGCCACGCGACAAACCAGAGATTGCCGAAGCCCAGGCGGTAGGTATCGAACATGCCGAGCCCTAGCGCAAAGGGATAGAGCATGAAAGCCGCGCCCGCCACGAATACCAGCAAGCTGCGTTTCCGGTTCGTCTCTCCGCGCAATGCCAGCCCCAGCAACAGCAAACTGATGACGCTCAGGTCACCCGATATGCCGCGTACGAACTCGGCGTACGTCCCGTCGCCGAAGGGAATGCACAGCGCGATGAGCAGCGCGCCGGCCAGCCACGCCCGATGATGAAACGGCTGCCGTGCCACCACGGGCACTCGCAGTGCGAGCGCCACGACGGCGAGTACCACGCCGGCCAGTCCGGTAATGTCAGTGAAGTGCATCATGGGCGGATGTTTCCAGACGCTGATCCAGCCACGCCTGATTGAAGCGGAGATGTTTGATGAAAGTCCGGTTCCAGGTGTAGACGAGATGGAAGTCGCCGCGCTGCGTCCGAATCAGGTAGGGGTAGGAGAATTCGTAGCGGCAGCGACCGTCTTTGCACACGGTGCGGGTAGCCGATTCGACATACTGTTCGAGTTGCGCGATCGCCATACTGTCGCTTTGCGGAATCAGCGTCTGCACATTTTTGATGAAACCGGCTTCGTCCGCCCGCATGCTGGCGGCGCGCTGGTCTTCCAGCGCCTGCACCAGACGCCATGTCGCACCGCCGTCCGCCGAGAGCATCAGCGACAAGGCTTCGCGCCCCTGCTCCAGTTCGTTCAGCACCGCGAGCATACGCCCATCCGGCAAGGCAACGCCCGCCACGGCAGCATCGGGATTGCGCAAAGCGGACTTCTGCGCGGCAGACCAATGCTGCCCGCCGTCCTGCGTGGCAACGGTGATTACGCGGTGCGGCGCCACCGACCCGGCATCGCGCATCAGCACGCGTGCCGTTTGCGCATTTTGTATCAGCACCACCGGTTGCAAGGTTCCCTGCCCGCCTGCCGCCAGACGCTGCTTATCCAATACCGCAGCGTTTTTATCCAGGCGCAATATCTCGCCGAATTTGCTGATGAACTCGTGATACACCGGTACGCCCACGGTGCCGTCGCCGTACAAAAACGGCGTGCCTTTCACCAGTGTGCTGATGTTCAAAAAGGGAGAGGTAATCAAGCGCTGCGGCTCGCTCCAGCTCGCGCCTTCGTCGCGCGAGGTCATTGTGGTGATGGAGCTGCCCGCCCAGCCGCCCAGCGATACGGTCACGTAAAACATGCGCAAGCTGCCGTCCGCCGCGCGCGCTACCACGGGATTGCCGAGCTTGGCGACATAGCGGTGCAGCGCGTGCTGCGTCTGCTCGCGCGTGGTTACGACTTCCTCGGCACTCCACTGCGTCTTTGCCGGATCGAACACCGCACTGTGGATCGCCACGTCTTTTGCACCTTCGCGGCTGCCGGAAAACCAGAAGGCGCGGATGCGCCCGTCTTTCAATTCGATCGCCGAAGCCGCATGCACCTGGGTGAATAATTTGGACGAAGCGAAATGGCTTTCAAAACGCGGGATCGGGTCGGATGGCGCTGCGGCGGCGGGAGGCTGAAACGGTGCGGCAGCTGGAACGCTGCTGATCTTGAAAAATGCGGCGGCGAAAGCAAGCAGAATGATGCCCGGAACCACGATCCGCAGCAAGGCGCGTTTGCCCGGCATCAGCGGCACGCCTCCGCCAGCGGCCGCGCGAGCATGGTCTGCGGCGATTCGACCAGCAGTTCTTTGACAAACAATTGCCGGAACACTTCGCCCGCGAAGATGCGCTTGATTTCCTCCGGGCTCTGGCGGCTGCGAATTTCCAGACGCTGGCCGATGATCTTGCAGCCCGCGCATTTTTCTTGCAGCGGCACTTGCACCGCAAACAAGGCATATTGAGCCGACAAGGCATCT
>JBBIJL010000278.1:0-2116 GCA_037446005.1 Gallionellaceae bacterium | reverse complement strand
GCACGCCGAAGCGCAGCGGCCATACGCGATGCGGCGCGGTCTCCAGCAACATGCCGCGCTCGGCGAGCGCCTTTTTCACCAGTTTAAAATCATACGACTCCAGATAGCGCAGGCCGCCGTGGATCAATTTGCTGGATGCGGAAGAGGTCGCGCTCGCCCAATCACTCTGTTCGACCAGCGCAACCTTCAGCCCGCGCAAAGCTGCATCGTAAGCCGTCCATGCGCCGTAGATACCGCCGCCGCAAACCAGCAGGTCGAAGCTGGTGACGCTCAACGCCGCAAAATCGCGCTTCATGCGTCCCTCATGTGCAACGCTTTCTGCGGCAAATCGCTAATGAGAATATCCACTCCCAAATTCAGCGCCTTGCTGATTTCTTCATCGCTGTTGCAGGTGTAGACCGCAATGCTTTTGCCTAGTCCGCGCAGAAGCCGGACAAAAGCGTCATCCAGCGAGGCGATAGGCAAACACAGTCCGTGCAAAAAAGGCTGCTCCTTCAATACACGCTCGGCATCAGCCAGCGTTTGGTCAGTCTCAAAGTTGTATACCAGCGGAAATCCCGGCCGGTACTGCTGCGCGTAAACCAGACTGGGGAGATCGAACGAGGATACGAGAATCGCGTCATCGAATGTGATACCGATCATATCCAGCGTCTGCCGCACCTTAATCTCGTGCCGCGCCCGCTCCTCCCAATCTCGGTTCTTGATCTCGATTAACAGGCGGCAACGCTTGCGGTAGTCATCCAGAAACTCTTGCAGGCGCATGACGCTCTCTGCCTGCACGCCCTTACCGAAGTGTCCGGCAAAATCCATCACGCTTAGTTGCGCATAGTTGAAATCGTCAATATGTTTTGCGGCGTGGCCGGGCAACTTGCTCAGGAAGCGGTCATGCCACAGCACCGGCACTTCGTCGCGGCTAAGCTGCACATCGGTCTCCATGCCGTCAATGGCATAATTAAGCGCGCGTTCAAACGCACTGCGCGTATTTTCCGCAGCTTCCCTATTGGCGCCGCGATGGGCAAAGATCAGGCTGTGTCTGGATAAACCGGTATTTCGTATGCTCATGTCAATGTGTCCTCATGCAACAATCGGAGTGTAATCTAAAATCCCGCGCCCGATGTTGAAGCCCCAAAAATATTAACGTACTATTAGCCGGCGGCGAAGCTGACCGCCCCTCAAATGAACGGTTGTATCCATCTCACACGAGAAAATCACATGAGTCACTCACCTGCCGAATCCGCCGCACAAAACAAATCCGCCGAAGATAAACCCGTCATCAACTTCGACCTCACCGCATCCATGGCCGACATTGAACGGCGCCTGGAGGAAGCGCGGCGCAGCTCGGCTCACGAACGGCTGGAGCCGCAACGCCCAACACATGAAGAGGAAGCGGTTGTAACAAGACCGGCGCCGACGCCCCCCCCGGCGGCTGCACCAGCACCGCAAGCCAGCTCCTTCGAATCCAGTTTTCTGGCCGAATTGGCGCAGGAATCAGCCAAAAAACAAGGAGCCAACCTCTCTGCCACGCAGGCACTGCAAGCCCGTTCGCAAAGCCTGCATGATGCGCTGAATCGCATCGCCGGTTTTTTCACGCCGCTGATCCAATTCGCCAACAATATGGAACCGGACATCTCCAGAAACTACCGCCTCGATGCCCGCACTGCGTATAGCAACTTGAAATGGCGCGGTGCGCATCTGGATGCCAGAAAGCAGGATCTTTCCTCCACCGCATTGCTGGCCCACATCACCTTCAGCGTCAATTATTGCGCGCCCGAGCCTGTTCTGGTCACCCGCCCGTGGAACCAACTTGACGCGCTTAAAGCGGAATTGAATAACCTCAAATTACGTCCGATAGACGAGTCTGAATTGGATAGCAAGCGCCCGAAACAAGAATGGCTGCAAGTACGACTGGCTCCCGAACTCCCCGTGCATATAAGATTTCTGGCCAACTACGACAAAGGCCATATCGACGTACTGAGCCGCAACCTGCTTGCGTTCGGCATCAGCTCGTTCCGGCTGCAAACGGAAGATGTTACTTCCGCACTGCTCGACGATCTTGGGCGTGTCTTGCTCAGTCGCGCCGACACGCTCCCTGACGCGCTCCGTCCGCTCTAATCGG
>JBBIJL010000277.1:0-2212 GCA_037446005.1 Gallionellaceae bacterium | reverse complement strand
TGTTGTTAACGTCGATATCTGCCCGCACTTCGTTTCTATCCTGCGCGGTTTTCAACATCAGCTTGGTAAAGTCATGCGCCACATACTCCGGTGCAGCGGAGCCCGGGTCGTGCAGGCGGATCGCGGAAAGCATGATGTCTTCGGCGATATTCGGATACGTTTCAAACCACTGCGCCAAGACCGCGTAATATCTTTGCAGTGCATCCAAGGCCGACTCACCTTGCTTCACCCGCTCTATCAAATTTTGCACCCGCTCTGCACCGTCTTGGCGACCGAGCTCCAGCAGCAAATCCATTTTGGTTTGAAAGTGCTGGTAAAAGGTTCCTTTGACGATATTTGCATGTGCAACAATCTGCGCGATTGTTGTCTTTTCAAAGCCGTTGTTTAAGAACAAATCATTTGCCGCATCCAGAATCTTCTGGCGCGTTGAAGCGCGTCTGTCTTCCTGACTAGCCATATATCCCTCACTTAATAGACCGTGGTTCATTATTTAACCGCAAGCCATTATTTGTCAATGCCGTTAAAAAACACGGCACCATCTCTACCTCTCTCCCGGCCAATTCTGCTGAAAAAGCCAAGCTTCGCCAGATAGAGAGGCCTATCCCTCTGTTATCATTCCGCCATGCTAAACATTCAAAATTTAACCTACCTGCAAGGCGGCACGCCGCTGTTCCAGCAGGCGAATTTGCAGGTATTCGCCAACCAGCGTTTGGGGCTCGTCGGCCACAACGGCTGCGGTAAATCCACCCTCTTCCGCCTGATACGCGGCGAGATCAAAGCGGACGGCGGCGAGGTGTCGCTGCAAAGCGGCAAGACGCTGGCGTTTGTCGAACAGGAAATCGCCAACTCGGCGCAGGCCGCGCTGGAGTTTGTGCTGGACGGCGATGTGCAGTTGCGCCAACTGGAAAAAATACTGGCGCGCGACCAACACGATGCCGAGTGGTTCGAGGCGCAGCAGCAGTTTGAAAGCATCGACGGTTACGGTGCCAAGGCGCGCGCGGCGCAATTGTTGAACGGGCTGGGCTTCGAAACGGACACGCTGGAGCGCCCTGTTTCCAGCTTCTCCGGCGGCTGGCGCATGCGGCTCAATCTGGCGCGGGCGCTGATGCACCGCGCCGATTTGCTGTTGCTCGACGAGCCGACCAACCACCTCGATCTGGAAGCGATTATCTGGCTGGAAGAATATCTAGCGCGTTATCCCGGCAGTATTTTGCTGGTCTCGCACGACCGCGAATTTCTCAACGCCACGGTCAACCGCATCGCGCATGTGCACGATTGCGTGATCGACAGTTATGCTGGTGACTATGACGATTTCGAGCGCGCCCGCGCCGAAAAAATCACGCTGCAAAATCAAGCGTTCCAAACCCAGCAGGCGAAGATCGCGCATCTGGAAGATTTCGTGCGCCGCTTCCGCGCGCAGGCCACCAAGGCCAAGCAGGCGCAGAGCCGCATCAAGGCACTGGAACGCATCACCCGCATCGCCCCCGCCCACATCACCGACGGCCACTTCCAACTGGAAATCGAAGCGCCGGAACGCAGCCCCGATTTGCTGCTGCGCACCGAAAATATGGGCTTCGGCTACGGCGACAAAAAACTGTTCGACAACGTCACGCTGATGTTGCGCGCCGGAGCGCGCATCGCCTTGCTTGGGCCGAACGGCGCGGGCAAATCCACGCTGATTAAATTGCTGGTGGGCGAACTCGCGCCGACCTCGGGCAAACTGGAAATCACGCAGGACATCCGTATCGGCTACTTCGCCCAGCACCAGTTGGAAAATCTCGACAGCGCAGCCACGCCGCTGCAACACATGGAACGCATGGCGCCCAAGGAAACCACGCTGGCGCTGCGCACCTTCCTCGGCCGCTTCGGGCTGGCGGGCGACAGCGAAGACCGTCCGGTGGCGAGTTTTTCCGGCGGCGAAAAAAGCCGCCTCGCGCTCGCCATGCTGGCCTGGCAAAAACCGCATTTACTGCTGCTCGACGAACCCACCAACCACCTCGACTTGGACATGCGCGACGCCCTCACGCTGGCGCTGGAGGAATACACCGGCGCCGTGGTGCTGGTCTCGCACGACCGCAGCCTGATCCGCGCCGTGGCGAACGAGTTGTGGCTGGTGGCCGACAGCAGCGCCAAACTGTTCGACGGCGATCTGGACGATTACAAAGTATGGATCGAAGAGCGCCGCCGCAACACGGTTGCCCCGGCCAAACCC
>JBBIJL010000276.1:0-2221 GCA_037446005.1 Gallionellaceae bacterium | reverse complement strand
TTGTCGTCCATCTCCTCGACACGGCCGATGTAGACCACGCCCTTGATGTCGGTGACGATGATGTTCTCCATCTTCACGCCCAAGCCCACCAGCATATCCAGACAAGCCAGCGCCGCCGCACCCGCACCGGAAGCCACCAGTTTGATCTCTCCGATTTTTTTGCCGACCACTTTGAGGCCGTTCAGCAGCGCAGCGCCGACGATGATGGAAGTGCCGTGCTGGTCGTCATGAAACACCGGAATGTGCATGCGCTCGCGCAACTTGCGCTCGATGTAAAAACACTCCGGCGCTTTGATGTCTTCCAGATTGATGCCGCCGAAAGTCGGCTCCAGCGCCGCGATGATGTCTACCAGTTTGTCGGGATCGTTCTCGGCGATCTCAAGATCGAACACGTCGATGCCCGCAAATTTCTTGAACAGCACGCCCTTGCCTTCCATCACCGGCTTGCCCGCCAAAGGGCCGATGTTGCCCAAGCCCAGCACCGCCGTACCGTTGGAAATCACCGCCACCAGATTGCCGCGCGCCGTCAGATTGCGCGCCTCGTTCGGGTCGCGCACGATCTCCTCGCACGCCGCCGCCACACCGGGCGAATAAGCCAGTGCGAGGTCGCGCTGCGTGAGCATGGGCTTGCTGGAAACGACAGATATTTTCCCTGCCGGGGATGCACGGTGATATTGCAGCGCCGCTTCGCGCAATTGCTTATCCATGACTGGCTCTCACCTGATGATTGGAAGGTGCGCGATTATATCCCAGCAGACTGTTGAAAAACGCCACGGGGATGGACAGATGCAAGGTGCATGGAGCGGATCGAGCGGAACCTGCCTGCGGGTGGAAGTGCGCGGTTGGTGAGCCCCCATTAAATATCAGCAAGTCTTTTGTGGGATCAGTTAAGTAGCCAGCAGGATGCAACGCTACATTAGCCTGCGGCCAGTATCGAGTTTCAATGTCGCCAGCGTTTTCCGCCGCACCTCATGCAGCAGCGCCGCATTCACGTCCAGCGATTCTCCGTAGGAAGGGATCATCTCTTTCATCCGCTGCCGCCATTCCGGGGTCTGCATGCGCGCCTTAAAACAGCGCTCGATCACATCCACCATCGCCTGCACCGACGTCGATGCGCCGGGCGACGCGCCCAGCAGCGCGGCCAGCGTACCGTCTTTGGCCGTGACGGTTTCGGTGCCGAACTCCAGCTTGCCGCCCTTTGTGTCGCAGCCCTTGATGATCTGCACACGCTGCCCGGCGGAAGCCAGCTCCCAATCCTCATCCTGCGCCTCCGCATAAAAGCCGCGCAAAATTGCCATCCGCGCCTTGTGTGAACGGAACGCTTCGGTGAACAGGTAGCGGGTGAGATCGAAATTGTCGCGCGCGACCGACAGCATCGGTTTCAGGTTGCCCTTTTTCAGCGAAGCGAACAAATCCAGCGCCGAGCCTTCTTTAAGGAATTTGGTGGTGATGCTGGCGAACGGGCCGAACAGCAGCGCGGGTTCGCCGTCGATGATGCGCGCATCCAGATGCGGCACCGACATCGGCGGCGCACCCACCGCAGCCTTACCGTACACCTTGCTGGCATGGCGCTTGACCACTTCGGGATTTTTGCAGATCAGCCACTGCCCGCTGACGGGGAAGCCGCCGTAGCCGCGCCCCTCGGGAATACCGGATTTTTGCAGCAGCGGCAATGCACCGCCGCCCGCGCCGAGAAATACGAACCCGGCTTCAATCGTTCGGGTTTTGCCGGTGTGATTGTCTTTCACGCGCACATGCCAGTGGCCGTCGTCGTGTTGCTTCATACTCACAATCGCGTGACTCAACTGCAAATCGAAAGTCGAATGTTTGGTCAGCGACTTCACCAGCTTGCGCGTCAGAAAACCGAAGTCCACATCCGTACCATGCTTGACCTGCGTGGCCGCGACGGGCTGTTTGGCATCGCGGCGTTTCATCACCAGCGGCATCCATTTGCGCAGCACCGCATGGTCTTCGCTGTATTCCATTTCCTCAAACAAATGGTGGCGGTGCAGCGCCTCGTAACGCGCGCGCAAAAACGCCACGTCCTCCTCGCCCCAGACAAAGCTCTGGTGGCAAATCGGGTTGATGAATTTCTCCGGCGACGGCAGCACGCCGTGCGTCACCAGATAAGACCAGAACTGCAAAGACATCTCGAACGCCGCGTTGATCTCCAGCGCGCGCTTAATTTGCACCGAGCCATCGGCCTGCTGCGGCGTGTAAT
>JBBIJL010000275.1:0-2228 GCA_037446005.1 Gallionellaceae bacterium | reverse complement strand
GGGTGACGAGCTGGATCGTATGGCGATCAGCAGCAATAGCGTGCAAAAGAAAATCGGCACGGGAGACACCCGCAGTATGCGGGTCGTGGTGCCTATCCCCGCCGGGCAGAATTTTCACGGCACCAATTGCCTGCAATGCCATGTCGTGCCCGAAGGCACGGTGACCGGCGCGATCAGTCTGACGGTGAACCTGGAGCGGGAAAAACAGGCGCTCGATAAATTGAATTTGGTGCTGTGGGGGGGGCAGTTTGGCTTGCAAGTGCTGCTGTTCTTCCTGATTGGCGGGTTGATCCGTAATGTGACCGATCCCGCGCACCAACTGGAGCAAACCATGCTCGTCATCAAGGCGAACGGCGATCTGTCCAAACGCGCCCCGGTGACCAGCGGTGACGAGATCGGGCGCATTGCCGGCGTGTTTAACGGGCTGCTGGATAATTTCCAGCAAATCGTGCGCGAGGTTCATGCCCATGCCGAGGAGGTGGGTGGGGCGGCTCAGCAATTGTCGTCAAACGCGGCGCAAGTGGCGGACAACTCGCAGCGCCAGAGCGATGCCGCCACCAATGCGGCGAGTGCGGTGGAAGAAATGAGCGTGAGCATCGCCTCGGTGGCCGATGCCACCAATGAAGTGGCGCACCTTTCGCAGGAAAGCCTGACGCGCGCCAACAGCGGCCAGCAAAACCTGCAGCAGATGATGAGCGAGATCAATCGTGTCGAAAGCGCGGTCAAGCAGATGGCCGAATCGGTCGAGGCGTTCGTCAAGAGCACGGCGAGCATCACCAGCATGACGCAGCAGGTGCGTGACATTGCCGAGCAGACCAACCTGCTGGCTTTGAACGCGGCTATTGAAGCCGCACGCGCCGGCGAGCAGGGGCGCGGGTTTGCGGTGGTGGCGGATGAGGTGCGCAAGCTGGCGGAGAAGTCCGCGCAATCCGCCAGCGAGATCGACGTGGTGACCAAAGCGCTGGGAGAACAAAGCGAACAGGTAGAGCGCAGCGTGCAGAGCGGTCTGCAATCGCTGCAAACCAGCCAGGCGCACATTCAAAGCGTCACCACCGTATTGGCGCAGGCGAACGAATCGGTGAACGGCGTGAATGCGGGCGTGGACAACATCACCTCTTCGGTGAATGAACAGAAACTCGCCAGTCAGGAAATCGCGCGCAATGTGGAAAACATCGCCAGCATGGCCGAAGGCAACAATGCTGCCGTGCAACGCACGGTACAGGCCGTGCAGGACATGGAGCAATTGGCCGCAGCACTGAAAAACAGTGTCGGGCGTTTCAAGGTGTGAGGATTCAGAAACGAAAAGCAGGGGAAGTACGCGGGTATTCGGAGGATCGGAATGCGGGTTAGTAGTTTAAAAAGGTAAAGAACGAAAAAATGAATTATTGAGGCAACGCGAATCTTTATCTTAAATCCTGAACAGGAGAAAAATATGTTGAGCAATATGACAATCAAGGCGCGGTTAATTTTGCTGGTGAGTGTAATTACGGTTATCGGTATTGCGATTACGGTATCGGCTTACATCGGTTTCAACAATTTGCAGAGCGCGACCCAAGATATTGCCGAGCGGCGTATCCATTTGATCCGCTCGGTCAATCGTGCGATGTTCGCTGTCGCCGATAATCGTGCGCAGATCATGGGCGCATTGCAACACGATCCGGCAAACAGGGTGGCATCAAGTCTCGATCATCCCGTCAGCAAGCACTATGACGCGATCGCCGCCAACCAAGCGAAGCTCGGCGAGATTTTTGCCGACATGGAAAAGGAACCCCATAGCGAAGCGGGCAAAAAGGAACTTAAAGACTTTGCCGATGCGGATGCGCGCTATGTCAATGAAGCATTGACGCCTGCGCTACAGGCGATCAAGGCCGACAAATACGACGAGGCCGAGCATCTGTTGTTGAGCAAGGTCAATCCGCTGCTGGAAGAAGCGCTGGTGCAAGGGCGTGATGTGGCCAATCATGAAGACGAATCGGCCAAACAGGCATTGGAAGCCGCAATGGCCTCGGCGCACACCTCGGAAATGATTCTGGTTTTCGGCATGGTGCTGTCGGTGCTGTCGGGTGCAGGTCTGGGTTATTCCATCATCTCCGGCGTATCACGTTCCACCGATGACATGCGCGATGCGATGACTCGTACCTCCTCCGACGGCGATCTCACCCGGCGTGTACCGGTGCATGGACAGGATGAAGTGGCGCAGTCGGCGCTGGCCTACAACTCGCTGCTGG
>JBBIJL010000274.1:0-2235 GCA_037446005.1 Gallionellaceae bacterium | reverse complement strand
CGCCAGGCCGCAGCGCTGTTGGGATAAGTCTGAAAAAACGATCAGTCAAATGATGTTAAAACATGACAAGAATTTTTCACGCGGAGACGCGGAGAGCGCGGAGAAAAACAAAGAGGATTGGATACCAGAATTCTCCGCGTCCTCCGCGTCTCCGCGTGAGTCGGGGTTTGCTGGAATGGACGTTTTTTTAACTCGAAAATTTTATTTGATTCCGGCTCGACCGGTTTAGGATAAATCGACATGCCGATCAAACACCCCGCTCTCTATTTAGAACGCATGAACGGCGCGATCCCCGCGTGGCGCGGCAAAATCGCGAGCGCCGATTTGCCCGCCGTTTGCCAGATTGTGCGCGACGGCGGCGGCAGGCTGGTCGCGCTGTGGGGCAGCGATCAGCGCGCGCAGGGCGGCGGTTTCGCGCTGCATGTCGTGCTGGTCAACGAAACCGGGCTGGTGTGCCTGAGCGTGGCTTTGCCTGCCGAGCAGCCAAGCTATCCCGACATCAGCCAGATTTTCCCGGCGGCGAGCCGCATGCAGCGCACCGTGTATGACCTGCTCGGCATCGCAGCCCTTGATGCGCGCGACCGACGCAAATGGTTACGCCATGCGGCTTGGAGCGGCGACAGTTTTCCGCTGCGCAAGGATTTTGATGCGGCACAAAGTCGCGGTGAGGAAAGCGACAACTACCCCTTCGTCCAAGTCGAAGGCCAAGGTGTCCATGAAATTCCCGTCGGCCCGGTGCATGCGGGCATCATCGAACCAGGCCATTTCCGTTTCTCCATCGTCGGCGAGAAAGTGCTGCGCTTGGAAGAGCGTTTGGGCTACACCCACAAAGGCATCGAAAAACGTTTCGAGAGCCTGAGCCTGCAACAGGGTGCGAAGCTCGCGGGCAGGGTGAGCGGCGACAGCACTGTGGCCTATGCGTGGGCCTACGCGATGGCGGCAGAAAGCTGCGCCAACATCACGCCGCCGGATCGCGCGTTGTGGCTGCGCGCGCTGTTGCTGGAGCGCGAGCGCGTGGCGAACCATCTCGGCGACCTCGGCTATCTCGGCAACGATGTCGCGCTGGCGTTCGGCTTCGCCCAGTTCTGGATTTTGAAAGAGCAGGTGCTGCGCAACAACGCCGCCCTGTTCGGTCACCGCTATCTGATGGATCAAATCATTCCCGGCGGCGTGGCGACGGATTTGTCGCAGGAGGGCAAGCGCGTGATCGAGGATGAGTGCGCCCTGCTGGAACGCGAGGTGCGCATCCTGCGCAACATCTACGAGGAACATGCGGGCGTGCAGGATCGCTTCATCGGCGCCGGGCGCGTGGAGCCCAAACTGGCCGCCCAGCTTGGGCTGTGCGGGCTGGCCGGGCGCGCCAGCGCGCAGGCTTGGGATGCGCGCGTGCAGTTCGCCTGCGCTCCCTACGACAAACTGGATGTGCAGATGGCGACCTACCGCAACGGCGATGTCGCGGCGCGCGTCATCGTGCGCTTCGACGAGCTGTTCGAGTCGCTGCGGCTGCAACGCAAGATACTGGTGAATCTGCTGGGCGAGGATATTGCGCACCCGCTGGAGCAACTGCCGCCCGACAGTTTCGGCATCGGCATGGTGGAAGGCTGGCGCGGTGAGGTGCTGGTGGCGCTGCATACCGGCGCGCAGGGCAAGCTGGCGCGCGTGCATCCGCACGACCCCTCGTGGCAGAACTGGCCGGTGCTGGAACACGCCATCATGGGCAACATCGTGCCGGACTTTCCGCTCATCAACAAATCGTTCAACCTGAGTTATTCGGGTCAGGATTTATAGAGGCTTGCCCATGTACCAACTGCTCAAACAAATCGTCAAAACCGGCAGCAAAACCGAAACGCCGCCGCAGCCGGATGAGGCCATGCGCCTGACCGAGCAGCGTTTGCAGCAGGAGATTCTGGACGTGTTCGGCGGCGCGCTGGCGATCCGCCAAGTGGATGCGGGTTCGTGCAACGGCTGCGAACTGGAAATCCACGCGGTCAACAATGCCTACTACAACATCGAGGGACTCGGCATCAAATTCGTCGCCAGTCCGCGCCACGCCGACCTGCTGCTGGTCACCGGCCCCGTGTCGCGCCATATGGAAGTTGCGCTCAAGCGCACTTACGATGCCACGCCCGACCCCAAGCTGGTGGTGGCGATAGGCGATTGCGCCTGCGACGGCGGCATCTTTTGTGCGGGCGGCGCTGAGGGCGCGGGCGAAAACTACGCCACCTGCGGCAAAGT
>JBBIJL010000273.1:0-2239 GCA_037446005.1 Gallionellaceae bacterium | reverse complement strand
CGCTCAAGCCCGTCAACTGGGTGCGTAGAGCGGCGGCATTATCGGTTAAAGCGGGGGATTCAACAAGCGGAGAGACCTATGACCAGCGGGGACAATCCGGCATAACTCTCGCGCCAACCTACCCCCTCGGATGATGCTGCGCATGCAGCGCCTTCAAGCGCTCCCGAGCCACGTGAGTATAAATTTGCGTGGTGGAAATATCTGAATGCCCGAGCAGCATTTGCACCACGCGCAAATCCGCGCCGTGGTTGAGCAGGTGCGTGGCGAACGCATGGCGCAGGGTGTGCGGCGACAAGGGCTTGTCCAGCCCGCCCTGTCTGGCGTGCTGTTTAATCAGATACCAGAACATCTGCCGCGTCATGCCCTCGCCGCGCTGGGTCACGAACAGCTCGTCACACACTTTGCCCGCCAGCAGCAACGGGCGCATTTCCTGCAAATAGCGCTTCACCCAATCCAGCGCCTCATCCCCCATAGGCACCAGCCGCTCCTTGCTGCCCTTGCCCATCACCCGCACCACGCCCATGTCAAGACTGACTTGCGCCACCGTCAGCCCGACCAGTTCGGATACGCGCAGCCCGGTGGCATACAGCACCTCAAACATGGTGCGGTCGCGCATGCCCAGCGGCGACTCCACCTCCGGCGCATCCAGCAACAACTCGACATCCGCCTCGGTCAGGCTCTTGGGCAAACTGCGCGGCAGCTTCGGCGTGGCGATCTGCAAGGTCGGATCGACGGTGATTCTGTTTTGCCGCATCAGGTAACGGAACAAACGCTTGAGACTGGAAATAACGCGACTGGTGCTGGTGGCCTTGGCTTTCTGCTGCGTGAACAGATAGGCGAGGAAACCCTGTATATCGGCATGTGTGGTTTCCAGCAAGGTAATGCCGCGCTGCTTCTGCAACCACTCGGCGAATTTGTTCAAATCGCGGCGGTAACTTTCCAGCGTGTTGCGCGAGAGGCCATCCTCCAGCCACAGTGCATCGCAGAATTCATCGAGCAGATCAGCGTCGTTCATGCGTCAGCAACCATTGCTTGATGTCGAGCGCCCCGCTATCCGCCCGGTGCATAAAGCCGCCCAAGCCCGCCTTGCCCACCACCCGATGGCATGGAATCACGATAGGGATAGGATTATTGCCGCAAGCCTGCCCCACCGCGCGCGGACTGGAATGCAGCGCTGCCGCAAGTTCGCCGTAAGTTTGCACTCGCCCGCAAGGAATATCGCGCAGGGCTTGCCACACCTTGAGCTGATGCTGCGTACCCGACAACTTCAGCGCCAAGTCGAATTGGAAATTCGCGTCGTCGAAATACGCCGCCAACTGCGCACAGACTTCTTTGGCAAACGTATCGCGTGGCAACAACTCAGCGCAGTCCAACGCAAGAAATGTGATCCCCGTCAGCGAGCCCGCATCGCAGTGGATACCAAGCACCCCAAAGGGGGTGCGCAGTTTAGCTTGATATGGCGACGGTAATTTCATAGTGCGCAATCATATCCCAACAATGACAAAGGGGAGCCGAAGCTCCCCTTTGTTTGACCGCTTGTCTACAGATTTAAGCTGCGGCCACAACCTTGCGTGGCGCCAACTTTTCTTTGATACGTGCCGACTTGCCGGAACGATCACGCAGGTAGTACAGCTTGGCGCGACGCACATCGCCACGACGCTTCACTTCGATGCTCTCGATGCTTGGCGAGTAAGTTTGGAAAGTACGTTCCACGCCTTCGCCGGAAGAGACCTTACGCACGATGAAGGAAGAGTTCAGGCTCTTGTTGCGCTTGGCGATGACCACGCCTTCAAAGGCTTGGGTACGCTTCTTGTCGCCTTCGACGACATTCACGTTCACGATCACGGTGTCGCCGGGGGCGAAATCGGGGATGGTTTTACCCAGACGGGCGATTTCTTCTTTTTCGAGAATTGCGAGCAGATTCATTTTAAGTCCTCTTGTTGTGCGGATGCTTGTTCCTGCTGGTACTCTGCCAGTAGCCGAGCTTCCTGTTTTGTTAGCTGGCGATTTGCCAGCAAATCCGGGCGACGTTCCGCAGTACGACCTAAGGCCTGCTTCAATCGCCACTTCTCTATTTCGGCGTGGTGCCCCGACATCAATACTTCCGGGACACCCTCGCCGTCATAAACTTCCGGGCGCGTGTAGTGCGGACAATCCAGCAGGCCGTTCACAAAAGAATCCTGCTCCGCCGAGTCGGCATCGCCCAATACACCGGGCAACTGCCGCACCAGACTGTCTA
>JBBIJL010000272.1:0-2244 GCA_037446005.1 Gallionellaceae bacterium | reverse complement strand
GCGCGCCTGCGTCAACACCTCGATGGTGACATCCTGCGGGATATGCCCGCCCTCGATCAGTTCGCGCACGAAATTAAAATCGGTGGCAGAAGCTGACGGAAACGCCACCTCGATTTCCTTGAAGCCGATGTCGCAGAGCATGCGGAACATGCGCATCTTGCGCTCCGCATTCATCGGCTCAAACAGCGCCTGATTGCCGTCGCGCAAGTCGGTACTCATCCAGACCGGCGCTTTCGTTATCGTGCGATTCGGCCACTGCCGGTCGGGAAGATTGAACGCGGGAAACGGACGGTATTTGGTATCGGGATGCTGCAACATGATTGCTACTCCTTAAAGAAATCAACGGGTGAAATCATAAAGAGAAGTCACGGACATTAGCTTGCGTATTCGCCCACACAAACCACAATCTCAGCAATAATATTGCGCACATCCGCACAATATTTAGAATTATCATTAACGCACAAGACTTTTCAGGAAATATTATGAAACTCGACCGCTACGATTTACAGATTTTGCGCGTGCTGCAAGAAGACGGGCGCATCAGCAACCAGGAGTTGGCCGACCGCATCAGCCTCACGCCTTCGCCCTGTTTGCGCCGCCTGCACGCGCTGGAAGAATCGGGGCTCATCACCGGCTACCGCGCCCTGCTCGACGCCAAGAAACTCGGCCTCTCGCTGACGGCGCTGATCCTGATTTCGATGGATCAGCACACGCCGGAACGGCTCGGCAACTTCGAGGCCAAAGTGGCGGAAATTCCCGATGTGCTGGAATGCCTGCTGATTACCGGACAGGATGCCGACTACCAGCTCAAGGTGGCGGTGAAAGACATGGATGCCTATCAGGAACTGCTGCTCAACCGCATCACCCGCATCAAGGGAGTGACCGGCGTACACACCAGCTTTGTGTTGCGCAAAGTGGTGGATAAAACGGCGCTGCCGCTTTGAATCAGAACAGCATCAACCACGGCGCAATAGCTTTAAAGGCTTATCTGAAGCTAGCCTGCTCCGGCGCAACCGTCAGCTTGACCAGCGCATATTCCAGACTATCCGAAAGCGCATGCCAGCTCGCGTCGATGATGTTGGTGCTCGCGCCGACCGTCGTCCACACGTGACCGCCGCCCTGAAAGGTAATCAGCACGCGGATCAGCGCAGAGGTGCCGTTGCCGCTGTCGAGAATGCGCACCTTGTAATCGATCAGGCGCACCGTTTTCAGCACGGGATAAGCGGCGGAAAGCGCACTGCGCAAGGCGGTGGATAGCGCGTTGACCGGGCCGTTGCCTTCCGCCGCGACGAATTTCACCTCGCCATTCACTTTTACCTTGACCGTCGCCTCCGACAACAGGCCGCGATTCTGGCGGCGCTCGGCGATGACGAAATAATCGACCAGCTCGAACGGCTTAACGTAATCGGGACGCATACGGTGCAGCATCAGCTCTACGCTGGCCTCGGCCGCCTCGAAAGTAAAACCCTCATGCTCCAATTGCTTGATGTGGCTGAGCACGCGCTGCGCATCTTCGTTGTTGAGGTCAATGCCCAAAGCCTGCGCGCGCAACTGGATATTGCCGCGCCCCGACAATTCCGACACCACCGCGCGCATCTCGTTGCCAACCAAGGCCGGGTCGATGTGCTGATAGGTATCGCTGGCTTTGAGGATCGCCGCCACGTGGATGCCGCCCTTGTGCGCAAAGGCGCTGTGCCCGATGTAAGGCGCATGGTTGTAGTGCTTAAGATTGACCACCTCCGCCACGAAGTGCGCGAGCGAAGTGAGTTCGCGCAACTGCTCCGGCGTCACCACCGGCAGGTTCATCTTGAGTTGCAGATTGGGGATGATGGTGGTCAGGTTGGCATTGCCGACACGCTCGCCGTAACCGTTGATCGTGCCCTGCACCTGGGTGCAGCCGCCGCGCACCGCCGCCAGCGAATTCGCCACGCCGCAGCCGCTGTCGTTGTGGCAATGCACGCCCAGCGGAGTCTTGATGTGCAGCCCCACCTCGCGCACGATCCCCTCTACCTCCCACGGCAACTTGCCGCCGTTGGTATCGCACAACACCAGCCAATTCGCCCCGGCATCGGCGGCAGCCCGCAACGTCGCCAAGGCATAGTCGCGATTGGCAACAAACGCGTCGAAAAAATGCTCCGCATCGAACACCACCTCGCGCCCGCGCGCTTTCATATAGCCCACGCTGTCGCGGATCATCGCGAGGTTTTCTTCCAGCGAGGCGGCGAGCACCAGCTTGACGTGATA
>JBBIJL010000271.1:0-2303 GCA_037446005.1 Gallionellaceae bacterium | reverse complement strand
ATTTCCGCCCCGAGTTCATCAACCGTATCGACGAGGTGGTGGTGTTCCACGCGCTGGACGAAAAGAACATCAAGAGCATCGCGCGCATCCAGTTGCAGTATCTGGAAAAACGTCTCGCCGCGATGGAAATGAAGCTGGACGTGAGCGATGCCGCGCTGGCCGAGATCGCCAACGCGGGCTTCGACCCGGTGTACGGCGCGCGTCCGCTGAAACGCGCCATCCAAGCGCAACTGGAAAACCCGCTGGCCAAGCATATCCTCGAAGGTCAGTTCACTGCCAAGGACACCATCAAGGTGGACTGCAAGGGCGGGGTGATGAAGTTCGCCAAAGACTAAGCCGAGCCACTGGTAGGATGGGTGGAGCACAAGCGATACCCATCATTTTTCAGGAAGAGCGATGGGTATCGCTTGTGCTCCACCCATCCTACGAAGATGTGGCTTTATAATCAGGCTGTACCCAATGCAGGAAGGTTGAGCTAACGAAATGCAGACAAGATATGTATTGAACGGGTCGGGAAAGTCACAGAGCCCGTTGCGCAAGTTGATGACTTTGATCATGGCCGTAGCGATACTCGCATTGGCGGTGATGTTCTCTGTCGTGCTGTTGACGGTCATCGCGGTCGTCGGCGCGTTAGCTTGGCTCTATCTGTGGTGGCAGACGCGCAAGCTGCGCAAACAGATGCGCGATTTTGTTCCGCGCGAAATGCGGCACGAATCGAGACGGAGCGATGACGCGCTATTCGAAGGCGAAGTGATCCGCGTGGTCGATACTCAAAGCGGGCGGTGAGCGTTGGCGAAGTGCTAGCTTGGTCTTGGTAAAGCCCGGTGACACCGGGCTTTTTTTTGGGGGTGTTCGAGGAAGCGTAAGTTCCCCGCTGATTAAAGGAGGCAATTCGTTCGGATGCCAGTGCGCCGTGTTGCTCAGCGCGGTTTGTTACCCATCGCTTCGCCCATGCGCAGTGCCTTGGTCGGTTGCCATTCTGGATTGAAGCTCAGCGTATCTTTGGGGAACAGCATCACCACCGTGGAGCCGAGCAGGAAGCGGCCCATCTCCTCGCCCTTTTGCAGCGTGATTTCCTGATCGTCGTAGCGCCACTCGCGCATGGTGCCGGGGCGCGGTGGGTTGACGATGCCGTGCCATACCGTGGCCATGCTGCCGACGATGGTGGCGCCGACCAGCGTCAATACGAAAGGCCCGAAGTCGCTGTCGAACACGCACACCACGCGTTCGTTGCGCGCGAACAGACCCGGTACGCCGCGCGCCGTGGTCGGGTTCACCGAGAATAGTTCTCCCGGCACATGGATCATGCGGCGCAAGCGCCCCGCGCAGGGCATGTGGATGCGGTGGTAATCCTTCGGGCTGAGATACAGCGTGGCAAAGCTGCCATCGGCAAATTGCGCGGCCAGTTCGGCATCGCCGCCGACCAGCGCCGTCGTCGTGTAGCTGTGTCCCTTGGCTTGGAAAATACTGTCGCGTTCGATAGCGCCGAACTGGCTGATCGCGCCGTCCACCGGGCAGATCAAATCGGCTTCCGCTTGTGGTCGAGCGCCCTCGCGCAACGGGCGCGTGAAAAATTCGTTGAAGCTCGCATAACTGGCGATGTCGGGATTGGCCGCCTCCTGCATATTTACGTGGTAACGCGCCACAAAGCGGCGGATCACCGCAGTGGTGAAACTCCCCAGACGGGCATTGGCAAACTTGCCCGCGAGTACGGTGAGCAACTGCTTGGGCATCAGGTATTGCGGTAACACGGCTAAACGATCAGACACGGCGACTTCCAGTAAAAACGAGAGGGCGGATTATAGCGGGACGGGCAAGCGGGAGGGCTGCAATTGCGACACAGACTATCTCGCTTTCACCGCCCGCGCTCTTAATTGCCCGCACGCCCCCTCAATCTCCTGTCCTGCCGAGTCGCGTATCTTGGCGAGAATGCCGTTTTGTTTGAGACTCAGAACCATCGCCGCAATCCGCTCTGCGGAGGGGCGGCGATAGGGCAGGCCGTCCACCGGATTGAAGGGGATGAAATTCATCACCGCATATTTGCCCGAGAGCAATTGCGCGATGCGCTCCACTTCGGCATCGTTGTCGTTCACGCCCTCGATCAGCGTCCATTGGTATTGCACCGGATAGTTGGTGGCGCGCGCATAGGTCTCGGCACGCTCCACCAGCTCTTCGATAGCGATCTGCGGTGCATGCGGCAGCAACTTCGCGCGCAACTCAGCATCGGTGCTGTGCAGCGAAAGCGCCAGCGCGGGCTTCACTGTCTCTTGCGGCAGCCGCTCAAACACCCGTAAGTCCCCCAC
>JBBIJL010000270.1:0-2351 GCA_037446005.1 Gallionellaceae bacterium | reverse complement strand
GCAAGCATTCCTATATCAATATTTGTTTGTTGAAGTCCTCTCGGCAAACGGTATATCCTTCCCGCCTTGTTTCTCAGGTCGGGGCAGCGTAGTAGTCCTCCTTTTTCTTTAGATCCCTTTATTCAAGAGCGTTTGCATGAATAGTACAAACTGGAATTTGTTGCTGCTGTCATTGGTGTTCATCGCGGGATGCAGCAAGAAGGCGGAAGAGACCAAATCCGCACAAGCCCCTATGCCGGTGACAGTGATGCAGAGCCAACAGCGCACTGTTGAGTTGCTGGAAGAGTCGGTGGGAACGCTGGAAAGCTTTGCCGATCCGCTGGTTTCTGCCGAGGTGGCGGGTAAGCTGCTGGAGATTCGTGCTGTTGCGGGAAGCGAGATCAAAGCCGGACAGACTCTGGCTGTGCTCGATGCGCAGGATGTCTCATTGTCGCGCCAAGCGGCGCAGGCAGAAGCACGGCGCGTGGAGACCTTAAGCAATAATCAAACGAGAAGTCTGGAGCGCGCGAAGCAATTGCGCGAGAAAAATTTCATCTCCCAAGCCGCGCTGGATGATGCCACCGCGCAAGCGAACGCGTTGAAAAACCAAGCCGCCTCCGCCAAAGCGCAGTTGGCGCTGGCCGAACGGAATGTGGGCAAAACCAAAATTATTTCTCCCGTGGACGGCCGTGTTGAGAAGCAGATTGCGGTGCCCGGGCAGTATGTGAAAGTGGGCGATCCGCTGTTTCAAGTGGTCGCGTTGAACAAGCTGCGCGTGCGCCTGCCGTTCCCGGAAAGTTTCGCCGGTCAATTGCGCCGGGGCATGACGGTACGGGTTTCTAGTTCGGCGGATGCGTTGACCTTGACCGGCAAAATCGTTGAGATACGGCCGATGGCGGGAATCAACAATCGCGCGTTCGATGTGTTTGTCACGGTGGACAACCCGGGGGTATGGAAACCCGGAGCCAGCGTCGTCGGCAAAGTGGTGCTGGGCGAACGCCAGAACGCAGTCGTGGTGCCCGAGGAAAGCGTGGTGTTCCGTCCCGCAGGCAGGGTGGTCTATGTCGCCAAAGGCGACAAAGTCGAGCAGCGGCTGGTACAAGTCGGCGTCGAGCAAAATGGCATGGTCGAAATTCTTAGCGGTTTGCAGGCGAACGAAACCGTTGTTGTGGATGGCGCCGGATTCATGACCGATCAGGCGCTGGTCGCGGTGAAGAATAAAGATAAACCTGCCGCTGCCGGCGCAGCGTCCGCAGTCGAGGCGGCCAAATAGCACTTGCGCCGTTTTCCTCCGAATTAAGAATCGAGAGTTCTATTTATGAATTTGCCTGAGTTGTCGATCAAGCGCCACGTGTTTGCCTACATGTTGAGCGCGGTACTGATGCTGGTCGGGTTGATCGCATATCAACGTGTGGGGGTGGAACAGTTTCCCCAGATTGATTTTCCCGTGATCGCCATCACCACCACCTTAAAGGGCGCCAATCCCGAGAATGTGGATATGAGCGTGACCAACGTGATCGAAACGGCGATCAACAGCGTGCCGGGGATCGAGCACGTGCAGTCCAGTTCGTCGCCGGGGGTCTCGGTTGTCGTCATTACCTTCGGTTTGGAAAAAAATATCAATGTGGCGTTTAACGAGATTCAGGCCAAGATCAATCAGGCGGTGCGCCGCTTGCCCAAAGATGCCGATGCCCCCGTCGTATCCAAAATGGACTCCGGTTCTTCGCCGATCATGTGGCTGGCTTTGCAAGGCGACCGTACCCAGCAGCAACTCAACCAATACGCCGCCAATATCATCAAGAAAAAACTGGAGACGATAGACGGCGTGGGCGAAGTGCGTCTGGGGGGACGCCGCGACCGATCTATCCGCGTGCATATCGACCCGGTGCGCATGGCCGCATTGAGCCTTACCCCGCAGGATATTGCTACCGCTTTCAGCCGCGAGCATTTGCAACTGCCGGGGGGCTTTCTGGTCGGCGGCACGGGGGAGTATTTGCTCAAGCTGGATATGGAATTCCACAAGCTCAGTGAATTGGGGCAAATGACCGTCGCCTACCGGGATGGCGTGCAGATACGTCTCAAGGATGTCGCCAAAATTGAAGACGGCTTGGCGGACTACCGGCAGTTGGCGCGCTTTAACGGCAAGCCCGCAGTCGGCATCGGTATTATCAAAGTTTCCAACAGCAACACCGTGTCCATCGTCGAGGAGGTCAAACGCCGCTTGAACAAGGACATCATCCCCGCGTTGCCGCCCGGCATGAAGCTCTCCATCGCCTCCAACGACGGCCTGTTTATTCAGGAAATGATCAACGCGCTGAAGGAGCATTTGCTCGAAGGCACTTTGCTGGCGGCACTCGTGGTGTGGTTCTTCC
>JBBIJL010000269.1:0-2352 GCA_037446005.1 Gallionellaceae bacterium | reverse complement strand
CGGGATGCACGATAAATACGATTTCGTAATGTCGCATTACATCTCCTTGTGGTTAAAGCCCCCCGTCATGCGTTAGCGGTGGGGCAAGGTTTTAGGGAGCGCGGATTATAGCGATATTCCTCCTCGCGTCAAGCAAGCGCCTTTACAGACCGCCCTAGACTGACGTAAATTCCGCGCCGTGAAGAAACTACTGGTCATTTCCTTGCTCGCCCTGCTTAGCGCCTGCGGTACTGCACCGAGGCACGAAGCCGCCTCTGCTGCGGCATCGGACGAGAAAATGAACGATGTGGTCATGTATGCCGTGAGTCTGGCCGATACCCCCTATCGTTACGGCGGAGACTCCCCCGACGACGGTTTCGATTGCAGCGGCTTCGTCGGGCATGTCTTCCGGCACTCGCTGGGCGTGGCCTTACCGCGCACCAGCCATGAACTCAGCCAGATCGGAGCCGTACTGAACGCCAACCAACTCCGCCCCGGCGATCTGGTTTTCTTCAACACACGGCAGCGCGCCTATTCGCACGTCGGCATTTTTATCGGAGAAGGAAAGTTCGTGCATGCCCCCAAAAGCGGCAGCCGCATCCGGGTGGAAAAGATGAACGAGCGTTACTGGGCAAACCGTTACAACGGCGCCCGGCGCGTCAAGAGTTAGACTGATAGGCGGCGCGCAATGCCGTCGCCAACTGGAATACCGACATCGCGTAAAAATTGCTGTTGTTATATAGCGTAATCACGCGAAAGTTGTTGCACGTCAACCAATATTCTTTCCCTGTCTCGACCGTAAAATCCAATAGCCAAGCGGGCGGCATAGCACCCTGCAACTTCGTCACAGGCACCACGCCCGCCTCGGCCCAAGCCGCCAGCGTGCGCGCATCTGCCACTGCCGACGGGAAGGATTCGTTCCCCACCTTCGCCCGATATGCAACCGGCTCGCCCGCCTTCCAACCGTATTGCTTCAAATAATTCGCGACACTGCCGATCGCATCTTCCGGTTCGCGCAACAAGTCAATCTTGCCATTGCCATTAAAATCGACCGCATATTTGCGGTAGCTGCTCGGCATGAATTGGGGGATGCCCAGCGCGCCCGCATAAGAAGCCTGAATCGCCAACAGATTGAAATCCTGCTCGCGCGCCAGCAACAAATATTCCGCCAATTCGTTGCGGAAAAATTCGGCGCGGCGCGGATAATCAAACGCCAGCGTAGTCAGCGCATCCAGCGTGCGAAACTTCCCCGCCCGGCGCCCGTACAAAGTTTCCACGCCGATCACCGCGATGATAATTTCCTGCGGCACACCGTATTGCTGCTCGGCGCGTTTCAACGTTGCCGCATATTGCTTCCAGAATTCCACCCCGCCGTCGATGCGCACAGGATTGATAAACGCCGCGCGGTACTCCACCCAAGGCTTGATCGTGGCAGGTGCGGAAATGGCAGCGATCACATCCGGGCGATAGGTCGCGCGCTGGAACGTCAGCACCAACTCATCCCGCTTGAACTGGTGCTTCGCCACCATCTCGTCGATAAATTGCGGGATGCCCGGCAGGTCTGCGGCAAATGCCGGCAACCACAGGAGCGACAAGGTCAAAAATATAAACAGGCGTGGAATCATAGTGCGCGCATTTTACTCGACAGCCACCGCCCGCACTGTTAAATTTCGCACCACTTCAGCAACCTCATCCCGAAAGCTTCCCATGGAAAAACCAACCCAACACCACCGCCTGCTTATCCTCGGCTCCGGCCCTGCCGGCTACACCGCCGCCGTCTACGCCGCCCGCGCCAACCTCAAGCCCGTGCTCATCACCGGCCTGGCACAAGGCGGACAACTGATGACCACCACCGAAGTGGACAACTGGCCCGCCGACGCCAACGGCGTGCAGGGCCCCGAACTCATGCAGCGCTTCCAGCAACACGCCGAGCGCTTCAACACCGAGATCATTTTCGACCATATCCACACCGCCAAGCTGCAACAGAAACCGTTCGTACTGATCGGCGATGCGGGCAGCTACACCTGCGACGCGCTCATCATCTGCACCGGCGCATCGGCACAATACATCGGCCTGCCTTCTGAAGAAGCCTTTATGGGCAAGGGCGTTTCCGGCTGCGCCACCTGCGACGGATTCTTCTACCGCAACAAACCGGTTGCCGTCATCGGCGGTGGCAACACCGCGGTCGAGGAGGCCTTGTATCTCGCCAACATCGCCAACCACGTCACGCTGGTGCACCGCCGCGACAGCTTCCGCGCCGAGCGCATCATGATCGACCACCTGATGGAAAAGGTAAAAGAAGGCAAGATCACCCTGCAACTCAACCAGACACTGGACGAAGTGCTGGGCGACGACAGCGGCGTAACCGGCGCG
>JBBIJL010000268.1:0-2371 GCA_037446005.1 Gallionellaceae bacterium | reverse complement strand
ATCGCGGCGGGGCATCACGCTACCGAACGTTACGGCGTGCAGGCGCTGGGCGAGCATCTGGTTGCGCAGTTCGGTTTGGAGCACCGCTTTTTCGATCAGGACAATCCGGTTTAGGCCTTCGGTTTGCTACGCAATTGATCCAATGAAATCGCCGCACTGCGCGGCGCCTCGTTCAACGCAAGGTTGGCCGAGTGCAGTTGTTCTCCATGCTCTTGCAGCAGTGCGTGCCAAGGCTGCATGGCAGCATTCATCAACTCTTCCTGTTTGGTCGCGAAACGCAGCAGAAACTCTTTGCGGCGCGGGTACCAGGGCGACCATTGCCAGGCGAGGAAGCTGTCGTTTTGCTTGAATCCCGCAGCGCTTAGTTGGGTGCGCAGTGCTTCCACCGCAGGCAAAGTTTTTTGCGCGGGTTCGGGGGCGGTGTTCCACATCAGGCCGTAGTAGATGCGGTAGCTGTCGCCCATCAATTGCTGTTCCATGAACGGACGCAGGAAATTGCGTTGTGCAGTGTGCGGTTCGAGATGCACGCCGACCAGTGTGCCTTCGCTGTTGCGGTCTTCGGTGAATTCACTGTGCCACGGTAGCGACTGTTGTGCCAACAGTGCGTCGAGCAGATTGCGCAATGCCTCCCAGAAGCGGTTGTTGTGTTGTAGGCGGATGCCGTCCAAATGTTCTGCGGCGATCAAGGCCAACGGGAGGTTTTCCTCGCGCGCAAAAAAATCGAGTACCGCTTGTTCTTCATTCATTGTGCCCACTCCGGTCGGATAACTGATTTTTGTAGTCTAGCAAGAAGTGCCCGTGCTTTGGCGAGGAGGTGGCGCGGTTGATGCGGCGGTCGGCATTATTTTCTTAACCCTTATTTAACAAAGGTTTTATGGTTCTTGAATATAAGCAAATACTGTAATACTTTGACGGATAGGAGTTTTAATTGAGAATATTAATCAAGTTTAAGAAGTGGTGTTGACATTATTTTTTAACATAGACATTATTCGGCTCGTGTTGTCGCGCTAGTCGATTTTCAGGCTAGAAAACTACAAACAAAATTACAGCGATTTCACCACGTAAGTTAAATAATCCGATTCACCCGTAGTAATGCAATGCCGGCAGTCACCAGGCTGGCAGTCTATTGTTTTGTTGGGGGAGCCACATACGATGCACCGTTTCTTAAGCTTATCTATTCTGCTTGTCGGGCTACTCGCGAATGCAGGCAGCCATGCTGCTGATGCGCCGCCATCCATTTCCACTGCGGATGATTTGGGACCCAAGGTCGAGCAACCTATCGAATTTCCACATGACCGTCATGCCGGTCTGCGCAATCCGGCAGATGCGGCGGATCCGTCTGTTCCGGCCAAGGGCGGGATGGAAATCAACTGTCTGTATTGCCACACGGGAGCGCGCCGCAGTGCGGTAGCGGCGATCCCGCCGTTGCAAAAGTGCATCGGTTGCCATCAGACCATTAACTCGGTACGGGAAACGCCGCGTATCCAGAAGCTGTTTGAATACTGGGATGCCAAGAAGCCTGTGCCGTGGAAAAAGGTGCATGACTTGCCCGACTTTGTGCGTTTTAACCATGAGCGCCATATTCAACGTTTTGTCTTTTCACAGAACAAGCCGGTGCAAGAGGCGTGCGGTTATTGCCATGGCGATGTGAAGACCATGACCGTTGCGCGTCGTCAAAAATCACTGTCCATGGGATGGTGTGTGAGCTGCCATGAAAAAGATCATCCGGTGGATGCTGCGGCTACCAAGACGACAAAGGGGCCGAACGATTGCTGGCAGTGCCACAAATAATCGGTCCGCGATATAGCGCGAGTTCGCAAATCAAGATTTCCAAGAGGGTTCTGTGATGATTGAAAACGGTTTTAATCGACGAGATTTTCTGAAGGTGTTGGGGTGGGGTGGTACGGCCGTCGCGTTGAGCGGTTGCGGCAATACCTCGGTGCAAGACGGCGCAGAGATTGTGACTTCCTATGTGGAGCCCGCCGAATACGCGCTTCCCGGCATCGCTGTATATTTTAATTCCACCTGCGCGCAATGCGATGCGGGTTGCGGCATCACCGGCCGCGTGCGCGAAGGTCGCGTGCTGAAGCTGGAAGGCAATGCCACTTCGGCGATCAACCGCGGCAAGCTGTGCGGCCTCGGTCAAGCTGGTGTGCAGGCACACTACAACCCTGACCGTGTGCGCGAGCCTTTGTTGCGCAATGGCGACAAGGGCGAGGTCATCACTTGGGATAAGGCGCTGGGCCTGATTAACGAAAAGCTCAGCGGCGTGAAGGGCGACGAAGTTGCCTTCCTGACCGGCGGCATGAGCGGTCATGTCAAAGTGCTGCTGAATAATTATCTGGAAGCGCTGGGTTCCAAGAATCACTAT
>JBBIJL010000267.1:0-2397 GCA_037446005.1 Gallionellaceae bacterium | reverse complement strand
CAAACGGGTTCTGGTCTGATACCTCGGCCGTTAAGCCGGCGTAAAACTCACGCGTTCGAAGTCGCTGCCTTTGTCCACACTGAATCCCAATTTGACCGTCTGAACCCTGTCGTCGAGATGAATGATGTCGATGAGACGGTCGGGGCGGAAAAAATCGCGCGGCACAATCAGGCTGGGCGGGGTTTTGAGCGCGGGCACTTCCGGCAAATACAACGCAGCCACGGCTTTGTCGGACAGCGCGGTGTTGATGCCTTTGCCTTTGGCGGAAATGGGCTGGGCGATGCCGGGCATGTACTGTATGCCCGCCCGCAGTTGTCCGCTGCGGGTGACGACAACCCAGCTGGTTTTTCCAAGCATGAAGGCGTTGGCGTCATTCGGTTTTACCGCAACGAGCTGGTGTGCGCCGATACGTTCGCCCTGATTGCCTTCGCGCAATAGCCGCGCGCCCAGAATGCTTTCATTTTCGATTTGCCATGTTTCCAGCGCGAAACCGAGCTTCGCGATGTCATGGCGGTTGGTGTCGGACAGCACGCGGCCGAATGCGGCAATTTGTTTGCGCGCCAGGCTGTCCGAGCCGGCTTCCTTGCCGGGCTGCTTGAAGGGTTTATGCGCGATGTGGGCGTATATGCCTTCGATGCCGAAACACAGTTCCGCCGACTGGGCGATGGGATGGCGCTCGGCAAGACGCTCACTGCTTGTTTCGCAGCAGTCGTGATGCAGCTTGTTGATGAATTCCAGACAATCCGCGCTGTTGCATTCGCTGCCCAGCTCCAGTTGTTGGGGCGATTGCCCCTGTTGCAGCAGTATGGACTTCACGCGCAATAGTTTGCTCAACGGCACCATGGGCAGGAAGCGCAGGCTGTCGGACGGGGTGAGGTGCATGACCGTTTGCAAGCCCTGCGCTTTGCCGAGATCAACGGCCAATGGCGGGGCATCGTCTTTGCTGAGGCTGGCATGGCGCTCGACGGTGAGCACGTCGCTCCACAGGGTCAGCCAGCGATCCAGCAATTGCAATTGCCCACGCGTCAGCTCGGCCGGACGCACGTGGCAGGCGAGCAGGGTTTTGGCATACACCGCCTGGCAGGTACTCGGATGGTCGGCCGCGTGCAACTCGTCGCTCACCGGCATTTGATGGAAGTTTTGCTCCTCGGCGAAGGCAAACAGCGCATGCAGTTGCTGCCAAAGCTTGCCGTCGAACTCGTAGCCGCTGCGCAAATGTTCGAAGATTTGTGCCCCGCTGTAGCGCAGACAGCGCTGGGTCAATAGCGCACCCAGCTCGGCGAGCTGTTTGTCTCCGGCGATACAGGCTTGCAGGCAACGCTGATAGCCGGTCATCAAATCTTTCCACAAGGCGATGATGGACACGAAGATCGTGAGTTCATCGTCGCTCAGCGGCAGTTTTTTCGAGATGAGTTTTTTGGCGTAATCGTTTTGCACCAGCACCACGGTTTCGCGCAGCAACTCCAGCGTGTGCAAGCGCTCCAGGCCGCGCATCGGGTAGCGGTTTAGTTCGTCGAGCTGGGTGCGCAATATGCCGTGCGCCTGATGCAAGTTGGTCAGTTGCAACTGCTGCAGCCAGTCTGCGCACGAAGCGCTGTCCTTAAAGGCCGGCTGGGCGAGATCGTCGGTGGGTTCGAGTGGCAGGTCGAGCATGGTTAAAGTAGAACGCGTTCAATGCCGCCATTATTGGCTTTTTGCACGTAGTCGGCCAGCCAATTTTCGCCGAGCAGGTGCTTGGCCATTTCCACCACAATGTAGTCGGTGCTCGTGCCGGCGTCTTCGGCGTAGCGCGACAAACCTTGCTGGCAAGCCGGGCAGGAGGTCAGCACTTTCACTTCACCGTCGTAGCCGTCGGCGCGCAAAGCGTCCGCGCCTTTGCGCATTTCCTCTTCCTTGCGGAAGCGCACTTGCGTGGCGATGGGCGGGTTGCTCAGTGCCCAGGTGCCGGACTCGCCGCAGCAGCGGTCGTTGAGTTTGATCTCTTCGCTGCTCATCAGCGTGTTCACCACTTGCAAAGACGGGTAGGTCTTCATCGGTGTGTGGCAGGGCTCGTGATACATGTAGCGCTTGCCGGTGGCGTTTTCCAGCTTCACGCCTTTCTCCAAGAGATATTCGTGGATGTCGAGCAAGCGGCAGCCGGGGAATATCTTGTCGAACTGGTATTTCAGCAACTGATCCATGCAGGTGCCGCACGACACCACCACGGTTTTGATGTCGAGGTAGTTAAGGGTATTGGCGACGCGGTGGAACAGCACGCGGTTGTCGGTGGTGATTTGGCTGCCCATGTCATCGTTCCCGGTCGCCGCCTGCGGGTAGCCGCAGCACAGGTAGCCGGGCGGCAACACGGTGATCGCGCCGGTTTCATACAACATGGCCTGCGTCGCCAGCCCCACCTGG
>JBBIJL010000266.1:0-2405 GCA_037446005.1 Gallionellaceae bacterium | reverse complement strand
ACGCCGGAGCGCGAATCGGGCTGGTGATGGGCTTTGTTGTTACATGCCAATAAAGGCTTGAATGGCGATTAACGCCATTACAATATAGCTATGAACGACGACCTAAATTAGGTCGTCGTTTTTTTTGCTTTGGATAGCGCGTCGCGGTTCCAAGAAAAATCCCCTTTCCGGAGCTTCTCGTCGGTTGCGTCAACTTCAATTATCAGGGAGGCGTTTTTTAAACGATGCAAACCTTATTCCCATAGTCGGTTTATACTTGCGAATAGCGACTCCGCTAATCAAGATTTCAGCCTGTTATGCCTAAAACATTTGTACCGAAAAATAAATATTTTAATGAACATTATCGTGCGGTGGCATGGCTGCTTGTCATCCTGACGGTGTCGGTTTTTATTGCCGAAACGCTGGTGATGCTGCTGCTAAACGCATTGCCCAATATTCCCAAGATGGGGGCTATCTTGCTGGACTCGGCGTTGCTGTCCGCGCTGCTTTTCCCCGCATTTTACTTTCTGGTCTTTCGCCCGCTGTTGCAGAACATTGCCGAGCGCAAGCGGGCCGAAGACGCGTTGCGCGTTACTTCAGTCGTTTTTGAAATCAAGGAGCCGATCCTGATTACGGATGCGGACGGCAACATCGTCCGTGCCAACAAAAAATTCCTATATACCACCGGCTACAGCGCGGAGGAATTGTCTGGAAAAAATCCCCGAATGTTTCAGTCGAAACAAAATAACAAGGCTTTTTACGACGCGATGTGGAAACAGTTATTGCGCACCGGTTCCTGGAGCGGATCGACCTATATCAAGAGTAAAAACGGGAATGAAAATCTGTGTTGGTTGACTATCACTGCTGTCAAGAACGAGCAGCAGGAAGTTACGCATTACGTGGGCATCTATAACAACGGCTAAATGGAATTTCATGAACTACCCGGCCAACCTGACTATTGCTGCCAATAAATAATGGCCGCCTTCCGTTACGAAGCACTCGATGCCGCAGGACGCGATTCGCGCGGCGTGATCGAAGCCGACACGCTGCGTCAGGCGCGGGCGAACTTGCGCGAGTCCGGTCAGACGGTCATCTCGGTACAAGCGGTTACTCAAGATAATCTGCAAACGGGAGCGGCGGGCAGTTGGCGCGAGCGTTTTCGTTCGGGCATTTCCAGTGCGCAACTTAGCCTTATCACGCGGCAACTCGCCACCCTGCTGGCCGCAGGGCTGACCTTGGAGCAGGCCTTTAACGCCCTGATCGAACAAAGCGAAAACGAAACAACAAGCCAAGTGCTGGCCGGTGTGCGCAGCGAGATATTGGCGGGGCATACTCTGGCGCAGGCAATGGCGAAGTACGAAAGCGTGTTTCCCGACATTTATCGCGCGTTGGTGAAAGCGGGGGAGGCGACAGGCGAGTTGGGGGAGGTGATGTCGCGTCTGGCCGACTACACCGAATCGCGCCAAGCCTTGCAGCAAAAGGTGGGGCTGGCTTTTGTGTATCCCGCCATTGTTACGGCAGTGGCCTTGCTGGTGGTGACCGGGCTGTTGATGTATGTGGTGCCGCAGGTGGTGAGCGTATTTCAGCAGTCGCACCAAAGCTTGCCGCTGTTGACCCGGATGCTGATCGGATTGAGTTCCGGTTTGCAGGCAACTTGGCCGTATTTGCTGCTGCTCATCGTGGCAGCGGTATTTGCGGCGCGCATGGTGCTGCAACGCGAAGAGATCCGCTATCAGTGGCATCTGCGTTTGCTGCGCCTGCCCGTGATCGGGCGTCTGGTGCGCGGCGTCAATGCCGCGCGTATGGCCAGCACTCTGGCGATTCTTGCGGGTAGCGGCGTTCCTTTGCTTACTTCGTTGCAGGCCGCCGCCGGCGTGGTGAATAACTTGCCCATGCGCCGCGCATTGGAAGAGGCCTCGAAAAAAGTGCGCGAAGGTGTCGAGTTAAGCCGGGCATTGGCGGTTTCCAAACTATTCCCGCCCATCCTCATCCACCTGATTGCCAGCGGCGAATCCAGCGGAAAACTGGATGTGATGTTAGACCGCGCCGCAGCCCAGCAGGAACAAGAGGTCGGCAACTACACCTCGGTGTTGACTGCTTTGCTGGAGCCCGTGCTCATTTTGACGATGGGGGTTGCGGTGTTGCTTATCGTGCTGGCGATCCTGATGCCCATCATTGATATGAACCAGATGGTGCGCTAAACCTGCTACGCGGCCTCATTGCCGTGCTGGGCTCGGACGGTTCCGGTTTTATTAGAAATAGCCCGTTTTTCCGCCTTTATTCGGCACTTGTCGTTAATCCCAAACTGCTACCTTAGCGTCAAGCCAGAGTCTTGGTTCTAACGCGAATGAGGTAGATCATGTCAGCACAAAAGAAAATTCGTTTGGTTACCGATGAAAATCGTGCCGAAACCGAAGCCATCCAGG
>JBBIJL010000265.1:0-2438 GCA_037446005.1 Gallionellaceae bacterium | reverse complement strand
CGAAAAGCGCAACAAGGTCGCGATGACTTGGCACAACCTGCGCCAGCAAACCAAGAAGCCCGCCGACATCCCCAACTACTGCCTGGCCGACTACATCGCGCCCAAGGACAGCAAGGTCAAAGACTACATCGGCGGCTTCGCGGTGACCGCAGGCATCGGCATCGAAAAACACGTCGAGAAATTCGAGAAGGCCAACGACGACTACAGCGCCATTTTGTTGAAAGCGCTGGCCGACCGTTTGGCCGAAGCCTTCGCCGAACATCTGCACCTGCGCGTGCGCCGCGAATTCTGGGGCTATGCGGCAGATGAAGCCTTGAGCAACGACGACATCATCGCCGAAAAATATCGCGGCATCCGTCCCGCCCCCGGCTACCCCGCCTGCCCCGAGCACAGCGAAAAAGGCCCGCTGTTCGAGCTGCTGCAAGCACCCAAAAACGCGGGCATTACCCTCACCGACAGTTACGCCATGCTACCCACCGCCGCCGTCAGCGGCTTCTACTTCTCGCACCCGCAAGCGCAGTATTTCGCCACGGGTAAAGTGGATAAGGATCAGGTGGCGGACTATGCGCAGCGCAAGGGCATGACGCTGGAAGAGGCGGAACGGTGGTTGGCACCGGTGTTGAGTTATTGAGGTAGTAGAATAGAGCTCGTTCGATTCGCAAGGAGTTGTCATGCTACAGACGATAGAAGTTGAAATTGATGCGCAGGGCGGCATACATCCGATGCAAGCACTGCCATTGACTGCCGAACGCCGGGCACTGTTGACGCTGGTGGTGCCCGAAAAATCATCCGCGCCTGTCAATTTGCGCGACTTCATCGGCGTATTGAAAGACTCCCCTTGCTTCAATGAAGACCCGGTTACCATCCAGCGAAAGATGCGCGATGAGTGGAGCTAGATGCTTGCTTGATACCAATGTGGTGATTGGTTTACTCAAGCAGCACACTGCCGCCGTTGCGCTGGTCGACGCGCATCAACTGGATTTGAACCAAATCGCCATCAGCCAAATCACCCGCATGGAATTACTGGGCTACCCCGGCTTGCTTAAAGAAGAAGAGCGGCAGATTCAGGGCTTTCTGCAAAGCTGTCGTGTGTTGTTGCTTGATGAGAATGTCGAACAGCGCGCAATTCAACTGCGCCGCAGCGGCAATTGCAAATTGCCCGATGCAATCATCGCCGCCACAGCGCTCGTGCATCAACTGACCTTGCTGACGCTGGACGAGAAGCTGTCACTACTCGTCAGCCCGCGTAGGGCGCAATAACCAACGGGCATTGCGCCGGATGTTTGCGAAGCAAATGGTGCAATGCGCTTCGCTTATTGCCTCCTACAATTTATCATTCCAATCACACAACCAGCCTTGCGAGATTAACCATGAACATCACTGCGCAACTCGACCAACTCAGCACCGCTGACAAAATTCGCACGATGGAATATTTGTGGGATGACTTGTGCCGTCACGCGGACGAAGTGCCTTCTCCGGCATGGCATGGCGAGGTGCTGGCGCAGCGCGAGCAAATGGTTGCGGATGGCAGTGCCGTATTCCACGATTGGGAAACGGAGAAATCGAGAATCCGCGACTTGCTGAAATGAGATTGCGCATCCTCAATGCGGCATCCCGAGATTTAACCGAGGGATACCGCTTCTACGAGAAACAGCAAGCCGGGTTGGGTGCGTATTTCCTCGATTCGCTGTATTCCGATATTGATTCCTTACTACTCTATGCCGGAATACATGCGTTGTATTTCGGACAATATCACCGCGCACTTTCCAGACGTTTCCCGTTTGGCATTTATTACCGGGTGCGCGATCAAGAGGTGTTGATCTACGCGGTGCTGGATTGCCGCCGTAATCCGGCGTGGATTAAAACGCATTTATTGAAAACTTGAATAACCAACCAGAAAGAGAAACATGACTGAACTTATCAAAACCGACACCAAACTAGGCGAAGGCGCGGAAGCGCAAGCCGGACAATCCGTGACCGTGCATTACACCGGCTGGCTGTATGACGCATCCGCGCCGGACAACAAGGGCGCGAAGTTCGACAGTTCGCTCGACCGCAACGAGCCGTTCGATTTTCCGCTGGGCGGCGGGCGTGTGATCCGCGGCTGGGACGAAGGCGTGCAGGGCATGAAGGAAGGCGGTTTGCGCACGCTGGTGATTCCGCCGGAGATGGGCTACGGCGCGCGCGGAGCAGGCGATGTGATTCCGCCGAATGCGACGCTGGTGTTTGATGTGAAGCTACTCAAGGTGATCCGCACCGAGATGGTGGATACCAAAATCGGCGAGGGCGCGGAAGCGCAAGCCGGGCAATACGTGACGGTGCATTACACCGGCTGGCTGTTCGACAAGAACGCGCCGGAAAACAAGGGCACCAAGTTCGACAGCTCGCGCGACCGCGACGAGCCGTTCGATTTCCCGCTCGGCGAAGGCCATGTGATT
>JBBIJL010000264.1:0-2468 GCA_037446005.1 Gallionellaceae bacterium | reverse complement strand
GCTCGCCTCCTTTTTTATCGAGGGTGTTGCACTCGACGGGTGGAAAGGCAGGGCGAATGTCGGCGACTTCAGTATTAGCACGCAAATGGCGTCCCAGAAACTTTGCCCAATTGACGGGGCAGGAGCATGTGGTACAGGCGCTGTCCAACGCGCTGTCGCAGAATCGTCTGCATCATGCTTACCTTTTCACCGGCACGCGCGGCGTGGGCAAAACCACCATCGCGCGCATCTTCGCCAAATCCCTGAATTGCGAATCCGGCATCACGGCCACGCCCTGCGGTGTGTGCGGTGCCTGCAAAGAAATCGACAGCGGGCGCTTCGTTGATCTGATCGAGCTGGACGCGGCATCCAACACCCAAGTCGATAGCATGCGCGAGTTGCTGGAGAGCGCGCTGTACGCGCCGACCAGCGGGCGCTTCAAGGTCTACATCATCGACGAAGTTCACATGCTGTCGAAGTCGGCATTCAACGCGATGTTGAAGACGCTGGAAGAGCCGCCGTCGCACGTGAAGTTCATTCTCGCCACCACCGATCCGCAAAAAATCCCCGTCACCGTACTGTCGCGTTGCTTGCAGTTCAATCTCAAGCAAATGCCGCCCGCGCTGATTGTCGGTCGTTTGCAATATGTGCTGGGCGAGGAAAATATTCCGTTCGAGAACGGCGCATTGAGTCTGGTGGCGCGCGCCGCTCAAGGCAGTATGCGCGATGCGCTGAGTTTGATGGATCAGGCGATTGCCTATTCTTCCGGCAAGGTGGACGAAGCCTTGGTGCGCACCATGCTGGGTGCGATTGACCAGAGTTATTTGTTCGACTTGCTGCAAACTTTGCGCGCCGCCGACGGCGCGGGCTTGCTGCGTATCGCTGACAGTATGGCGACGCGCAGCGTGGCGTTCGAGGCGGCCTTGCAGGATTTGGCAACGCTGTTGCACCGCATCGCGCTGGCGCAGACGATACCCGGCGCGATTGCGGATGACGAGCCGGAGCGCGCGCGTTTGCTGGAGCTGGCGCAGCAGTACACGCCGGAAGAAATTCAGTTGAATTACCAGATCGCCATTCACGGACGCAACGAGATTGATCTCGCGCCGGACGAGTATGCCGGGTTCACCATGACGTTGTTGCGCATGCTGGTTTTTGCGCCGCAGGCGGCGGGGGCGGAAACGCGTGTACCGACACCAGCGGCTAAAGCACCGCAGAGCCAGTCTTATGCCGCGCCGCAATCCGCCACCGCGATGCCGGTTGCCGAAGCGCACGCTCCCATGGCGCAGGAAGCGGCTCCGGTCAAATACGCGGGCGGCACGCTGGATTGGAATACGCTGCTGACGCAATTGAATCTGTCGGGCATGGCGCGCGAGTTGGCGAAGCACAGCGTGCTGGCGAGTTTTGACGGCGGGCAGTTGGTGCTGCATCTCGCGCCGCAGCACAGGCATTTGCAGAGCAATAAGATGGCGCTGGATAAATTGCAGGCGGCGTTAGGCGATTACTTTGCCAAGCCGGTGCGGGTGTTAGTGGAGTTGGGGGCATCGAATGCCGTGGCGACCCCCGCCGCCGTCGAACAGCAAGCAAAAGAGACCCGCCAGCAGCAGGCGGAAAGTGCGATCAGGCAGGACGCTTTTGTGCGTGAGGCGCAGTCTGTGCTGGGCGCGCAAATCGCGGATGGTTCAATCAAACCCATACAACAGTAAATCGGAGGAAGTGTCAGATGATGAAGGGCGGAATTGCCGGGCTGATGAAGCAGGCGCAACAGATGCAGGCCAACATGAAGAAGGCGCAGGATGAGCTGGCGACGATCGAAGTGGAAGGTCAGGCGGGTTCCGGCATGGTCAAGGTGACGATGACCTGCAACCATGAAGTGCGCCGCATCAAGCTGGACGACAGCGTGATGGACGACAAGGAAATGCTGGAAGACTTGATCGTGGCAGCATTGAAAGACGCGAACAACCAAGCCAGCGAAACCACGAAAAAACGCATGAGCGGTTTCACCGCGAGCTTGCCGCCGGGCATGAGCTTGCCGTTCTAAGGATGAATACACCTTCCAGTCTGGAAGACCTGATTAAGGCGTTGCGCTGTTTGCCCGGTGTCGGGCCGAAGTCGGCGCAGCGTATGGCTTATCACTTGTTGCAGCGCGACCGGCAGGGGGCGCTGCATCTGGCGCGTTCGCTCGGACATGCGGTCGAGAACGTCAAGCATTGCGCCAAGTGCAACAATTTTTCCGAAGATGAAATTTGTGTTTTGTGCCGTTCTGAGCGACGCGAGACGAATTTGCTTTGCGTGGTGGAGATGCCGTCGGACATGCTGATGATGGAGCAGGCGCAATGTTTTCGCGGCATGTACTTTGTGTTGATGGGGCGCTTGTCGCCGCTGGATGGCGTGGGCGCGCGCGAATTGCCGCTGGAGCGTCTGGTGCGCCGCGCGCAGGAGTTGTCCTGCGAAGTGTTGCTGGCGACCAACTTTACGGTTGAAGGCGAGGC
>JBBIJL010000263.1:0-2484 GCA_037446005.1 Gallionellaceae bacterium | reverse complement strand
GGTCTGTGCGACCGCGTGGCGGTGCTCGACTACGGCAAGAAGATCGCCGAAGGCGCGCCGGAGCAAGTGCGCAACGATGCCGCAGTGATTGCCGCGTATCTGGGCGGGGAGGCGGCATGAGCTTGCTTGAAGTCGAACACCTCAAAGTCAACTACGGCGGCATCCACGCGCTGAAAGGCATCGACCTGCACATCGCCCAAGGCGAACTGGTCGCGCTCATCGGCAGCAACGGCGCAGGCAAAAGTACCACGCTCAAAGCCTTGGCGGGCTTGCTGCATTGCACCGCTGGCAAGCTGCACTATGACGGCCTCTCGCTGCATCACATGCCTGCGCATCAGCGCGTGAGCGCGGGCTTGGCGCTGGTGCCCGAAGGTCGCGGCATCTTCGCGCGCCTCACCGTGGCGGAGAACTTGCAAATGGGCGCGTACACCCGCCGCGATGACGAAATCGCAGCCGACCTCGACCGCATGTACGCGCTGTTCCCCCGCTTGGCCGAACGCCGCGCGCAACTCGCGGGCACGCTCTCCGGCGGTGAACAGCAAATGGTCGCCATGGCGCGCGCCTTGATGAGCCGCCCGAAACTGCTGATGCTCGACGAACCCAGCATGGGGCTCGCACCGATGATGGTTGCCAAAATTTTTGAAACCATCCGCGATATTTCCAAACAAGGCGTTTCGATTTTATTGGTCGAGCAAAACGCCAAGCTCGCCCTCGAAGCCGCGCAACGCGGCTATGTGCTGGAGAGCGGGACGATTACTTTGGCGGGCGCGGCGGGCGAATTGCTGGGGAGCGATGCGGTGCAGAGGGCGTATTTGGGGGCGTAATTTCAGCCGAACCATCAAACCTCAATCGTTCGCTTTGGACGCCCTGTTTGCCGCGAGTTTGGGGCGGGCTTTCAGGAGTTCGACTTCGTCGCTGAGGATATGCGCGGCTTCGTTGAGTAAAACATCCTTGGCGTTTTTCCGCGCTTTCTCGATAGCCAGATCGGCATCGAGGTTGCGTTCATTGGACAGCAGGCCGTCGTCTTGCGGTGCGCTGCCGGCAGTATTGTCTGCCGCGCTGTTCTTGTTGCGCGACTTCATCCGCGCATCCTGTGCTGCGCGCTCTTTGCGGCGCTCGGTTTCATTGAGCGAGATCTGGTTTTTCTTGCGCTGATTGTTGAACTCGGCAATGTCTTCCTGCAAATTCTGGAAATCGTTGTCCTTGCCCGCGCGCAAGTCGTGGCGTTGCAGCAGCTTGGGCACGATGGCGGACAGGTCGCCCGCCGGCGTAAAGTCCGCCGCTTTTATTTGCGTCCAGGGCAGCGCATTGTCGTAACTGGATTCGCCAAAATCCTCCGCATCACCCAGCGACGGCAGGACGATGTCCGGGATTACGCCGCGCAACTGGGTAGTACCGCCGTTGATGCGGAAAAACTGGGCGATGGTCATCTTGAGTTCGCCGAATTCCGATTTTTTGCTTTTCACGAGCTGGTCGAGATTGACGACGGTCTGCACGGTGCCTTTGCCGAAGCTGGGCGCGCCGATCACCACGCCGCGGCCATAATCCTGTATCGCCGCCGCGAAAATTTCCGAGGCGGATGCCGATGCGTGATTGATGAGCACGCCCAGCGGGCCGTTCCATGCAACGCCGGCATTGCTGTCGCTCTCCACGGATATTTTTCCGGAGGAGTCGCGCTGCTGCACGACGGGGCCTTGGTCGATGAACAGGCCGGTCAGCTCGATGGCTTCATACAACGAGCCGCCGCCGTTGTTGCGCAGATCCACCAGCACGCTGTCCACTTTGTCTTTTTTCAGTTCCGTGAGCAGGCGCGCCACATCGCGCGTGGCGCTTTTGAAATCCTTGTCGCCCCGTTGGTGCGCGGCGAAATCCTGATAGAAGCCGGGCAGGGAGATCACGCCGATACGCCGCGTTGCGCTGCCGTCTTTTACTTCGATGACGGACTTTTTGGCGGCCTGCGTGTCCAGGCTGATTTTTTTGCGCACCAGCGAAATGAGTTTGTGTTTGCCGTCGAGTCCAGACTCCGCCGGCAGCACGTCGAGCAAGACCACGGTATTTTCGGTGCCGCGTATCAACGCTACCGCGTCGTCTATGCGCCAGCCCATCACTTCAGTGGGAACGCTGTTTTCGCCTTGGCCGACTCCCGCAATCCGGTCTCCGACTTTCAACTTGCCCGAGAGGGCGGCCGGGCCGCCGGCCACCAGTTCGCGGATGGTGGGGTATTCGTCCTTGCTTTGCAGCACCGCGCCGATGCCTACCAGTGACAAGCGCATCGAAATATCGAATTCTTCCGAAGCGCGTATCCCGAAATAATTGGTGTGCGGGTCTATCGCGGTCGCATAGGCGTTCATAAAACTCTGGAACGCATCGTCGCCGGTGACTCTGGAGATGCTGTTCAGCGAATTTTCATAGCGTTTGCCCAGCGTATCGGCAATGCTCTTATCGTCCTTGCCCGCCAGCTTGAGACGCAGCCAGTCGTTCTTG
>JBBIJL010000262.1:0-2555 GCA_037446005.1 Gallionellaceae bacterium | reverse complement strand
GTGTCCGCCTTTTTTCCAGTCGCGGTACTGGTGGCGGCTGCCGGGCAAGGTGTAATAACCGGGGTCGCTGATGGTGTAGCCCGGCTCGCGTTCCTTGTAGTGCAAACCGGCCAAGGCCATGAACGGCTTGATGGTCGAGCCCGGCGGATATTGGCCGCGCAAAGCGCGATTGTTGAGCGGCACATCGGGCGAGTTGTTGAGCGCTTCCCAGTTTTCGGTGTCGATGCCGTCGATGAACAGATTGGGGTCGTAACCCGGTTTGCTCACGAAGGCGAGGATGTCGCCGTTGGCGGGATCAATCGCCACCAGCGCGCCGCGATAATTGCCGAAAGCCTGTTCCGCCACTTCCTGCAATTTGGCGTCCAGCGTGAGCATCAGGGTGTTGCCGGACTGCGGCGCGGTACGCGACAGGGAGCGCACCGCACGGCCGCCGGCATCCACCTCGACCTGTTCGAAACCCGTGGTGCCGTGCAATTCTTTTTCGTAGCTCTGCTCGATGCCGGTTTTGCCGATGTAGTCCGAGCCGAGATAGTTGGTGGCGATATCGTCCTCTTCCAGTTGCTCGACATCTTTTTCGTTGATGCGGCCGATATAGCCGATCAGGTGCGAGGTGCCTTGGCCGTAGGGATATTCGCGGAACAAACGCGCTTTGATTTCCACGCCGGGAAAGCGGTAGCGCTGCGCCGCAAAACGTGCGACCTCTTCATCGCTCAGGCGGTTGCGGATCGGCAGCGTGTCGAAGTTGCGGCTTTCGGCCAGCAGCTTTTTGAAACGTTTGAGGTCTTTGGGCTGGATGTCCACCAGCGTGGACAAGTCGCTGATGGTCGCTTCCAGATTGGCCACTTTGCGCGAGGCGATCTCCAGCGTGTAGCCGGAATAATTGCGCGCCAGCACCACGCCGTTGCGATCCAGAATCAGGCCGCGATTGGGCACGATGGGCACCACCGCGATGCGGTTGCTCTCCGCCAGGGTCTGGAAATATTCGTGCTTGACCAGTTGCAGGTAGACAAAGCGCGCGAGCAGAATGAGCAGCATGACCAGCACGAAGCCGAGGCTTAGCACCAGACGCAAACGGAAATAATAGATTTCGCGCTGATGGTTCTTCAGCTCGACGCGGCGTTTCATCCTGGAAACCGTAGTTGAACGAGGTGGAGTGTGCGATTTTTACGATGCAGGGCAAGGCGCAACGACGAGGAATGGTTGTTCCATTCCAAGGAGTTGCAACGCCGCCATGTGCCGTAAAAATCGTGCAATCCGCCTCGTAGCGAACTCACCAACCGGGCGAGAACTGAGTTTATAAAGAGGGATACTTGGGACATGGCCTTACTTCGTATATGAGCGGTCAACTGCGGTTTTCAGGATCATAACTCGTTGGGATCAGACCGTGGACGGCGCATGGTTTGCAGCAGGATGGTCAACGGTATCCACAGCGCCGTCGAGACGACGCAACCGAGGAAATATTCCCACACGATAAAGCCGCGCACCTGCCAGTGCACCGCTGCATAGGTCGCGTAACTGATGAGCAGCAGCGGGAATATCTGCATGGTCTGCTGGCGCAGGTCGAACATCTGGATGCGGCGGTGCAGCACCGTGCCGCCGAACGCCAGCACCGCATAAGCCAGCGCGTGCTGGCCGAACAGGCTGGCATCCGCCACGTCGGCGAAGATGCCCACCATCCAGGCCATGCCGATGCCCACGCGGTAAGGCTTGTGCGTGCACCAGTAGAGCAACACGAGCGCCACGAAATCAGGTCTTAAAATCAGTGCCCAGCCGCTCCACGGCAGCCAGTTCAGCAGGATCGCCGCAAACAGGCTGAGCGCGATGAACAGCCCGTTTGCGGGCAACAGGAATTCCTGATCTTTGGGAAAATCGCCGCTCATGGTGCTTTCCGCTTGTTGATGATTTTGGATTTTTCATCGGCCGCCATCTCCGGCGTCGGGCGCGGCGGCAATTCCGGCAAGCCCGAGACGATCAGCAGATAACGGTGTCTGTCCACACCCGCCATCGGCGCGCAAACGATGCGCGCAAACGGATAAGCGGGGTCGCGTTCGATCTTGATGACTTTGGCCACCGGCAGACCCGCCGGATAGGTGCCGTCGATGCCCGAGGTCACCAGCACGTCGCCGGTCTGGATGTCCGAGCTGACGGGCATGTAGCGCAACGCCAGTTCGCTGATGTCGCCGGAGCCGAACACCACCGCGCGGATGCCGTTACGCTGGATCTGCACCGGCACCGCGTGATCCTTGTCGGTCACCAGCGTCACCTCGGACAGCCAGGGATAGACGCGGGTGACTTGCCCGACGATGCCGATATCGTCCATCACCACCTGCCCCGGCTGCACGTTGGCTTGCGAACCTTTGCTCACAAAGAGTTTGCGTTTGAAAATATCGCGCTCGACGTAAACGATCTCCGCCATCTGCATCGGATAGTTCACGCGCTGCCCCACTTCGAGCAGGTTGTGCAGTTGCGTATTCTCGGCCTGCAATACCTGCAACTGATTCAGCTGCGCCGCATCCCGGCTGTGCTGTTCGCGAAACTGCGCGTTCTCTTTAATC
>JBBIJL010000261.1:0-2583 GCA_037446005.1 Gallionellaceae bacterium | reverse complement strand
CCGCGCTTCTCAATTCGGTGCGCAATGACTCCATGCGCTTGATGGCGTCGGCGCCGGGCAGGCGATGCTTGGGGAAGTCGCTGCCCAGTACCACGTCGCCGACGGCGCGAATCACGATAGGGGGGGCGTCTGCAACCGCACTTGCGACTGTAGGGGGGGACACCGGCCGTGGCACCGGATGCAGTCTCACGCGGGTGACCGCAGCGACCGTGACGGGGGCGGGATCGAATGATTCCGGGATGCCGTTGAAATGAATCGCGCCTGCGGTGGAAACGCCGCAGCTGACAAACAGCAGCCAGAGCAGCCAGCGGCGCATGCCGGGGCGGGGATGCGGAAGCGGGGGAAGTTGAGCCAGAGTCTGGCGTACCTCGTCATCGTCTGGCATCAACTCAAGATAACGCGCCAGTGCCATGTGCGACATTGCATCCCGGGTAGAGGCAATGTTTTCATGACGGGCGATGCGGGCCCCTAGCCGCGCCAAGACAAGCGCCTCGACTATTTGCCCGCGTTTGCGTTTGGCGTGTATGAGCGAACGCAGTGTTGCGGAACTTTCAATGGATGGGCGATTGCTCATATATGCGTTGATGGGAAGGCAATCTTGGCCTGGTCTGTATTTCGATTCCGGGTGAAACCAGGGACGGAGTTAAAGCTCCCCGGAGCGTCATGCCGATGTGGTGACATTCTGTGTGACGTCTTACTTTTTGGCAATCGCGCCATTGGGGATGCGATGACTTACGGATTATCGCGGACAGAAAAAGCCAATCTGCGCAGGATTTTCACTCTCAGCGCTTGCGCTGCGGCTTGTGCCAGTAACGGAACTCCTCTTCATACACCTCGACATCCAGCTCCATGATCCGGCTTTGCATGCGAGCCTGAGCGTCTGATACAGCCTTGTTATAAATGCTGGGGCCGATTTCTTCGATGAAGAATTGCAGCAGGGCATCCGCCGTCACATTGCCGATCTTTTCCTCCATGTTGGAGCTGAAGTAGCGCTCGATGGATGAAACGGCGGCCTTGCGGGTTTCTTTGCTGAGTTCGATAGTCATGTCGTTAGCGCCTAGTGTTAGGTGTGTCTGCCAATAGGCCGCGCATTTTGAATGCCGTCCAGTTGTTTGGCAATTCGGCTATTGACCTTGGCATGCCCGGCAAAATGAATGAGCTATGAGTGGAGTGACGACGGCCCATCGCATACAATCCGGCGTGTCCATGCCGCTAGGTTCGAAGGAATAAAACACAAATGCAGGTAATCGAGTTGCACTTGCACGCACCTGACAAGCCTGAGCGCGGCGCGCACTGCAATGGTTGCGGGGTGTGCTGTGCGGCGGAGCCGTGCCCGGTCGCGTATGCTTTTTTGTTCCAGTTTCGAGGGCGTTGCCGTGCGCTGTTGTGGCGAGAGGAGGAGCGCCGTTATGTTTGCGGCATGGCCGTTTGTCCGGATCGTTATGTGAGGCTGATCCCGGCAGGATGGCGCGAACGCAGCGGACGGTTTTTCGCTTCGCGCATTGCGGCCGGGGAAGGTTGTGACTTCGCGGCGGAAATAGAATAATCACGGGTGCTGCCGGCAGGGCTCGTTGTCCGACTGCAATGGAGAGAGGTGCTTATGGCGCGTGGAATTCTGTTTTATTTGCTGGTCTGGTTCGTCGTCACAATTGGTCTATATGTGTTCAGTAGAATGAGCAAAAGCGAAAAACTGACGTTGTATCGTTGTGTCGCCTATGGGTTAGGGACGGCGACGTTGGCGCTGTGCCTCGTGTTGTTGATCGTCTATTTGTTCTGAAGGGGGCCGAAATGAAGAAGATCGTCGTGTTGCTGTTGGCTGTAGCGGTGTTGTCCGGTTGCGAGCGCATTGAGACGGGCGAGGTGGGGCTGCGCGTGGGCTTCGACAAACAGGTGAATACGACCGAGTTGCTGCCCGGTTCTTTCAATCAGACGGTGGTCGGCAGCGTGTTGACCTTCCCGGTGCGCGACATCGCGCTGGCGCTGGATAACATGCACCCGCAGACAGCGGATAATTCGACTCTGGACGATATGGACATCACCGTCATTTACAGCATCAATCCGTCGGCGGTCGGCGAGATTTATACGACCAAGAGCCGCGCGTTCCATACGCGCGACGAGAGCAACGACATCGTGCTGATGTATAACTACCTGACCACGGTCGCCAGAAGCGCCGCATACAAGGCCGCCGCCAAGCACGATGCGCTGAAGACGATTTCAGCGCGTGCAGAGATTGAGGCCGATACGGCAAAATACATCACCTCCGCGCTGGCAGAAGAAAAGCTGGATACGTCGCTTACGATCACCAAGGTGCAGGTGCGCAACATCCAGCCGGCGGGGAATATCATCGCTTCCGCCAACGCGGTTATCACGGCGCAAAACAATCTGAAGGCCAAGCAGGTGGAGGTGGATATCGCGCGCAAGGAGGCGGAGCGCTTGTCATTGTTGAGCAGCAACGGGCAGAACGTGCGCTACATGGAAGCCAAGGCCTTGCAGGATATTGCCGAGGGCGTGAAAGAGGGCAAGGTGCAATCCATCGTTGTGCCTTACGACTTCAAGGGCATCATTAACGTGGGCAAGTGAGAA
>JBBIJL010000260.1:0-2599 GCA_037446005.1 Gallionellaceae bacterium | reverse complement strand
CCTGCTGGGCAGCCGCAACATCACCGAATTCAACTACCGCTACGCCAACCCGAGCGAGGCGCAAGTGTTCGTCGGCGTGCAGGTGAAAGACCCATCCGAAACGGAAAAACTCATCGCCACGCTGGAAAAAAATAACCTGCGCACACTCGACCTCACCGACAACGAAATGGCCAAGCTGCACCTGCGCCACTTGGTCGGCGGCCGCGCACCGGAAGCAAAAGACGAAATCATCTACCGCTTCGAGTTCCCCGAACGCCCCGGCGCGCTGATGAACTTCCTCAACAGCATGAACCACAACTGGAACATCAGCCTGTTCCACTACCGCAACCACGGCGCGGATTACGGCCGCGTGCTGGTCGGCATGCAAGTGCCGCACAAGGACAAAAAAGAGCTGAAGCAATTCCTCGACACGCTCGGCTATCCGCACTGGGACGAGAGCAGCAATCCGGCTTATAAATTGTTCCTGGGTTAGACAGAAATCGCCGCATGATGAATCGTGACACTATCGTACAAACCCTGCAAAATCGTCAGCCCAATCTGCTGGCGATTTATGCGTTCGGCAGCCGCATACAAGGCACAGCAGGGACGGAGAGCGATCTTGATCTGGCGGTGCTGGTGGCGGGGTATGCCGATCCGCTCATATTGTGGCAATTGGCTGGCGAATTGGCTGAACCGGCAGGCTGCGCGGTGGACTTGCTCGATCTGCGTGCCGCCTCCACGGTAATGCAACATCAAATTTTCATCAATGGCCAGTGCTGGTGGGCAAAAGATACGCAAGCGGCCTTGTTTGAGGCCGCCATGCTGAGCGAGATGACAACCCTGAACACCGCGCGCACCGGACTGCTGGGTGACATTAAAAAACAGGGAAAGATATATGGCTGATGACGTGTTGCTAAACAAAGCCGCCACCATCGAACGCTGCGTGGCACGGGCGCGCGAAGAATACGCGCACAACCCCTCCACCTTCGCGACCGATTACACCCGGCAGGATGCCGCCATTCTGAACATCCAACGCGCCTGCGAAGCCGCATTGGACATGGGACAGCACCTGATTCGCCGCGAAAAACTGGGCATCCCGCAAAGCGCGCGCGATGTGTTTGCGCTGCTCGCCCAAGGCGGCTGGATCAGCGCAGCACTGGCCGAGAGTCTCAAGCACATGGTCGGCTTCCGCAACATCGCGGTGCATGACTACCAAGCCATGCAACTGCCCATTACCGTCAGCATCATCGAATCGCATCTGGATGAGTTTCTGCAATATAGCCAAGCTGTGCTGCTGCGCGATGCGGGGCAAAAAAAGAATGCGTAAAGACGAATCCATAATGCGATTAGCCAAGCACAAACCGGAACTGATCCAGCGGTTCGGCATCACCAACCTGGCCTTTTTCAGCTCTACCGTCCGCAACGAAGCTCGCCCAGACAGTGACATTGATGCGCTTGTCAGCTTCGATGGATCAGCCACGTCGAAATGCTATTGGGGAGTGCAGTTTTATCGCGAAGACTTGACGGGAGGCGCAATTGACTTGGTGACTAATGATGGAATACGTCCAGAGATTAGACCTTACATTGAGAAAGAGTTGATTCGCATCTGATACTTCCAAACTCAACAGAAACAGTAAGTAACCCATGAACACACTGACGCAAAAAACAAAGAGGCCTTTCAATGGCACTCTGACTGATCCAATGTGGAAACTTAATGAGAGGTTAGCAGCGTGAGCGACTCCGACTTGCCTCAAGGCTGGTCAAGGATTCCGTTGGGCGAGCTAGTCAAGCCCATTATGACCAGAGAGCCATCCCATGAACCTAACCTTGAATTTACCTATTTTGATATAGGTTCGATTGACAACGAGTTGGGCGTGGTGACTAACCCAAAGAGGGTTTTAGGTCGCAATGCGCCCTCGCGGGCTCGTCGAGCTGTGAAAGCAGGAGATGTGTTGTTCTCTACTGTCAGGCCGTATCTGCGCGGTATTGCCCAAGTACCAATCACCGAGAACGGAGTGGCATCAACGGGCTTTTGCGTTCTTCGACCTGAAAATTCAATTTCAGCAAAATACTTATATTATTTGGTACGGAGTGATGAATTTCTTGATGGTTTGCTGCCACTTCAACGAGGTGCCAGCTATCCAGCGGTTCGGGAAGTTGATGTTCTCACTCAATTGGCTCCTGTGGCACCGATGGCAGAACAAAAACGCATCGTCGAAAAACTCGATGAGTTGCTCTCAGGAATTGACACCGGAGTAGATGAACTCAAGGCGGCACAGAAGAAGCTGGAGAATTATCGGCAATCATTACTGAAAGCGGCAGTAGACGGCGCGCTCACTACCCAATGGCGTGCTGAACGCGCACAGCGTGGTGAGTCAATCGAGACTGGGCCACAGCTATTGGCACGCATCCTCAGTGAGCGCCGAACCCGCTGGGAAGCAGAACAACTTGCCAAGTTCGAGAGTCAAGACAAAATCCCACCAAAAGGGTGGCGGGACAAATATCCTGAGCCAGTTAAGCCTGATACCACGAACTTGCCGAAACTGCCTAATGACTGGGCGTGGGCGAGCCTAGACATGTTGGGCGAGATCGTCTCAGGTGTAGCCAAGGGCTCTAAACG
>JBBIJL010000259.1:0-2606 GCA_037446005.1 Gallionellaceae bacterium | reverse complement strand
CCTTTCAGTGGCTATGCAGCTTCTCTTGCAGCCACACCTTGATGAGCGATTGATACGGCACGTCTCTGGAATTCGCGGCGGCCTTGATGGAATCCAGCATGTGCTGGGGCAGGCGTAGCGAGATGGTCTTGGTCGTGGGCTTCAGGTTCGGCAGTACGGCTCGTTTTGCTTTCGTCCAGTCCACATAGTCGGCGGAGTCGTTGGCTTCCCAGAACGCGCGCTCTTCGGCCTCGTTGGCGAACTTGGGAATTTGTTTAAGTGGTTTGTTCATAAATCTTGCGCTCCTTCTTGTGCATGTCTCTGGCTGAAATGACGCGTATCTTTTCTCCGCTGTACCGCAAGGTGAAGGTGATATGCAATAGTCGCTCTTCATCTGTTTTTCCCAGCGCGTGGATGCGGCTCTCGCGCTGACTGTGTTTCGCATCCTCAAGCAATAACAGCGGGTCGTTGAAGAAGACCTGCTCTGCCTCGGCCATTGAGACATCGTGCTTTTCATTTTTCCGGGCATTGCCGTCATCCCAGTTGAAGCCCGTGATTTTGCTCAGATCAATCATGGTTTGTATATTATGAAGCTATACACGGAAATGCAAGTCGGCTAGATGTGCGTCGAAGAATTTTGCGCCGCTTTACAAATCTTTACCTTCCCCACAAACGTCAGCAACGCTCCGCTCCTAAAGTGACACCCAGCCGCCACACACGGTGCGGCACCAAACTTTCAAGGAGAACGAAATGAGCGAACAAACTACGACCACGCAAGATACGAACACCGAGAATAAAGACCGTTGCTGCGGTAGCAACAGGCATGAGCATCGTTGCCACGGCGGGCATCGCGGCCGTTGTTTCGGCAAGTTCTTGGGCATCATGCTGGTGTTCGGCCTCGGCTTCTTTGCGGGCAAGTCGTTCGCCTGCGAGCCGGGTTGGGGGCATCACGGCGGGCCGGAGGCGTTCATGTCCGGCAAGCCGGTGGATGTGGAGCAGGCGAACAAGTTTGCCGACAAGCGTATGCAGCACATGCTGAAAGAGGTGAAGGCGAGCGATGAGCAGAAGGCGAAGGCATCCGCCATCGTGAAGGCCTCGGTGGAGAAGGGCGCGCCGCTGGCCGAGAAGATGCGCGACAACCATGTGCAGATGCGCAAGCTGATGTCGGCGGCGACGATAGACAAGGCGGCCATCGAGGCCTTGCGCGCCGAGCAGGTGAAGCTGGTGGACGAGGCGAGCAAGCTGGCGACGCAGACCATGCAGGATGTGGCCGAGGTGCTGACACCGGAGCAACGCGCCAAGCTGGCTGAGAAGATGGAGCAGCGCGGCGGGTGGATGCATCACGGTTGAGGATGCGTTGAGTAACCCCTCCGTTCGTGGTGAGCTTGTCGAACCATGAATGGAGGGATTATTCAGTTCGACAGGTTTAATGAAACGCCCTTCGACAAGCTCTGGGCGAACGGATTTTTAGCACGTCACTTTGAGTCGCCCCCCGCCCCGCTTGGTATGATGCGGGGCAATTATTTTGGAGTCTCACATGAACCATCGCATCCTCATCATCGACGACGACGAACGCTTGTGCGGCATGTTGCAGCAGTATTTGGGCAATGCCGGTTACAGCGTCGAGGCGCGCCACGCTATCGCCCCCGGGCTGCAAGCCTTGAAGCAGGAGGCTTACGACGCGCTGGTGCTGGACTTGATGTTGCCGGACGGCGACGGGCTGGATGCGTGCCGCCAGTTGCGCGCGTTCTCCGCCATCCCGGTGCTGATGCTGACCGCGCGCGGCGAGGCGATGGATCGCATCCTCGGGCTGGAGATGGGCGCGGACGATTATCTGCCCAAGCCGTTCGAGCCGCGCGAGTTGCTGGCGCGGTTGAAGGCGATCTTGCGGCGCGGCAAGGTGGGCGGCGGCGATGTGTTGCGTTTCGGCAGGCTGGAGATCGACCGTGGCGCGCGCTTGGTGCGCGTGGAGGGCAAGCCGTGCGAGATGACTTCGTACCAGTTCGATCTGCTGGTCGCGCTGGCCGATAAACCGGGACGGGTGATGAGCCGGGAGCAGTTGCTGGATGCGGTGAAAGGCGAGCCGCTGGAAGCGTTCGACCGCTCCATCGACGTGCACATCTCGCGTATCCGCGCGGCCATCGAGGACGATCCGAAACATCCGCGCCGCATCATCACGCTGCGCGGGGCGGGCTATGTGTTCGCACGCAATCAGGATGGCGAGGAGGCGACGGCATGAGGAAACTTTATTTCCAGATTTATCTTGGCGTGATTGCCAGCCTCGCCTTGCTGGTGGTGGCTGCGGGCGCGTTTTTCCATTTTCAGGGCGAGCGCTCGCCGCAGAACCAGATATTCCAAACAGTGCGCGATGTGATCGTGCTGGCGCTGCCTGCCGCCGATGCACCGGCGACCCAGCAGCAAGCGGTGCTGGAAAAGCTGGCGCGGCCTTCGCTGCCGCGCATCTCGTTGTATTCCGCCGAGCGTCGTTTGCTGGCACACACCGGCGCGGCGCTGATGCCGCCCGCGCCGGATGCGCGCGACAACGATTGGCTGCATCGTCCCGAGCACGAGTCGGCGTGGGCGATGCACCTGCCCGACGGGCGCTGGCTGCTGGCGCAACCGGCACA
>JBBIJL010000258.1:0-2628 GCA_037446005.1 Gallionellaceae bacterium | reverse complement strand
CAAAGTGGCGGCATCGGCTTCCAGCCCGGTCTCTTGCAGAATCTGGCGCGAGATACGGTTCATCTTGTTGATGGTTTCGATCATGTGCACCGGGATACGGATGGTGCGCGCCTGGTCGGCGATGGAACGGGTAATGGCCTGACGGATCCACCATGTCGCGTAAGTCGAGAACTTGTAACCGCGACGGTATTCGAATTTATCAACGGCCTTCATCAGACCGATGTTGCCTTCTTGGATCAGGTCGAGGAATTGCAGGCCGCGGTTGGTGTATTTCTTGGCGATGGAGATCACCAGACGCAGGTTGGCCTCGATCATGTCGCGCTTGGCGCGGCGTGCCTTGGCTTCGCCGTTGGTCATCTGCTTGTTGATCTCTTTCAGATCCTTGATGGGAATACCGACACGCTGTTGCAGCTCGTTCATCTTCTTTTGCTGGTCGATGATGGCGGCTTGGTAACGCACCAGTGTCTCGCTGTACGGTTTCTTGGCGGCGATTTCCTGCTTCACCCAATCCAGATTTTCTTCGTTCAGCGGGAACACCTTGATGAAGTGCGGACGCGGCATGTGCGCTTTAACGACGCACAGTTCTTGAATGCTGCGTTCATAGCTGCGCACTTCTTCCACCAGACCGCGCATGGTGTCGCACAGGGCGTCCACTTGCTTGGCCGAGAAGCGGAACTGCATCAATTCTTCGGAAATTTGCAATTGCAGCTTGTCGTACTGCTTGCTGCGATAGCCGAATTTCTCGTAAGCCTTGCCCAGCTTGGTAAACAAATCGGCAATCACCGCGAAGCGCGCCAAGGCGTCTTCTTTGAGTTGCGCGAGATTGGCGGCGGCGGCAGCTTCGCCGTCTTCTTCGGACTCTTCTTCGACTTCCTCTTCTTCGCCTTCTTCGACTTCCTCATCTTCGCCCACAGGTGCAGCAACAACCTCTTCTTCCTGGACGTCGATAAAACCGTCAATCACTTCATCAATGCGCAATTCATCCTTGGTGACTTTTTCCGCCAGCGCGAGAATTTCCGCGATGGTGGCGGGACAGGCCGAAATGGCCTGAATCATGTGCTTCAAGCCTTCTTCGATGCGCTTGGCAATGACGATTTCGTCCTGACGCGTGAGCAGACCGACCGTACCCATTTCGCGCATATACATACGCACCGGGTCGGTCGTACGGCCGAAATCGGAATCCACCGTCGACAGCGCGGCTTCGGCCTCCTCCACCGCATCTTCGTCCGCCACCACGGGAGCCACATCGGACATGACCTGATTTTCGACGTCGGGCGCCTGATCATGCACGCTGATGCCCATGTCGTTAATCATGCTCACCACGCCTTCGATCTGCTCGACTTCGAGCATTTCGGGCAAGTGGTCGTTAATCTCGGCATAAGTCAGATAGCCGCGTTCTTTGCCCAGCAGAATCAGCGCTTTCAGGCGCGTGCGGCGCTCTTCCACATCCTGCAATTGTTCGACCGGATTTTCGGCCTGCTTGGCACCGGCCGCTTGTTTGCCATTGGCAGCCGGCTTGGCAGAAGTGGGTTTTTTGTTCTGTTGCTGAGTCGCCATAATCGGTGGATCCTCAAATAAAATTTTCAAATACCGCAGCACCAACATGGTACGGGCGCTGCCAAAAAGGTCGCGGATTATACCCGATTTTCAAAACTTTTCCGAAGGTTAGCTGCACTTAGCCGCGTTGCAGCAACTGCAAATAACGTGCCCGCTCTTGCTCGTTCAGGGCTTTCAAGTCCTTCCCCAGCATCTTTGCATGCAGCAGTTCCAGCTCCGCCTTGCGCGCTTCCTCGCGCAACTTGTCCAGCGTCCCGGCGAATTCGGCCTGCACATCGAATGCCTCGCCCCATTGCATGACCTCGCCCTGCGCAACAGCGAACACCCCCTCATGCATCGAACCCTGAAAATGCTGGATCATTGCCGCCGTGGTCGTTTCATCCGCCGACTCGCGCAACCAGTCCGCCAGCGCAGCGATGGCTGAGCCTTCTGCACCATCGCCCTGCCAGTCGCCCGGCAACTCGCGCGCCAACTCCGGCTTCATCACCAGGCAACGCAGCAGCGTGCGCAGACCGGAAGGCGTGGAACGTTTGGCCTTGGGCGGCGCGACACGGCGCGGCGCGGCGAGGGGCTTGATATCGTAACTGGCTTCCAGCTCCTCCTGCGTCATCCCAGCCAGCGCAGCCACCTCCTTGCGCAACAGCAACGCCATGGTCGGCGCGCTGATCGCGGTGAGCAAAGGCTGCGCGTTCTTCAATAAAGCACTGCGCCCCTCGGGCGTGCTCAAATCAACCTGAGCCGTAAGTTCGCGCAACAGATAACCGGACAGCGGCAATGAATCGTCCAACTGTTCCTCAAACGCCTCGGTGCCGAATTCACGGATATAGGTATCGGGGTCGTGCTCTTCCGGCAAAAATAAAAAGCCGATGCGCTTGCCGTCCTGCAATTGCGGCAGCGCGTTTTCCAGCGCGCGCCATGCGGCCTTTTGACCGGCGCGGTCGCCGTCGAAACAGAACACCACTTGCTCGCACAGACGTAGCAGCTTTTGCACATGGAACGGCGTGGTCGCCGTACCCAAAGTGGCGACGGCATATTCCACGCCGTGTTGCGCCAAGGCCACCACATCCATGT
>JBBIJL010000257.1:0-2629 GCA_037446005.1 Gallionellaceae bacterium | reverse complement strand
CGAATATCCACGAGTTGTTCGGCTTGCAACCGCAGGAGGTGGCCGCAGACGCCTCCGCGTTGATGAAACTCAACCATCCCGACGATGCGCAGCGGGTGCTGGACACCATCGCCGAGTCCGCCCGCAACATGACGACATGGCATTGCGAATACCGCATTCAGCATCCCACCAAAGGCGAACGCTGGATGGAAAGCAACACCAATCCGCAACCCCACCCCGACGGCGGTACGATCTGGTACGGCTACGTGCACGACATCACCGGGCGCAAGCGCATGGAAGCCGCGTTGAGCGAGAGCGAGGCGCGCTACCGCGACCACTTCAATCAGTTGCAGTCCATGCTGGAAAGCTCGGCGAGTGTGAGCGTGTTTGCGCTGGATCGGGAATACCGTTATCTCTTCTTCAATAACCGGCATCGGGAAGGGGCAAAACGCATCCGGGGGACGGACATCGCCATCGGCATGAACATGATCGAAAGTATTTCCGACCAAGCATTCCGGGAGTTTTGCCGCCAAGGCTTCGACCGGGTGCTGGCCGGCAATAGCGTTTCCGTCGAGTCAAAGGAAAAGGTCGTTACGGATGGCAAGCTTGCTTACGAATATAACGATAACTTCGGTTCGCCGATTTTCAATGATGCGGGCGAGGTGGTCGGCCTGACCGTTTTTGCCATCAATACCACCGCGCGCAAGCGGCTGGAAGCCGAGCTCTTGGCTTCGCATAACTTCCTCGACAGTGTGATCGACTCGGTTTCCGACCCGATCTTCGTCAAGGACAGGCAGCATCGCTGGACGCTGCTCAACGATGCTTTTTGCAACTTCGCCGGAATTTCGCGCGAAGCGATGCTCGGCAAATCCGATTACGATGTCTTTCCCAAGGAACAGGCCGATGTATTCTGGGCAAAAGACGAGATCGTGTTCGAGTCCGGCGAAGTCAATTTGAATGAAGAGCACTTTACCTCGGCGGACGGCACGGAGCATCACATCCAGACCAAGAAAGCTTCGTTTATTGCCGCCGATGGCCAGCAGATGCTGGTCGGGGTAATCCGCGACATCACCGAGTTCAAACGCTACGAGATCGCGCGCGAAGCCGCGCTGGCCGAAGCCCAGCGGCTGACCAAGCTGCGCGGCGAATTTTTGGCGCAGGTGAGCCATGAGTTGCGCACGCCGCTCAACGGCATTCTCGGCTATGCGCAACTGCTCGGGCGCGACAAGCGGTTGGATGAAAGGCAGCTGGCGGGCGTGAATATCATCCGGCAAAGCGGAGAGCACCTGTTGACGCTCGTCAACGACATCCTCGATTTCACGAAAATCGAGGTGAGCAAGATGTCGATTGTGCGGAACAATATCGAGCTGGAAAGCTTCCTGCACGCCGTCGCCGGCATCATGCGTATCAAAACGGATGAAAAACGCCTCGAGTTCGTTTGCATCATCGCGCCGGATTTGCCCGCCTGGGTCGGCGTGGATGAAAAGCGCCTGCGGCAGGTATTGCTCAACCTGATATCCAATGCGGTTAAATTCACCAGATGCGGAACGGTGAGCCTGCGGGTAAGCCGGACGGAGTCCGGGCGTTTGCGTTTCGAAGTGCAAGACACTGGCATCGGCATCGCCGCAGAGCAATTGGATGCCATCTTCCAGCCCTTCGAACAGGTGGGCGAACACCGCTATCACCATGGTGGAACCGGCTTGGGATTGCCCATCAGCCGACAGTTCGTGCGCCTGATGGGCAGCGACATTCAGGTCAGCAGCACGCTTGGGCAGGGCAGCACGTTCTGGTTCGAACTGGAGGTGCAGGCCGATACTGCTACTCCGTTGGAACAACGCAACGCGACGGGTTATACGGGGGGGAGCCAAACGCTAGCGCTGGTGGATGATGCGGAAGCGAACCTCGCCAAGCCGTTCGTCATTCCGCCGCAGGCGGAGATGAAAATCCTGCATCATCTGGCACAGAGGGGAAGCATCCGCGACATTTTGCTGCGCGCCAGTCACATCATTGAAATGGATGAGCGTTACCTTCCGTTTGCCGAGCAGTTGCGCAGCATGGCACAGGGGTATCAAACCAAAGCCATTTTGAGGTTTGTCGAACAGTATTTGGAAAAGAAACCGTGAGTGAACTTGCAGGGAACCCCATCCTGCCTTTAAGGCAATCGGGATATGCTCAATTGTGGAGGATGCGGGTTTTGTAGGAGCGGCCACTTCGACAAGCCTGTCCTGAGTTTATCGAAGGGCTCAGGACAGGCTTAACTAATGAATCATTAGAGGTTTCAATGAATCAAAAGACAACTGAAAAAATATTGCCCACGATCCTCATCGTGGACGACACGCCTGCCAACATCGGCGTGATGGCCGAGAATCTGGAAGAGCACGGCTATCGCATACTGGTGGCACAGGACGGTGCGGAAGGATTGCAGCGCGCGGAATTCGCGCAACCCGACCTCATTTTGCTCGACGTGATGATGCCGGAGATGAATGGGTTAGAGGTGTGCCGGAGATTGAAAAAACAGCCGAATACCCGCGACATACCCGTGATCTTCATGACTGCACGCGCAGAGACTGAAGACAAAGTGAACGGCTTCGATGCGGGGGCAGTCGACTACGTCACCAAACCGTTGCAGATCGAAGAGGTGATCGCGCGT
>JBBIJL010000256.1:0-2649 GCA_037446005.1 Gallionellaceae bacterium | reverse complement strand
AATCCCGCGCATGACCGTCATCACCCTGGGCGTAGCAAACCTCGCGCGCTCCACTGAGTTTTACCGCGAAATATTCGCCACCCCACCCGTCACCGAAAATGCAGGCGTTACCTTCATTCCGTTGCCTGGCGTATGGCTCTCGCTCTACCCGCTGGAAAAACTCGCCGAGGACATCGGGGAAGAAGTCGTCCTGCCCGCACCCCACACCTTCCGCGGCTTCACCCTCGCCTACAACGCGCGCAGCAAAGCCGAGATCGTGAGCATCTTCGCCCGCGCTGCCGAGGCGGGTGCACACATCGCCAAGGCACCGCAGGACACGTTCTGGGGCGGATTCAGCGGTTACTTCACCGATCCGGACGGGCACTACTGGGAGGTGGCGTGGGGGCCGATGTTCGAGTTCACGGAACACGGCGATTTGCAATTCAAGGCGTGAACGCAAAACTCCTCGGCCAAATAGCCGCCAGCATCAATGACGCGACGCAGCGCCCGTTCAAAGCGCGCAGCGCTACGCCCGTCGGGGGCGGCAGCATCAATGCAGCCTATCGTTTGGACGGCAGCGACGGCACGCGTTATTTCCTCAAGCTCAATGAGGCCCGGCATCACGCGATGTTCGTCGCCGAAGCCGCCGGTCTCGATACCATCGCCGCGACCGGCACCGTGCGCGTGCCGCGCCCCATCACGCACGGCATCGCAGACCGGCAAAGCTATCTGCTGCTCGAATATCTGGAATTGAATGCGCACGGCAATGTCCGGCTACTCGGCGAACAGCTCGCCGCACTGCATCGCCGCACCTCGTCTCGCTTCGGTTTTACACAAGACAACTTCATCGGCACCACACTGCAACCGAACGGATGGAAAGACGACTGGATAGCTTTCTGGCGCGAACAGCGCTTGGGTTATCAGCTGCGCCTTGCCGTGCAGAACGGCTACGCAGGAGAAGTGCAACGCTTGGGCGAGCAGTTGCTGGAGGCTTTGCCCGCTTTCTTCCTTGGCTACACCCCGCAACCTTCGCTGCTGCATGGCGATCTGTGGAGCGGCAACCATGCCTATCTGGCCGACGGCACCCCCGCACTCTTCGACCCCGCCGCTTACTACGGCGACCGCGAATGCGACCTTGCCATGACCGAGCTTTTCGGCGGCTATCCGGCAGACTTCTACGCAGCCTATCGCGCCGCATGGCTGCTGGATGAGGGCTACACCGTTCGCCGCGATTTATACAATCTCTACCACATTCTCAATCACGCGAATTTGTTTGGCGGAGGATATGTGAAACAGGCCGAGCAGATGATGCAAAGACTGCTTCTGGCTGTTTAGCGAAGTCCGTTTAGGCACCACCGATAACTTCGTTTGCTATTCCCCACCCCGATAAAGCGCACAGTGCTCACCTGCAATCTTCAATTTATCTCGTCGTTGTCTGGTTAGTCTCCGTTCTGCGGTAATTCCTTCCTTCATCTTCTTGCCGTCTTGATTTTCGCCCTACGACCTGAGCAAGGGACGCATCACGTTCCGCCATCTCGATGTGCGGAGTTCCGCTTACACCCCGCAACCGCGCAGGTTTTAACCTGAGCCGTAATTGAAGCTATGGTAGGAGCGTGCCCTGCACGCCCCTACCAGTCCTGCGCCACCGGATTTTTGCATTCCACCTGAAACAGTTTGCGGTCTTCCAAACGGATGGCCGTCAGCGGGCCGCCCCACAGGCAGCCGGTATCCAGCGCGATGACATTGGGCAAGACCTTCAAACCCAGCGCCGACCAGTGGCCGAAAATAACGGTCGCATCGCGGCTCTTGCGTTTGGGCATTTCAAACCACGGCACGTAGCCCTGCGGAATTTTTTCCACTTCGCCTTTGAATTTGAATTCCATCTCGCCTTGCGGGGTGCAGATGCGCATGCGCGTGAGCGCGTTGGTGATGACACGCAGGCGTTTGTAGCCGCTGTAGTCGTCGCTCCAACCGTGCGGTGAATTGCCGTACATGTGTTCGAAGAAAGTGGCGTAGTCATCGCCGCGCAGGGCTTGCTCGACTTCGCGTGCGAGGCCGACGGCCTGCTTGACGCTCCACTGCGGCAACAGGCCGGCATGCACCAGAACATAATCCCCTTGCGCATACAGCAGGCGCTGCCGGCGCAGCCAGGTGAGCAGTTCGTCGCGATCGGGCGCGGCCAGCACTTCGTCCAGCGTGTCGCTGCGATGCAGAGCCGCTTCGCCGGCAGCAACCGCAAGCAAGTGCAAATCGTGATTGCCGAGGACGGTGATGGCGCTGTCGCCCAGCGATTTGACCAGACGCAACACTTGCAGCGAGCCCGGCCCGCGATTGACCAGATCGCCTACCAGCCAGAGCTGATCCTGCGCTGGGTCGAAGTGCATCTGCTCCAGCAGTTGCTGAAACTCCGTGTAGCAGCCTTGTATGTCGCCGACGGCGTAGATCGCCATTAGGTCGCCCCCCTGTCGGTTGGAACAAAGGCGGAGAAGAGCACACCCGCATAAATTGCGAAGAAATGCCCTTCATCGCGCAAGAAAGAATTGAACAGGCAGCCGACCGCGAATGCCACCACCAATCCCTGCGCCGCAACCCCGTACAGCGGCGGCAATTGCATGGAGACTTTCAATTGCGTGTAAAACAGCCAGATAAAACCGAGCAAGCCGACCAACC
>JBBIJL010000255.1:0-2689 GCA_037446005.1 Gallionellaceae bacterium | reverse complement strand
ATGGGCATGGCGATGCACGCTGATCGTATGGAGCGTGTCGCTTGCCGTGCTGGCGTGGAGCGCCGGCTGGTACGAGTCGAACAACCTGTGGGATTACCTGCTCGACCCTTGGCTGTCCATCTACGCACTGGGGGTACTGGCCAAGCGTGGCTTGCCAATGATGGGGGGAGTTAAGGGACGCGCCGATTAAGTTTTCCGTTCGCGGTGTTCCCGCCAGAGGCTGGCTGTGACTGTGCGCGGCACACGCACATGGCGCGGAAATTTAACGTGCTCACAATTGCAGAGACTGGGTGTTCGTATTGTAGGTTGCGGCAGGGGAGTTCATCCCATGCCGCATTTAACGGTAGAATGCGCGCCTTTTATACGGATTGCCGAATCAGTATGACCATTACCATTGCACTATCCAAAGGCCGCATCTTTGAAGAAACCTTGCCGCTACTCAAGGCGGCGGGCATCACTCCGCTGGAAGACCCGGAATCTTCGCGCAAGCTCATTCTGCCGACCAACCGTGCTGATGTGCGTCTCATTATCGTGCGCGCTTCCGACGTGCCGACTTATGTGCAATACGGTGCTGCCGATCTCGGCGTGGCGGGCAAGGATGTGCTCAATGAACACGGCGGCGAAGGGCTGTACCAGCCGCTCGATCTTAATATCGCCAAGTGCCGCATGATGGTCGCGGTGCGCAACGACTTCGATTACGAGTCGGCGGTGAAGCAGGGCGCGCGCCTGCGCGTGGCGACCAAATATGTGAAGACGGCGCGCGAACATTTTGCTTCCAAAGGCGTGCATGTCGATCTCATCAAGCTGTACGGCTCGATGGAGCTGGCGCCGCTGGTCGGGCTGTCCGATGCGATTGTCGATCTGGTGAGCAGCGGCGCTACGTTGAAGGCGAACAACCTCAAGGCGGTGGAAGAGATCGTGCAAATCTCTTCGCGTCTGGTGGTGAACCAGGCCTCGCTGAAACTCAAGCGCGCCACGATACAGCCAATGCTGGATGCGTTTGCCGGAGCGATCAAATGAATATCACGCGCCTCTCCACCCAACAAGCCGACTTCGATGCCAGACTGAGTAAGCTGTTGGCTTTTGAAGAAACTGCCGACGAAAAGCTGGAGGCGACTGTTGCGGCCATTCTTGCCGATGTGAAGAAGCGCGGCGATGCTGCCGTGCTGGAATACACGCGCAAATTCGACCGCCTGCCGCTGGCAAATGCCGCCGCGATGGAATTGCCGCGCGCTGAACTGAAGGCCGCATTCGACAGCCTTCCCGCCGACCAGCGCAGCGCGCTGGAACAGGCTGCGCAGCGCGTGACCGCCTATCACCAGAAACAAGTCCAAACTTCATGGAGCTACACCGAGGCGGACGGCACGCTGCTCGGGCAGCAGATCACCGCGCTGGATCGCGTCGGCCTTTATGTGCCGGGGGGCAAGGCGGCGTATCCGTCTTCCGTACTGATGAATGCCCTGCCGGCCAAGGTGGCAGGGGTGGAGGAACTCATCATGGTGGTGCCCACGCCGGACGGCGTGAAGAACCCGTTGGTGCTGGCGGCGGCGTATCTGTCCGGCGTGGATCGCGTGTTCACCATCGGCGGTGCGCAAGCCGTGGCGGCGCTGGCTTACGGTACGGAGACTATCCCCAAGGTGGATAAGATTGTCGGGCCGGGTAATGCTTACGTGGCCTCCGCCAAGCGTCGCGTGTTCGGCGTGTGCGGTATCGACATGATCGCGGGGCCTTCCGAGATATTGGTTATCTGCGATGGCAAGACTGATCCCGATTGGGTGGCGATGGACTTGTTTTCTCAGGCCGAGCATGACGAGCTGGCGCAGGCCATCTTGTTGTCGCCCGACGCGGCGTTCATCGAGGCTGTGGCGGCGAGTGCCAGCAAGTTGCTGGAGCAGATGCCGCGCAAAGACATTATCAAGACGGCGTTGGAGAATCGCGGCGCCTTGATTCATGTTGTGGATATGGAAGAAGCTTGTTGCATTAGTAATCGCATCGCGCCTGAGCATTTGGAATTGTCCGTGGGCGACCCTCAGGCTTGGCTGCCCAAGCTTAAGCATGCCGGAGCCATTTTTATGGGGCGTTATACCTCCGAGTCGCTGGGCGATTATTGCGCGGGGCCGAATCACGTGCTGCCCACTTCCGGCACGGCGCGCTTCTCCTCGCCGCTGGGCGTGTACGACTTCCAGAAACGCAGCAGCCTGATTCAGGTTTCCGCGCAGGGCGCGCAGACGCTGGGGGCGATTGCTTCCACGCTGGCGTTTGGCGAGGGGTTGCAGGCGCACGCTCAATCGGCGCTATTTAGAAAAACCTGATGCAGGTATTTCCGCGGGTCAAAAAATCGTTGAATGGAAGTATTTTGTAGATTCCCTTTGACAGGGTGTCTCGTTATATGGATAATCGCGGGCTCATTTTTGGAGGGGTTCCCGAGCGGTCAAAGGGATCAGACTGTAAATCTGACGGCTCTGCCTTCGAAGGTTCGAATCCTTCCCCCTCCACCAATTTTGTAGTTTTAAAGTAGTTGACTGGGTTGTGGCAATCGCATGTTTGTATTGCGATTGTTTGTTGGGAAAGCCCTGCGGGTGTAGCTCAATGGTAGAGCAGAAGCCTTCCAAGCTTACGACGAGGGTTCGATTCCCTTCACCCGCTCCAGTTTGGTTGCTTGCCCATGTGGCTCAGTGGTAGAGCACTC
>JBBIJL010000254.1:0-2703 GCA_037446005.1 Gallionellaceae bacterium | reverse complement strand
CCAGCAGCGTCATCACCAAGCCGGGCAGCATGAACAGCGCGGTGACGATAAACACCATGCTCCACGGCAGCGAATCGGCGAGGATCAGCGACAGCGAACCCGGCACCAGCCCCGCGATGCGGTAGGCATTCACATGCACCGAATTGCCCAGCCCCAGCTCGGCATCGCTCAACAGCTCGCGGCGGTAAGCGTCCAGCACGATGTCCTGCGTGGCGCTCAGCAGTGCGAGCAAAGAGGCGATCCAAGCGATGGTGTGCAAATCGCTCTGCGGCGAGAAACCGCCCATCGCGGCGATCACCAGCAACAGCCCCACCTGTGTCAAAAACATCCAGCCGCGCCGCCGTCCCAGCATGGGCAGCACATAGCGGTCGAGAAACGGCGACCACAAAAATTTCCACGTGTAGGGAAACTGGATCAGTGCGAACAGGCCGATGGTTTTGAGATCGACATGCTCGCTGCGCAGCCATGCGGGCACGAGGTTAAACAGCAGGTACAGCGGCAGGCCGGAAGAGAAACCGGTGAACACGCAGATCAACATGCGGCGGGTGAAAAATTGTTGCCAGACGGACATAGGAGCCTTTACTGAGTTCGTTCAGAACTACTTTGCATGTAGGAGCGGCTGAAGCCGCTCCTACAATTTACAGCCCGCGCTGAAAGCGATACACCGCCATGCTACCCAGCAGATTCGGCAGCACGAACACTTCGCTGTCGCCCGTCATCACGCGGCGTTCCAGAATATGCACATGGTGGTCGGCGCAGAAAGTGTCGAAGTCGTTGAGCGTGCACAGGTGCACGTTGGGGGTGTCGTACCACTGGTAGGGCAGCTCTTCCGATACCGGCATGTGGCCGCGCAACACGTTGAGGCGCGCTTTCCAGTAGCCGAAGTTGGGGAAGCTGACGATGCCCTCGCGTCCCACGCGCAGCATTTCCTGTATTAGCGGTTCGGTGTGGCGTGTGGCTTGCAGCGTTTGCGACAGGATGACGTAATCGAACGAGTTGCTTTCAAAATCTTTCAGGCCGGAATCCAAATCGTTCTGGATCACGTTCACGCCGTTCTCGATGCAGGCGGCGATGCCCGCGTCGCTGATTTCGACACCGTAGCCGCGTACCGCGCGTTCGCTTTTTAAATACTGCAACAGGCTGCCGTCGCCGCAGCCGAGGTCGAGCACGGAGGCGCCCTGCGGTATCCATGCGGCGATGGCGGCGAAGTCGGGGCGTGTGTTTAGCATCGTATTGCTCATGGGGTCGCCTCCTTTACTGACGGCGGATAATTTAAAGATAAGTTGTGTCGGCACCTGTCAGCAATCGCGGACGGTCGTCTCCCCGCGTTGCGGGGCCCCTGCTCCCTGCTCATGCTGCCACCTCCTTTGCGACATTGTTGAGATAGCCGCGCACCACGTCGAAGTAGTGCGGATGCTCCATCAGGAAAGAGTCGTGGCCGTGCGTGGAGGTGATTTCCGCGTAGCTCACGTTGCGGCGGTTATGCAGCAGCGGGCGCACGATCTCGCGCGAGCGCTCCGGCGAGAAGCGCCAGTCGGTGGTGAACGAGATCACCAAAAAATCCGCGCGCGCCGCCGCAAAGGCTTTGTTCAAATCGCCGCCGCAATCGTGGGCGGGGTCGAAATAGTCCAGTGCCTTGGTCATCAGCAGGTAGGTGTTCGCGTCGAAATAGGCGGCGAATTTGTCGCCTTGGTAACGCAAATACGACTCGATCTCGAATTCGACCTCGAAGCCGTAATTGATTTTTTCCGCGCGCAGTTCGCGCCCGAATTTGTCCGCCATCGCATCGTCGGAAAGATAGGTGATATGCCCCAGCATGCGCGCCAGCCGCAGGCCGCGCGTCGGCACCACGCCGTGCGCATAGTAATCGCCGCCGTGGAAATCGGGATCGGTAAGAATGGCGTTGCGTGCCACGTCGTTGAAAGCGATGTTTTGCGCAGTGAGGCGCGGCGCACTGGCGATGGCCAGTACATGGCGCACGCGCTCGGGGTACGCCAGCGACCATTGCAATGCCTGCATGCCGCCGAGGCTGCCGCCGATCACCGCCGCGAATTGTTGAATACCGAGACGGTCGGCCAGCCGCGCTTGCGACTCGACCCAGTCTTCCACCGTGATGACGGGAAAACCAGAGCCGTAAGGTTTGCCGGATTCCGGGTTGATGCTGATCGGGCCGGTAGAGCCGTGACAGCCGCCGAGGTTATTCAGTCCGACCACAAAAAATTTGTCGGTGTCGATGGGCTTGCCGGGGCCAACCATGTTGTCCCACCAGCCGACATTTTTCGGTTCGTCGGCGTAAGTGCCGGCTACGTGATGATGGCCGGAGAGCGCGTGACAAATCAGAATGGCATTGGATTTGTCGGCGTTCAGCGTGCCATATGTTTCGTACACCAACTCGTAACGCGGCAACACCGCGCCACTCTTGAATTGCAGCGGTGCGTCAAACATAGCGCGCTGTGCGCTAACGATACCTACCGAAGAAACCACTTGCATACCCCCAAACAAAAAACCCGCTCAGCTTGAGGGCTAGAGCGGGTTTACTCGCTTTAGCTGGTATGTTTAACGTGCCCCGCAAGCTGAACTCAAATCGGCACAGAGCGCAGTTTCCTTATTTTGCGGATGGAAGTCAACATCAACTCAACAGTTGACTGATTGTAGAGGTGCTCGGTGTAGAAGCGCTATCTGTCGATGAAAATGGGATGATCG
>JBBIJL010000253.1:0-2761 GCA_037446005.1 Gallionellaceae bacterium | reverse complement strand
GTCGCATAGGCGTTCATAAAACTCTGGAACGCATCGTCGCCGGTGACTCTGGAGATGCTGTTCAGCGAATTTTCATAGCGTTTGCCCAGCGTATCGGCAATGCTCTTATCGTCCTTGCCCGCCAGCCTGAGACGCAGCCAGTCGTTCTTGACGCGCTTGCGCCACAAGTCGTTGAGTTCGTCTGCGGATTGGGGCCATGCCGCATTCTTGCGGTTGAACGGATAGCTGTCCTCTTGCTTGAAATCGAAGCCAGCCTTGAGCAGGGAGCGCGCGTAAGTCAGGCGTTCGGCAATGCGCTGCTGGTACAGATTGAATATGGCAAAGGGAACGCTCAAGTCCTCTTTGAGGATGGCATCGTCAAGATGCGTGCGCGCATCGGCGAATTGGCCTATGTCCGCTTGCAGGAAAACTAATTTTTCGCCATCCAGCGACTTCAGGTAGTTGTCGAATATTTTTGTGGACGCCGCGTCGTCCAGCACCATCTGTTTGTAATGGTAGCGCGTCAGGACTTCGGCGGATAAGTGCGCGGCTTGGGACTGGCGCAGCAGCGGGGTCAATTGTGCCGCCTGCGCCGTATTGAGCGCGGACGAGGTGAGCGCCAGCACTATCCACAATAATTTATTTCTCATGCGTATTCCCGGAAGTTGTTGCCCTGAAGGCGGTTGGTTTTCTGCCGGAATTTTCATCAGGCTTAACCCCTCTCCAACTCCCCTTCTCAGGGGGAGAGCGGAGTCGGCTCCTCCCCTGAGAAGGGGAGGCTGGGAGGGGTTGGGCTCTAACCAGTAGCGCCATGCCGCAAACGGCGCGCCACTATACGCCAAAAACGGGTTGGTTTATAAGCCGGAAATGTAATCTGCCAGCGCTTCGATCTCGGCATCGCTCAGCGATTTGGCCATGACGTTCATTACGCCGCCTCGGCCTGATGAAATGCGGCGCGCATCGACGATGGGCGTGGAACACGCTGCGCAATTGCAGGCCGATGAAATTGGCGCGCACGTCGTCGCCGCTCACATCCAGCTTGTAGTCGTCGGTCAGGCTGAGCGTGTCGCGCAGCTCGTTCTGCAAGGCATTTAAACGGTGAAGCGAGGTCATGGTGGATTACTTTTTGGTGTAGAACTGGTCGAACACGCCGCCGTCCTTGAAGTGCTCGGCCTGCGCCTGCTTCAGGCTGCCAAACACTTCGTCCACGGTGAATAGCTTGAGCGGCGGCAACGTCTTGGCGTATTTTTTGGCGATCTTCGCATCGCGCGGACGCAGCTCGAACTGCGCGGCGATCTCCTGCGCTTCCGGTGTGTACAAGGTTTGCAGATAAGCCTCAGCCACTTTGCGCGTGCCGCGCTTGTCCACTACCTTGTCCACCACGCTCACCGGCAGATCGGCCACGATACTGATCGGCGGATATACCAGATCGAATTTGTCCTCGCCGTATTCCTGCTTGATGAGCCCCACTTCGTTTTCAAACGTCACCAGCACATCGCCGATTTCGCGCTGCACAAAAGTGGTCGTCGCACCGCGTCCGCCGGTTTCCAGAATCGGCACATTGGCAAATATCTTGGCGACCAAATCCTTGGCTTGCGCGGCATTACCGCCCTGCTTGATGACCGAACCCCATGCCGCGAGGTAAGCGTAACGACCGTTACCCGAAGTTTTGGGGTTGGCGATAATCGCGGCCACGCCCGGCTTGGCGAGGTCAGCCCAGGTCTTGATACCCTTGGGGTTGCCCTTGCGCACCAGCAGCACCGAAGTGGAGCTGAACGGCGCGCTGCCGTTCGGCAAACGCTTTGCCCAGTCGGCGGGAATCAATTGCTTCTCGGCGAGGATGTCCACGTCGATGGACTGGTTCATCGTCACCACGTCCGCCTCCAGCCCGTCCACCACCGCGTGCGCCTGTTTGCTGGAGCCGCCATGCGATTGCTTGATGGAAAGGTCGTCGCCGGTCTTTTTCTTCCACTGCTTGATGAACAACGGGTTGTAGTTCTTGTAAAACTCGCGCGACACATCGTAAGAAGCGTTCAGGATGCTCACCTCGGTGGCGAACGCCGAAGCGGAAAAAGTGGCGGCCAAAGCCAGCAGGATCAGGGATTTCTTCATGGTTATCTCCGAAATGATTTAGACGGTGCAACTTGTATGGCGCACACTTTAGCGAAAACGCCTTGTGCCGAAAAAGAATATTAGATGCTATGTTTATGGAAATTGCTTATATGGAGAAATCTGGCTTGATGAAGTGTTGAACCATAAACTGGACTGTTTGTGAGAGCCGTCTTGGCTTGCGAAGCTACATCCCTCTTTTTAAAGGGGGGCGAGGGGGGATTTGAATTTCTTCAGAGTGCAAAAATCCCCCTCACTCCCCCTTTGTAAAGGGGGGAAGTAGGCTGCCATCTTTACTTGCGTGCGCGCGCAGGGCGTTATAACATTGTTGCAACAAAATATTTGGAGGTCGCCATGCGCACCAGTTTAAGAAAAGTAGGAAACTCCCGAGGAGTTATCATTCCCGCAGCCCTATTGGCCGCATGCGAAATCGGCGAGGAAGTGGATATTCGGCTGGAGGGCAAAAACTTGCTGATTGCGCCGGTCAAAGCGCCGCGCGCCGGATGGTTCGAGGGCTACAAGCCGGAAGCCGATGTCGCGCCGCTCGCGGCGCTGCCCGCCGATGAAGGGGATGAAGAATGGGTATGGTAAAGCGCGGCGAAGTGTATTGGGTCAACCTCGATCCCACCATCGGCACCGAAATAAAAAAGACCCGCCCCGCCCTGATCGTCTC
>JBBIJL010000252.1:0-2772 GCA_037446005.1 Gallionellaceae bacterium | reverse complement strand
CGATCTGGTCGCGGTCGGCGTCAGCTCCATCGGCAAGGTGGGCCCGACCTACAGCCAGAACTTCCGCGAACTGGAGGATTACTACGACGCGCTCGACCGCAACACGCTGCCTATCATGCGCGGCCTAGAACTGAACGCGGACGATCTGGTGCGCCGCGCGATTATCCAGGCGCTGATGTGCCACTTTGAAATCTCGAAAGAATCTTTCAATATCGCCTATCTCATCGACTTCGATCAATACTTCGCCACCGAGCTGAAAGAACTGGCCGAATACGAGCGCGAAGGCCTGCTGAAAATCTCGCCGCAATGGATCAGCGTCACGCCGAAAGGGCGCATGCTAATCCGCAATATTTGCATGGTCTTCGACAAGTATCTGCGCACCAAACAGGAACACGCGCGCTATTCCAAGGTAATATAGCAACCTGAATGTAACGAAAGAATAGTATGAAACGCGTGGATGATTTCCGCTTGCGCTTTGGCAAGCACGAGCTGGTTCCCATTATGATCGGCGGCATGGGCGTGGATATTTCCACGGCAGAACTGGCATTGGAAGCCGCACGTCTCGGCGGTATCGGGCATATCTCCGATGCCATGCTGCCCACCGTAACGGATCGTCTGTACGACACCGACTTCGTCAAAACCAAGCTGACTCAGTACAAATACAACCTCGAGAATTCCGACAAGGCCGAGGTCAAGTTCGATCTCGGCCATATCGCCGAATCCACCCGCCTGCACGTGAGCAAGACCATGGAAGCCAAGCGCGGCTCCGGTATGGTGTTCGTCAACGTCATGGAAAAGCTCACCATGAATGCGCCCAAAGAAACGCTCAAGGTGCGTTTGGATGAAGCGCTGTCGGCGGGCATCGACGGCATCACTCTGGCGGCAGGGCTGCATCTGGGCTCGTTCGCCATGATCGAAAATCATCCGCGTTTCCGCGAGGCCAAGCTCGGCATCATCGTTTCCTCGCTGCGCGCGCTGCAATTGTTCCTGCGCAAAAATGCCCGCTCCAACCGCTTGCCCGATTACGTCGTGGTCGAAGGTCCGCTCGCGGGCGGCCACTTGGGCTTCGGCATGGATTGGGCGCAATATGATCTGCGCACCATCACGCAAGAGATACTGGATTACCTGCACGCGGAAAAACTCGACATCCCGGTCATTCCCGCCGGCGGCATCTTCACCGGAACCGACGCTGCCAATTTCCTCGAGATGGGCGCGGCGGCAGTGCAAGTGGCCACGCGTTTCACCGTGGCCAAAGAATGCGGCCTGCCTGCCGATGTGCAGCAGCAATACTTCAAAGCGAGCGAGTCCGACATCGAAGTGAACGGCGTCTCGCCCACCGGTTATCCGATGCGCATGCTGAAAAACAGCCCCGCCATCGGCTCCGGCATCCGCCCCGGTTGCGAATCCTACGGCTACATCCTCGATGCCAACGGCCGCTGTTCCTACATCGACTCTTACAATCGCGAAGTGGCCGCACATCCCGACGAGAAAAAAATCCAGGTGTTCGACAAGACCTGTCTGTGTACCCATATGCGCAACTTCAAGCTGTGGACTTGCGGCCATTACACCTACCGTTTGAAAGACACCACGCGCAAAGCGGCGGACGGCAACTACCAAGTGCTGTCGGCGGAGCACATCTTCAAAGACTATCAATACAGCACCGACAACAAGATCGCTTTGCCGGAATAATGTGCGGGCGTTGAAAAAGACACGAGGCCGTTGCGGCCTCGTTTTATTTTGTGGATTATGAAATCGTTCGCTTCCCAACTTATTGCCTGGCAACGCACGCATGGCCGCCACGGCTTGCCGTGGCAAGGGCAGGATGCCTATCGCGTGTGGCTGTCCGAGATCATGCTGCAACAGACGCAGGTCGCCACCGTCATCCCTTATTACCAGCGCTTCGTCGCAACATTCCCGGACATTGCCGCGCTCGCCGCCGCGACCGAAGAGCAAGTGCTCGCGCATTGGAGCGGCCTCGGCTACTACGCGCGCGGACGCAACCTGCACAAGGCCGCCAAGATCATCGCGGAAAAACATCGCGGCGAATTTCCGCGCGAGTTTGAACAGATACTTGAACTGCCTGGCATCGGCCGCTCCACCGCCGCCGCCGTCTGTGCGCTGGCGTATCACGAGCGCCGCGCCATACTCGACGGCAACGTCAAGCGCGTGCTCGCGCGCTACTGCGGCATTGCAGGCTGGGCGGGCAACAAGCAAGTGGAAGAGCGCCTGTGGCAGCAAGCCGAGGCGCTGTTGCCGCAGCGCGATGTCGCCATCTACACCCAGGCGTTGATGGACATGGGCGCCACCGTCTGCACGCGCAGCAAACCCAAGTGCGCCCTGTGTCCGGTGCAGGCCGACTGCGTTGCCTTGCAGAGCGAACGCATCGCCGAACTGCCCGCACCGCGTCCGAAGAAAAGCGTGCCGGAAAAGCGCGCCACCTTTTTACTGCTCATGCACGGCAACGACATCCTGCTGGAAAAGCGCCCCGGCAGCGGCATCTGGGGCGGCCTCTGGTGTCCGCCGCAATTCGATGACGAAGTTGCCGCGCAGAGTTGGTTCGAGCGCAACGGCATGGAGGCGGGCGAGGGGGAAAGATTGGAGACGTTCACGCATACCTTCACCCATTTCAAATTGCACATCACCCCGCTGAAGATTCAACTCGCGCATAAACCGTTGCGCGCGGAGCAAGCGGGGAGTGTGTGGCTGGATGTGGCAGAGGCGTTGCGGGCGGCGATCCCGACACCGGTGCGTAGCGTGTTGCAGGAACTCATT
>JBBIJL010000251.1:0-2773 GCA_037446005.1 Gallionellaceae bacterium | reverse complement strand
TGTGCCGCGTTCCGATTTGACCACCAGATTTTCGAGGTCGCTCTTGCCGCGCAGATAGCCTCTGCCGCGCACCATGTATTCGGTCTCGGCCATTTCCACCACGCGCCCGCCCACATCGCGGTTGGAGTCGCGGATCACCTGCGTGACTTTCATCAGCGGAATGCCATAGGCGCGCAGCTTCACCGGATCCACCGTCACCTGATACACCTGCACGAAGCCGCCGACGGAAGCCACCTCGGCCACACCGTGCGCCTTGGTGAGCTGGTAGCGCAGGAACCAATCCTGAATCGTGCGCAGTTCGGCCAGCGTCTTGTTCACGCCTCCTTCGACGCTGCTCAGGACAGGAATCACCGCGTACTGGTAGACCCAGCCCACACCGGTCGCATCCGGGCCGATTTGCGGCGTCACGCCTTTGGGCAGTTTGCCGGAAGCGAAATTGAGGTATTCCAGCACGCGCGAACGCGCCCAGTAGAGGTCGGTGCCGTCTTCAAAAATGACATACACAAAAGACGCGCCGAACACCGAGAAGCCGCGCACCACCTTGGATTTCGGCACCGAAATCATCGAGGTGGTGAGCGGGTAAGTGACCTGATCTTCCACCACTTGCGGCGCTTGGCCGGGATACTCGGTGTACACGATCACCTGCACGTCGGATAAATCCGGCAGCGCATCCAGCGGCGTTTTTGCCAGCGCGTAAATGCCCGCCAGCGTGATGAACAGCGTGGCCAGCAGCACCAGAAAACGGTTGCGCGCCGACCAGTCGATGATGACATTCAGCATATCAGTGCCCCTCGTGAGACTTGCCCGGTTGGGCTTGCAGCTTGGTGATTACATATTCACCCGGTTTGCGCTCGACCAGTTCGAAGCGAATCGCCGTGCCCGGTTGGATGCCTTGCGCCAGCGAGGAGTTGGCCAGTGCGAAGTCCATGGTCATGCCCGGCCAGCCCAGCGTTTTGATCGCTTCATGCGTGATGCTGACGCTGCCATCGGCATTGATTGATTCCAGCGTGCCTAACCCCTGATGCCCCACTCCGGCGGGCTTGGTTTGTTCTGCGGCTGGCGTCTGGCCTTGCGTTGTGTCGCCGTGCGCATGGCTCAAGCCGCCGAGCGCCGCTTTGAGATTGCTCTCGGCGTCGATGAGGAAGTTGGCGGAGGTCACCACCTGTTCGCCTTGCGCGATACCGGCCAATACCTCGACGTAATCCTCGCCGCGGCTGCCGAGCGTGACGGTGCGCGGCTCGAAGCGCCCTTCCGCCAGACGTACCAGCACCACTTGCCGCGTGCCGCTGTCGATCACTGCCGAGGTGGGCACAGCCAGCACCTTGCCGCCTTTGCCCACCTCGATTTGCGCGTTGACGAACATGGCAGGTTTGAGCAAGCCTTTGGGGTTGCCGATCTGCATACGCACCTGCACCGTGCGCGTCGCGCTGTTCAGCGTCGGGTAGATGAAGTCCACGCGACCATCGAAGGTGCGCGCGGGCCAGGCGTCGACGTTGATCCGCGCGCGGCTGCCGGGCTGTACATGGGCGATGTCCTGTTCCGGTATTTCAGCGACGCCCCACACCGAGGACAGGTCGGCAATCTGGTACAGCATCTCGCCCGGCATGAAGCGCATGCCTTGCACGGCTTTCTTTTCCAGCACGATGCCGGAGACGGGGGCATGGAAGGTCACGCGCGGTCGCGCATCGCCGGAAGCGGCAGGCATATCGGCGATGTCCCAGTTTTTCAGGCGTGCGGCGCTGGATTCGGCGAGGCGCTGCATGCTTTGCCGCACCTCGTCATCGGCTTCTTTCAATGCGGCCAAGCCCTGCGCGGCCAGCGCATGTTCGCGTTGAGCCGAGATCAAGTCAGGGCTGTATGCGTCGAACAAGGCTTGCCCTTTACTAACCGTCTGGCCGGTCGTGTTCACGTACAAGCGCTCCACCCAGCCTTCGAATTTCGGCGCGATGGTATAGCTGCGCCGCTCGTCGATCTCGATGCGGCCGCTTACGCGTAGCGTGTTGCCCAGTTCGCGCAACGTCGCCGCCTCGCTCTTTACGCCCAGCTTCTGTATTTTTTCGGGGCTGATGGCGGGCAGAGTGGCGACCTCGTCCCCTGCATATACCGGCACGTAGTCCATGCCCATGGCATCTTTTTTCGGTACCGGGGATGTGTCCGGCAGCCCCATCGGATTGCGGTAGTACAACACCTTGCGTGCGGGGTTGGCCGCGCTTGCGCTCGCCGTTGTCCCGGAAGCCGCGTGCGTGCCGAACCAGTATCCGGCGGCGGCCACGCCCAGCAACAGCAGGATACTCAGAGTCAATTTGCCGAGCTTGTTCATAGTTCTTCTCCTAACAATTTTTCGATGTCGGCCAGGCGCAACTGCATGTCTGTTTGTGCTTGCAGTTGTTGCTGGCGCACTTTCAGTATCTGTTTCTGTGCTTCGATCAGCATGGCGAATTCCACTTTGCCGGTTTCATAACCGGCCAGCGCGGATTGCCAGATGAGTTCCGCTTGCGGCAACAACCGCGTGGCGATGAGCGTTGCGGTCTGGCGAGCCGTCTCCAGCGCGGAGAGGGCTTCCGACAAATCCGACTGTGTCTGGTTGAGTGCGGCCTCTTTGCGCGCGTTCGAGGCGGACAGCATGGCTTCCGCCTCGCGCTCTTGCGCGCGGCGCGAGGACTGTTGCAGCGGAATGTTGAGCTCGAGCATCAAGTCCCAACTTTTGATTGCGCTGCCGGACTGGGTAGGTGCAACGCCCAGAGTGAAGTTCGGGTATCGGTTGGCGTAAGCC
>JBBIJL010000250.1:0-2814 GCA_037446005.1 Gallionellaceae bacterium | reverse complement strand
AAAACTGATCGCCGCCGTCTTGCCCATCTTGCCCGCCACCTCGTTGAGGCGATCCAGCTCCGCCGCCGACTCCACGTTGAAGCACAAAATGCCCGCGTCCAGCGCGAGGCGCATTTCCGCTTCCGTCTTGCCCACGCCGGAGAACACCACCTTGCCCGCATCGCCGCCCGCCGCCAGCACGCGCTGCAACTCGCCGCCGGAAACAATATCGAAGCCCGCGCCGAGGCGCGCGAACACATTGAGGATCGCCAAATTGGAATTCGACTTCACCGCAAAGCAGATCAAATGCTCGCGCGCTTTCAGCGCATCGGCGAACTGGCGGTAGGCATCGGTCAGCGCCGCGCGCGAATACACATAGCACGGCGTACCGAACTGCTTGGCGATATCGGCCAGCGCGACGTTCTCGGCGAATAACTGGTCTTGCTGGAAATTAAAATAAGCGTTCATATTTATTTCTTCTGTTCGGATTGAGTGGATGGAGCGGGATTTTTCGGCATAAACAGCGGCGCTTTGCGTCCGCAGCCTTGCAGCACGAGCACCATCAGCAACATAATGCCCGCCGTAATTAATTTTGAATTGCGCATCTTGGCGACCTGTACAAAAACGAATAGCGCGGGATTATAAATGGAAAGGCAACATCAATGACTGAAAGCGAATTCACCCAACTGGCCGACGCGATCTTCGCGCGCATCGAAAACGCGCTCGACACCAACGACCTCGACTACAACTTCAACGGCCCCGTGCTGGAAATCGAATTCGACGACGGCGCGCAAATCATCATCAACCGCCATACGCCCAATCAGGAAATCTGGCTCGCCGCCAAGTCCGGCGGCTTCCATTACAGCTTGCAGGATGGGCTGTGGGTTAGCAAGCGCGACGGGAGTGAGTTATTCGGCAAGCTAAGTGAATTGGTGCGAATGGGGTGCGGGGGAAGCATTACGTTTTAGCGCTAGTCCCCCGCTATCCTTACAGAGTGCTGGGAGCAAAAGGCAAGACCTCCCCTCGGTTACTCATTTCCCTTATCGAGTTGATGTTGCGGGTTTGAAAAGTTGCCCATAGAAATTGCGGCTAAAATTCGAGGCTTGAATAAATTCGCAAGATGCTGCCGTATTGTGTGGACTGAAATTTCTACCTAGCCATCCCCCCCAGAATCGAAAAGTAGAAACTTCTGCTAATACCCTTTGGCTGGATTTTTCTTTTACAAACGAAGTATCTTTATCAATAGCAAAAATGATTGAGTAACGTTTTACATCACCAGCCGGTTCATCAAGGTTGACCACCCAAAAATCGCGTTCAAGATTGCCATATTTATTAAAAAACTTAGGTTTTCCCTGCGCATCCCAATACTCCGCAGGCAATTCCACCGTCTGATAAACCTTCACGCCCGCTTCGGTGCTGCACAAATGATTTAAGTACAGTTGTCCCAAGATCGAATCCCACGTCGGGATGAGCGCGAATACTAGCGTCACGCAAACCCGAATGCCCCATTTCCATTGTTTGCTTTCGCGCTTATCTGATAGCTTCTTGGCTACCCACATTGCGAATTGGACGTAGAGAAACAGCGCAACAACGACCGCAAGCCCCCACATTTCAAGCCGCCTTTCTTTGAGCGAATGCGTCATTCGCCGCTTCGCGCATCAAAGGGATCTGCATCGCAATATGTTTTTGCATTTCACCTCTCCTGTTCAAAATCCAAAATCAGTCTAATTTTCGACTCTCACACCGAGGTCTTGCTTCACCATCAATTTGTCTTGTGCCTGACGAAGGGCAGAAATGACTTACCTAATTATCCGAGTCTCATTTTTCCAGCTCATCGCCCCATCTGCGGCAATGCCCATTTCGCATCGTAGGTGATGTGGCGCAAATACAAACCGTCCGGCGCGAAAGTGGGGGCGGCGATTTTGCGCTGGCGGGCTGCGAGCACTTCTTGCATCCACTCCGGCGGATGTTTGCCTTTGCCGACATACACCAGACAACCGACGATGTTGCGCACCATGTGGTGCAAAAAGGCGTTGGCGCTGAGGTCGAAGATGATGGTGTCGCCCTGCTGGCTGATGTCGAGTTGCGCCAGATTTTTGACGGGGGATTTGGCTTGGCATTCGGCGGCGCGGAAGGAGGTGAAGTCGTGTTCGCCCAGCAGGTGTTGTGCCGCAGCGCGCATCGCCTGTACGTCGAGCGGCGCATGGAACCAGCCCACTTTGCCGTGATGCACGGCACTACGTGCGGGGCGGTTGATGAGCACGTATTGGTAGCTGCGTGCTTGCGCCGAGAAGCGCGCGTGAAATTCTTCGGGGACGATGTGCGCCCACAGGATGGCGATGCTGGGCGGCAGCATGGCATTCACGCCGCGCACCCAAGCGCTCAACGGCCTCTCCGCGTCGGTATCGAAGTGGATGACTTGTTCCAGCGCATGCACGCCCGTGTCGGTTCGCCCGGCGGCGATGATGCTCACCGGCGCGCCGGCAATCCGGCTGAGTGCGAGTTGAATATTGTCCTGCACGGTGCAGCCGTCCGACTGGCTTTGCCAACCGTTGAACTCGCTGCCGTCGTACTCCACGCCCAATGCAATTCTCATAGCCATGTCCCGATCAGTAATGCGGCGCCCTCCAGCAGCAAAATAATATCCAGCCAGCTCGGCGCTTGTACATGCAGTTCGATGTGTGCCGCATCGGCTTGCCCCGTTTTCATCGCAGCCCCGATAGCGGCACGCCAGTCGCTCGCGGTATCGCGCATCGCACTTTCGGCATAGTGCAGCGTCAACGCCAGCCGCACCGCGATACGCTCCCGCGACAGCCCGATATATCGCGCCGGATA
>JBBIJL010000249.1:0-2828 GCA_037446005.1 Gallionellaceae bacterium | reverse complement strand
CTGCTCGATCTGCTCGTTGATGCTGGAATCCTTCTCGATATACACATCGCGCGACGGCACATAGGCCTCGGGCTGGTAATAGTCGTAATAGGAAACGAAATACTCGACCGCGTTCTCGGGAAAAAACTCGCGCATCTCGGCATACAACTGCGCCGCCAGCGTCTTGTTCGGCGCCATGATGATGGCGGGTCGCCCGGTGCGCGCGATGACGTTGGCCATGGTGAAGGTCTTGCCGGAACCGGTCACCCCCAGCAGCGTCTGGTAGGCGAGCCCGTCCTCGATACCCTCCACCAGTTGCGCGATAGCCGTAGGCTGGTCGCCCGCCGGGTCGAACGGCAAATGCAGGAGATAAGGACTGTCGGGGAAGGTGATGGTTTTCATAGGCAGTGCGTATTGTACGGGGAAAGGTTGGATTGCCAAACGATGCAGACAGAATACTGACAAGCAAAATTCCATAACCATCTAATCTTCCTTGACAATACTCGCTGCAATAGGCGACATTGCTTTCACAAAAATATATGCCTGCCAAATTAGGTTTGGTTTAATAGGAACGATTATGGCAAAAGATATAGAATCAAAAATCGCTGTTGCCGCAACTATTTCAGATTATTTATCCGTTGTGAGGGATCGAGGTTTTATATTGACTTATAGGGGACAGGCGGAAGATTGGCCGCTTATTCCATCAATTGGTCGAGTTGATTTAACTGTTTCTGATGGCCTGCTTGAAATAGAAGAAGACATTCTTCAAAAACTAAAATTGTATGGCTATCCAATTTTCAAAGATGACGTACAGAATTATTCCGACTGGATCTTGCACGCCCAACACTATGGCCTTCCATCTAGACTATTAGACTTCACAACCAACCCGTTAAAGGCACTATATTTTGCTGTTGAAGCAAGCCCCAACGCCGACGGTATTGTTTGGGGGGTTGATGAATATGGAGATGCGGAGTTTCCTTCATTGGATATAGTAAGTGCCGAGTTCTATCGCCCTACACACATAAACTCAAGAATTACGGCACAAGAGAGCGTCTTTGCCGTATTTCCGCTCCATAGAAATACCCTAGAAATGGAGCCATTGAAAAAATATCTACACCCCAATACCCCAATTGTGAAAATCAAGATACCGGCCAAATGTAAGCCCGAGATCAAAAGCGAACTCAGTATTCTTGGCATAAACAAAATGACTATGTATCCAGGAATTGAAGGGGTCGTAGAAAAAGTGAAAGAAGAATGTGGTCTGTTGTGAACAGCTAGGTATTGGTTGCGTTAAAACATCCAATGTGAAGCTAAACAGGAACAGCTTCGCATTGGATTTCAAAACCCGCGTAAGGTGCAATAACCAACGGGCATTGCGCCGTAAGAGGAATTTCAAAAATCCGGCGCAATGCGCTACGCTTATTGCACCCTACACCATCAATAAACACCGCCCGCCCAAAAAAACATCTTTCTGCTCGGAACTCATAGCCTCCGAAGTCGATTTCACCCAATCACATGCAACGCCTTCACCCCGGCATGCACCGCATCCACTACCAAGCGGCGATCAAAGGTTGCCAGCTTGCCGCCATGTGCGACGGCCAAGGCCAGCAGATAGCTATCGGTTACTTGAGCTGAACTCAAAATACGCGATGCGTCGACTTTCGTGTCATCCAGCAGGCTGATGCTGTCCGGCCAGAACACATGCCCCGGCAACGCACACAAGCCTGTCATCAATTGCGCCACTGCTGCGGGCGTGCCAGGAGAATTGGGATAACGGACATTGCCCACGATGCGCACCACGCCGTTCTCTGTCAACGGACAAGTCGCCCACGACTTTTTTCCCTGTTTTGCAAACCAGTCGTGCGCCGCATCATGCTGCACATGCGCAGGATCAATCAGCGCGATCAGCACGTTTACATCGAGCAGATAGGTCATCCCGGCAACTCGTCGTGCAGTTGTTTCACCAGTTCCGGCGTGACGGCCTTTGCTTTGCTGCCAACCGTGAGCAAAGGAATGCCGTTGCGCACTTTGGCTTTTTGCGTGCCGGGGCGCAACGCTTGCCGCGACAGTTCCGAGATCACTTCGCCAACGCTCTTTTTCTGTAAAGCCGCCAACCCCTTCGCTGCGGCCAGCACATCATCATCAATGGATAGTGTTGTTCTCATCTTGCACCTTTCGTTTATTTGCACCAAACATCACGCATCATACATCAATCAAAATTCACTGCCTACAACCACGCCGCGCCCCACGTACTCCGCTGGAATCGCCGAAGCAGCGCTGCACCAGCTTGGCAGCAAACGCAGTCGCTTCACCTCCCCATCAGCAACACCCAAAATGGTAACGTCAATGCGGCCAGCAGCGTGCTCAACATCACCTGCGCCGCGATGATGTCGCCGTCCGCGCCCATACGTTTCGCCATCACGTAAGACACGGTGGACACGGGCAGCGCCGCCATCAGCACCGCGATGTGCAAATACACCCCGCTCAAGCCGAACATCTGCGCCAAGCCCCAGGCGATAGCGGGCAACACCAGCAACTTGACCGCCACGCCGTACCACAGCGTGCCGCGATAACTGTGCAGCCCGTGCAGGCGCAACCCCGCGCCCACCGCAATCAAGCCCATCGGCAGCGAAGCCTGCGCCAGCAACCCCAGCGTGGTGTTAAACAAAGCGGGCAGCGAAAGGCCTAAGAGACTGAACGCGATGCCCCCGCCGGTCGCCATAATCAGCGGATTGAACAAAATCTCTTTGAGCCAGTGGCTCTCGCTGTGGCGCGCCAGCATCAGCACCGAGGCCACATTGGCGACCGGCACCATGAAACCCATCAGCAGACCGATGGCCGCGAGCCCC
>JBBIJL010000248.1:0-2828 GCA_037446005.1 Gallionellaceae bacterium | reverse complement strand
CGCCCCCCAAAGAATCCACCTTGTCGCCGCCGACCCCCAGCGTCCAATTATCCAGCGCCTTATTCCCCACCATAGAGGTGCTGCCTATCCGGTCGACCAAACGCTTGATCTCGATACGCGCCTGCCCATACAAGTTCAAGCCCCGTCCCCGCACAAAATAGTGCTGCGCATGCAAGCTACCCACGTTTGCATCGCCGCTGGCATCGAGCGCCGCGAAATCGTCGCCCAAACGATAACGCATCGTCGACCAAGTCGCCCCGATGCGCGTGCTCTGGCTACCCAGCGGCAATTGATAGCCTACAAGGCCATACATCAACCCCTTTCCTGCCGTCTGCACGCGCACGCTCACCTGATCGCCCCGCTTCAACGGATTGTTGACATACAGATTGGCGCCCAAACGGTAGGTGCCGGTATAACGGTTGCCGTAATTATCGGCATCCACCTCGCCTGCCAGCGCCTTGCCCGGCAGCACCTCCACCAGCAGATCGGAAGTGCCGACCGACTCGCCGGGACGCAGCGTGGATTTCACCTCCACGCCGGGCAACGACTCCAATGCCAGCAAACCGCTCTCGATCTTGTTCTTGCGCAATCCCCCCCCCTCCTCCAGCATTGAAATCGGCGCCAGAGCCGAACCCTTCATACCGACGCCATCCTCGACCTTTACCTTGCCCAGCCGCCCTTCCAGAACAGCGATCACCACCTGCCCATCAAGAATATCCTGAGCCGGCAGATAAGCGCGGGCCACGAGATAGCCATGCTGCCGGTAATGCGCGCTCACGCGCGCCGCCAACTGCTCCAGCTCGCCCAGCGTCAACACCTTGCCGACCCCGTCGGCCACCAGCGCAAAAAGTTCCCCTTCGGAAAATGCCGTCTGCCCGGAAAAATGTATCCCCTTGATCTGGACGCTCATACCGCCAGATTCCGCCTTGACGGGCACCTCCTCGACATGTGTGACAGGTGCCTCGGTGCGCGGCAAAGCGGGGGCTGGCCTGACTTCGTTCAGCATCGCCCCCGTGTCGGGCGGCGCAGCACACGCAGCGCCCGACAACAACGCCAGCACAGAGATTGCCGCCCCACCCCATCTGCTCTCTAAAAAAAATCTTTGCATATTGCCCCTGTCATTCAAATACTGGATGAAAATCTGAGTGGCCCGGCACTTCAGCCGCCTTCCTGCTGGGTGATACCTTTGATCAGAGTGCGGCGATTGAGCGCCCTGCCTGCCCGGGTCTTGTTGTCGCCGACCGGATCGGCCTTGCCCCGCCCTTCGATCCTCACCTGCTCCGGCGGCACGCCGCGCTCGACCAACAACGCCTTCACTCGCATCGCACGGCGCAGAGACAAGCGATAGTTATACTCATCCGACCCCCTGATATCCGTGTGACCAACCACGATCACCGGCATCTTCCCGGCAATCGCGGCATTCGCCATTTGGTCCAGCAATTCGGAATCCACCGGTTCGTCGGATGAGGAATTGAAAGGAAGATTCTCCCCTTGCTTCAACCGCACCAAGCGCGACTGGACAAGTTGCTCCGCCGCCTGATTTTGCATCGCGCATGGCGAACCTGGCAGGCAATCAGGCTCCGCCTGCACCACGGGCGCCACAGGCTCTGGTTGGGTCGGCGCCACAGAGAGCACAGGCTCTGGTTGGGTCAGTACCACAGGCGCCAGGACGCCTCCGTCGGATATCGTCAATGTGATTGCGCCCCCCGGTGCGCTAGCCAACATATTGGCCAGCGCGCCCCCCACTACCGGCAACGCGGCGCGCGCGTCTTTCAGCTGCTGCGCACTCTGAATAGCTGCCTGCAACACCCCGAAATCGACAACGGAACGAATGGTCAAGGAGCCATCGACGAACGAGATAACGTAATTGCCGGAGGTCAAGCCGCCGGCACTGATGACATAGCCCCCCTCGTTCCGCGCGCCCTGCGAGCTGCCACCGTAGACTGGCGCACCGCCAAGCACCGCAGCGGTTTCGCCGTTCACAAAGCCGCTGTAGCTCACGCCGTTGCCGCCGCTGTATGCCAGGCCGTCGTATATCTTGCTGGCATCGTTAGCCGTGACGGCCAATGTGGCAGGACTGATGTTCGAGATCGTGTTCGCCTGATCGGCGATGGTGTAGTTGCCGACATCGGCCCCGGCATAAGTGCTCGCCAGCGTCACCATCTTGCCGTTGGCGACATTCTTGTCGGAAAACGCGCCTGTCGCGGAAACCGTCACCGCGTCGCCGGCGATCAAACCTGCGAGTGCAGCCCCGGCAGTGTTCACCGTCGCGTTCGTCGTGCCGTCGTACACCTTGTTCGATGCGGTGATGCCGCTCACCGTCAGCGCCGCCCGGTTCACCGTCAGCGCCCCGTTCACGAAACTCAGGTTGTAATTGCCGTCACTACCCGAGGCCGTGGTGATGTAGCTGCCGGCGTTCTTGCCGGAGCCACCGGCGGTGACACTGGTGAGCACGCTGGCGGTTTCGCCGTTCACCAGCCCGCTGGCGGTGAAGCCGTTCACGCTTTGAGCCAAGCCGCTGTACGTGACCGTGCCGCTGTTGGCGGTAACCGTGGCGTTGGCTTTGTTGATAGTCAGCGCGCCGGGAACGAACGTTAGGCTGTAGTTGCCGTCCGTGCCGCTGGCGGTGGTGGCGTAGCTGCCCGCATTGGTGCCGCTGCCGCCTGCAGTGACGCCGGTCAGCACGCCCGCCGTTTCGCCGTTGACCAGCCCGCTGGCGGTGAAGCCGCTCACGCTTTGAGCCAAGCCGCTGTACGTGACCGTGCCGCTGTTGGCGGTGACCGTGGCGTTGGCTTTGTTGATGGTCAGCGCGCCGGGAACGAACGTCA
>JBBIJL010000247.1:0-2883 GCA_037446005.1 Gallionellaceae bacterium | reverse complement strand
TCTGGCGGCGCTGGACGAGCTGCAAGCGGCGCAAGAGCGCAAGGCCTATCTGGATGCGCAAGCGAAGGATTTGAACGAGGCCATGGAAACGCTCGAAGCTGCGATACGCCGTATCGACAAGGAGTCTCGCGATTTGCTCATGGCCACTTACGACGAGGTGAACCGTCATCTGTCCGAGTTGTTCCCCGTGCTGTTCGGCGGCGGCGAGGCACGTCTGGTGCTGACCGGTGAAGAAATTCTCGACAGCGGCGTGCAGGTCATGGCGCATCCGCCCGGCAAGAAAAACTCTTCCATCCACTTGCTCTCCGGCGGCGAAAAGGCACTCACCGCCATTGCGCTGGTGTTCTCGCTGTTCCAGTTGAATCCCGCGCCGTTCTGCCTGCTCGACGAGGTGGATGCGCCGCTGGACGATACCAACACCGAACGCCTGTGCAATCTGGTCAAGAAGATGGCCGTGCATACCCAGTTTATTTTCATCAGCCACAACAAGATCGCCATGGAAATGGCGCAGCAACTGATCGGCGTCACCATGCAGGAACGCGGCGTCTCCAAGGTGGTGTCGGTGGATATCGAAGAAGCCTTGCGCATGCGCGACGAAAGCGTTGTGGCGGCATAGCCATATATAAGTTGTGTGCGGCAGTACGTGGCAAGGCGAATTCTTTTGATATAATGCGCTCTTTGCAGAGGACGGTCTTCATGCGCATTATTCAAAAAGCTCTCACCTTCGACGATGTCTTGCTGGTTCCGGCACATTCCAATGTTTTGCCGCGCGATGTCAGCCTGCGCACTCAACTGACCCGAAAAATCTCCCTGAATATTCCGCTGATGTCCGCCGCGATGGACACGGTGACCGAATCCCGTCTGGCGATTGCGCTGGCGCAGGAAGGCGGCATCGGCATCGTGCACAAGAATATGTCGGCGCAAGCTCAGGCAGACAAGGTTTCCAAGGTCAAGCGTTTTGAAAGCGGCGTGGTGAAGGATCCGGTGACGGTTTCGCCCGATATGACCGTGCGCGAAGTGCTGAATCTGACCCGCAAATTCAAGATTTCCGGCTTGCCGGTGGTGCAGGGCAATCAACTGGTCGGTATCGTGACCAACCGCGATCTGCGTTTTGAAACCCGTCTGGATCAACCCGTGCGCGCCATCATGACGCCGCGCGAGCGCCTCATCACCGTTAAAGAAAACGCCCAACTGGACGAAGCCCGCAGCCTGATGCACGAGCACCGCATCGAGCGCGTGCTGGTGGTGAACGACGCATTCGAGTTGCGCGGCTTGATGACTGTGAAAGACATTCTCAAGTCTAACGAACACCCGAATGCCTGCAAGGACGAGTTGGGACGTTTGCGCGTGGGCGCAGCGGTGGGCGTGGGTGAGGGCACCGAAGAGCGCGTGGCATTGCTGGCCGAAGCTGGTGTGGACGTGATTGTGGTGGACACCGCTCACGGTCACTCTCAAGGCGTGCTGGATCGCGTGAAGTGGGTCAAGACGAATTTCCCCAAGATCGAAGTCATCGGCGGCAACATCGCCACCGGCGCGGCTGCGCGCGCACTGGTTGAGCACGGCGCGGATGGCGTCAAGGTCGGTATCGGCCCCGGCTCGATCTGCACCACCCGTATCGTGGCGGGTGTGGGCGTGCCGCAAATCACCGCAATTCAAAATGTGGCCGACGCATTGCGCGGCACGGGCATTCCTTTGATCGCCGACGGCGGCGTGCGTTTCTCCGGCGACATCTCCAAGGCGATTGCTGCGGGCGCGCATGTGGTGATGCTGGGCGGCTTGTTCGCCGGTACCGAAGAAGCGCCGGGTGAAATCGAATTGTTCCAGGGCCGTTCGTACAAGTCGTATCGCGGCATGGGCAGCTTGGGCGCAATGCAACAAGGCTCCAGCGACCGTTACTTCCAGGATAACGAAGGTAACCAAGACAAGCTGGTTCCCGAAGGCGTCGAAGGCCGCGTGCCGTACAAGGGCAGCGTGCTGGCCGTGATTCACCAATTGATGGGCGGTCTGCGCGCAACCATGGGTTACCTCGGTTGCGAGAATGTTCCTGCGGTGCACGAGCGCGCCGAATTCGTGCAGATCACCGCTGCCGGTATTCGCGAATCGCACGTGCATGACGTGCAGATCACCAAGGAAGCACCGAACTACCACGTTGACTAGGATTGAGGAGCGAGGATTTAGGATTGAGTAAAACCTCTCCTGAGTCCTCATACCTAAATCCTCATTCCTTCATCCTCGATCCTGAAGAAACCATGCACAAAAAAATCCTCATCCTCGATTTCGGTTCCCAGTACACCCAGTTGATTGCTCGCCGTGTGCGCGAGGCCAATGTTTATTGCGAGTTGCATTCATGGGACATGGCGGAGGCGGACATCAAGGCGTTCGCGCCTTCCGGTGTGATTCTTTCCGGCGGTCCGAATTCGGTTTACGAGGATGAAACACCGAAAGCGCCACAGGCCGTATTCGAACTCGGGGTTCCGGTGCTGGGCATTTGTTACGGCATGCAGACCATGGCAGCGCAATTGGGTGGTGCGGTGGAAAGCGGCAAGGTGCGCGAGTTCGGTTATGCCGAAATCCGCGCGCAGGGACACAGCAAATTGCTCGATGGCATTCAGGATAAAACCAACGCGCAAGGCCACGGCCTGCTCGATGTGTGGATGAGCCACGGCGACAAGGTGACCAAGTTGCCGCATGGCTTCTCGGTGATCGCCTCCAACGAAGCTACGCCCATCGCGGCGATGGCGGACGAGTCGCGCCGTTTCTACGCGGTGCAATTTCACCCCGAAGTGACCCACACCCATCAGGGCAAAGCCTTGCTGGGACGCTTCGTGCATGACATCTGCGGCTGCGGCAAAGACTGGAATATGCCTGACTATATCAGCGAAG
>JBBIJL010000246.1:0-2912 GCA_037446005.1 Gallionellaceae bacterium | reverse complement strand
CATCTGCATCGGATAGTTCACGCGCTGCCCCACTTCGAGCAGGTTGTGCAGTTGCGTATTCTCGGCCTGCAATACCTGCAACTGATTCAGCTGCGCCGCATCCCGGCTGTGCTGTTCGCGAAACTGGGCGTTCTCTTTAATCAAGCGACTCTGCGTGTCGAAATAGGCGCCGACCTCGTTCCACACCACGCCGGGCAGCGTCGTCAAACGCTGCAAGGGATAGATCAGGATGGAAACAACCGTGCGCGTGGACTCCAAATATTTAAAGCGCGCATCAATAAACAGCAGCAGCAAAGAAAGAACGACGAAAAAGACCAAGCGCACAACGGCGCTTGGTCCTCGATTAAAAAAGCGGAAGGAACGGGTACTGTCCAAAGAAAATCAGTCGCTGGCGAAGATGTTGCTGAACTTGTCCATACGCTCCAGCGCTTTGCCGGAACCGCGCACCACGCAGGTGAGCGGGTCGTCGGCGATCACGACCGGCAAGCCGGTTTCTTCCATCAGCAAGCGGTCGATGTCGCGCAGCAGCGCGCCGCCGCCGGTGAGCACCATGCCCTTGCTGGCGATGTCGGCGCCGAGTTCCGGCGGGGTTTGTTCCAGCGCGGTCTTCACCGCACTGACGATGCTGTTCAACGGATCGGTCAACGCTTCGAGAATTTCGTTGCTGGAGATGGTGAAGCTGCGCGGCACGCCTTCGGCCAGATTACGACCGTTCACTTCCATCTCGCGCACTTCGCTGCCCGGGAAGGCGGAACCGATTTCTTTCTTGATCTGCTCGGCGGTGGTTTCGCCGATCAGCATGCCGTAGTTGCGGCGGATGTAGTTGATGATCGCTTCGTCGAACTTGTCGCCGCCGACGCGCACGGAGCCGGAGTACACCGCGCCGCCCAGCGAGATCACGCCCACTTCGGTGGTGCCGCCGCCGATGTCCACCACCATCGAGCCGGTCGCATCTTCCACCGGCAGGTCGGCGCCGATTGCAGCCGCCATCGGCTCTTCGATCAGCTCAACGCGACGGGCGCCCGCACCGAAAGCGGATTCGCGAATCGCGCGGCGCTCAACTTGGGTGGAGCCGCAAGGCACGCAAATCACGATGCGCGGGCTGGGAGTAAAGATGCTGGATTTGTGTACGCGGCGGATAAACTGCTTGAGCATTTGCTCGGTGACGGTGAAGTCGGCGATCACGCCGTCTTTCATCGGGCGAATCGCGGTGATGTTGCCCGGTGTACGACCCAACATCTGCTTGGCCGCCAGACCGACCTGCTGAATTACTTTCTTGCCGTTGGGGCCGCCTTCCTGTCGAATCGCCACCACGGACGGCTCGTTCAACACGATGCCCTGCCCGCGCGCCCAGATCAGCGTGTTGGCGGTACCCAGGTCAATCGCCAAATCGTTGGAAAAATAGCCGTTAAAGTAATTCAACATATTCGTGCCTTAAGTGTAGAAGAGGTGCGCCTCTAAAGTCGTTTATGATAACCTATTACGCTCGTTTTGATAAAGCGTTACACCATCATGTCTTTGAGCTCAGCCGATGTAGAAAAAGTCGCCCGTCTCGCCCGTCTGGCGATGACCGAGCAGGAAATCCAGACCGCGCAGGCGCAACTCTCGAATATTTTCGGGTTGATCGCCGAAATGCAGGCGGTAGATACCAGCGGTATCGAACCCATGTCGCACAGTCAGGATCTCAGCCAGCGCCTGCGCGAGGACGTGGTCACCGAACCCAATCAGCGCGAGGCTTTCCAGGCCATCGCCCCGCAAACCGAAGCCGGGCTGTACCTTGTCCCGCAAGTCATCGAGTAAGCCGCATGTTTAATAAATCCTTACGCCAACTGGGCGATGCCCTGCGCGCCAAACAGATTTCCAGCGTCGAACTGACGCAAAGCTACCTCGACCGCATCATCAAACAGAACCCGGTGCTGAATGCCTACATCACCTTGCAGCCGGAAGTTTCGCTGGCACAGGCGCGTGAGGCTGACGCACGTCTTGCGTCCGGCAAAGCCGAAGCGCTGACCGGCATTCCGTTCGGACAGAAAGACATTTTCTGCGCCCAGGGCTGGCTCACCACCTGCGGCTCGAAAATGTTGCACAACTTTGTTTCGCCTTACGACGCGCATGTGATCTCGCAATTCAACAATGCGGGCGCGGTCAACCTCGGCAAGACCAACATGGACGAGTTCGCCATGGGCTCGTCGAACGAGACTTCCCACTACGGCACGGTCAAAAATCCGTGGGATACCGCGCGCGTGCCCGGGGGCTCATCCGGCGGCACCGCGTCCGCAATCGCGGCGCGGTTGTGCGCGGCGGCGACCGGCACCGACACCGGCGGCTCCATCCGCCAGCCCGCCGCGCTGTGCGGCATCTCCGGCCTAAAACCGACTTACGGCGTGGTGTCGCGTTACGGCATGATCGCCTTCGCTTCCAGCTTGGATCAGGCGGGGCCGATGGGGCGCAACGCCGAAGATTTGGCGCTGATGATGAACGTGATGGCCGGGTTCGACGAGCGCGATTCCACTTCGCTGCAACGCGAAAAAGAAGACTATGCGCGCGACTTGAACAAGCCGCTGACCGGCCTGCGCATCGGCCTGCCAAAAGAATTTTTCGCCGAAGGAATGGGGGCGGATGTGGCGAAAGCTGTCGAAGCCGCCATCGCCGAATACAAGAAACTCGGCGCGACCATCGTCGATATCAGCCTGCCGAATTCCAAACTGTCGGTGCCGGTGTACTACGTGCTGGCCCCGGCGGAAGCATCGAGCAACCTGTCGCGTTTCGACGGCGTGCGCTACGGCTACCGCGCCCCGGAATACAGCGACCTCGCCGACATGTACGAGAAGAGCCGCGCGCAGGGCTTCGGCTCGGAAGTGAAGCGCCGCATCATGATCGGCACCTACGTGCTGAGCCACGGCTACTACGAT
>JBBIJL010000245.1:0-2913 GCA_037446005.1 Gallionellaceae bacterium | reverse complement strand
CTCGGTCGCTCCCATTCTGGATATCGTGATGCGCGACGAGATCGGCCATGTCGCCATCGGCAATCGCTGGTTCAATTATCTGTGTGCCCAGCGCGGGCTGGAGCCAGCGGCTACCTATGCCAATCTGTTGGTCGAGTACAACGCGGTGTTGCGACGGGGGCCGTTCAATCTGGAGGCGCGCCGCGCGGCGGGGTTTAGTGAGCAGGAGTTGGTTGGGTTGGGGATGAGTTAAGCGGGTGGTAGCGGATATGGATTTTTCAATCGACATTAAAGAGAGCGACGGGGTGCGCACGCTGCATTTCGATTCGCGCTGGACGCAGGGTGCCATGCGGATCGGGCAGCCGTGGCGGCTGGAGCTGGAATACACCCGCGTGATGATGGCGAGTTTGCTGCTGCGCGACGAGGAGAGTTTTCCGCGCAATGTGCTGATGATCGGTTTGGGCGCGGGCTCGCTGCCGAAATTTTTTTACCGCCACTTCCCGGCGGCGCAGTTGACGGCGGTGGAGATCGACCCGCGCGTGGAAGAGGCGGCGCGGCGCTACTTTCATTTACCCGATGATACTCAGCGCTTGCAGGTGGTGATCGGCGACGGTGCCGAATACGTGAGAAGCTGCGGGCAGAGTTACGATTTGATTCTGGTGGATGGCTTTAACGAGCATGCGCATCCCGGCGATTTGAATACGCTGCCTTTTTATCAGGCTTGCCGCGAACGATTAAGCGAGCAGGGCGTGCTGGCGGTGAATCTCATCGGTTTGAGCCCCGGTTTAAAGGGGGGCTTCGCGCATATCGAGGTTGCTTTCGATAATCGCGCGCTGATGTTTCCCAAGTGTAAAAGCGGCAATACCATCGCGTTTGCGGCGACGGGAGCCGCCATCAATATTCCGCTCGATGAGTTGGTGAATAAAGCGCTGGCGCTTGAGCAGCGTACCGGTTTGGCATTGCGGCCGAAGTTTGCGCGGTTAAGCGAGGGCGAGGCTGGGCAGGAGGGCGTGTTGCGCATTTAGTGTGGCGCGCATGAAACGGTTCTAGGTCATTCCAAGGGAGGCGGCGCAACGTTGCCAGAGCGCCGCCTCCATCTTACTTATCTTCCCTCAAGCGATTTTGCACGCCTCGTCAAACGCCAGTCTCGGCCCGCGCGGATAGATGCCTTTGGGGTCGCCGTAGCCGAGGTTGCAGATGAAGTTGGACTTCACGTTGGTACCCGCGAAGAACAGTTCGTCCATTTTGGCATTGTCGAAGCCGGACATCGGGCCGCAGTCGAGGCCGAGCGCACGCGCGGCGAGGATGAGATAGGCGCCCTGCAAGGTGCCGTTGCGGAAGGCGGTGGTGTCGGCCAGCGCGGCGTTGCCGGCAAACATATCGCGCGCATTGGGGCTGGGCGGGAACAGTCTAGGCAGTTGCTCGTAGAAGCGCGTGTCGTAGCCGATGATGGCGGTGACGGGGGCGGCCATGGTCTTGGCGCGGTTGCCTTCCATTAATGCCTGATCGAGCTTTTCTTTCGCGGCTTTGGATTTCACGAACACGATGCGCGCGGGGCTGCAATTCATCGAAGTGGGCGCCATGCGCAGGTTGTCGTAGAGGCGGTGCAGCAGCTCGTCGGACACCGGTTTGTCCTGCCATGCGTTGAGGGTGTGCGCTTCGAGAAACAGTTGGTCAAAGGCGGTTTGCGGCAAGGATGTATTGGTCATCGTGAACTCCTGTCGGTTGGTTGAGATGCGAAAACGTATATGCGGCGAGTCCGGGATTAATACAGCGTGAGATAGCGGGACGCCTTGTCCAGTCGCTCTGCAAAGCTATGGTATTCGATATTGGTGCAGCGCACGATGGCCATGGTCCAGTCGCGCCGGTCGTAACCGATCAGTTCGCTGAACATGAGTTGCTGGCCGCGCTCGCCGTCGTCCGCGCTGCGCTTGATGCCCATGCTGTCCAGAATGAGCGAAGTCCGGTTGAGGTGCAGATATTCTTCGGGATGGAGCAGCACGGCTTCGAAGTCGGCAAGGTAGTTGTCCAGCTCAAGCGACTCCATGACGGCCTGTAGCTCTTCCGTCAATTTGTTCAGGCGCTGTTCTGCCTCGGCGTGCTTGGGAGCATTGTCCGTACTCAGCAACGGCAGCAAGGTGGTTCTTTCTGTTATCAGCGCTTCTTTGTGTTGCTTGCGCTGCTCGATGCGCTCTTTCACTTTGCCCACCAGGCTGTCGAAGAATCGCATCGCGGTCATTTCTCTTGCATGGGATTCGTCGGGCGATGGATTTTCCAGCGTGTGACTGCTGAAATAAATTGCCTGCTGCGGCACTTCGCGTTGCAACGTCATGGCGGACAATTCCATGCCCAGCACTTTTTTTTCGATCCGCCGCGTGCCCATCAGCGCGTAGAACTCGTTGCGGCCGGGTGCTTGGCGCAGATACTCCTGCAAGGCAATGCTGGAAGTGACCGCGTCCGAGATTGCGTTGATGTCGGGAAACAGGGCGTGCACGAAAGCATCTTTGGCGTAGGCTTCGCGGTCTATGGTCACCGGGCCGGGCAGGCTGTAGGCAAGGCGTTTGGCATATTCCAGCGCAGCGCTGACGGGCTGCCGGAAACGCTCGGGGTAGTCGTCTGTTTGCCTGAGCAGCGGCTCGACCGTGGAGACGGCGCGCTCAATGGCGGCCAGCAGCGCCGGACTGTCCGGTGTGTCGTGTTGGTTGAACAGATTGTTAAACAGCCACATGACTCTGACCTTGGTTGCTTACTTCAGCGCGGCATGCGCGGCCGCGAGCCGGGCAATCGGTACACGCGGGGCGGAGCACGAAACATAGCTGAGCCCGATGCGGTGGCAGAAATTGATCGAGGCCGGATGGCCGCCGTGTTCGCCGCAGATGCCGATTTTCAGTTCCGGTTTGGTTTGGCGTCCCCAGCCGACGGCCAGTTCCATCA
>JBBIJL010000244.1:0-2962 GCA_037446005.1 Gallionellaceae bacterium | reverse complement strand
GGATACTTGGGCCACTGTCGGCTCCTGCGCGCAGATCGGCAAAAACGTGCACTTGAGCGGCGGCGTCGGCATCGGCGGCGTGCTGGAACCGGTGCAAGCCAACCCCACCATCATCGAAGACAACTGCTTTATCGGCGCACGCTCAGAAGTGGTTGAAGGCGTCATCGTGGAAGAAGGTTCGGTCATTTCCATGGGCGTGTTCATCGGTCAAAGCACCAAGATTCTCGACCGCGAAACCGGCGAGATCATCTACGGCCGCGTGCCCGCCGGCTCCGTCGTGGTCAGCGGTAGCATGCCTTCCAAGGACGGTACCCACAGCCTGTACTGCGCGGTGATCGTGAAGAAGGTGGATGCCAAGACGCTGGGCAAGACCGGGATCAACGAGTTGTTGCGAGGTATTTAAACAGTCGCTAGTCGCTAGACGTTAGCCACTAGTTAAAACCGCCGCAAAGCCAGCGACATCTCCAACTAATGACAGCGACTAACGACTAATAACTAAGGGGTTCACATGATCATCACGCCACTGCTACAACTCGCCGCCGACAAACAAGCCTCCGACCTGTTCTTCTCGGTCGGCGCGCCGATCAACGTCAAGATCGACGGCGTGGCCATGCCGGTCAACGCGCAGAATCTGGATGCGGACACCATCAAACGTATTGCCTACGAAATGATGACGGAGTCGCAGATCACCGAGTTCGAGTTGAACATGGAGATGAACTTCTCATTCCGAGTGCCCAGCATCGGCAACTTCCGCGTTAACATCTTCCGCCAGCGCGGCGATGTGGCCATCGTGATCCGCTATGTGCGCGGACAGATACTCAATGTGGAAGACCTGCACCTGCCGCTGGTTTTGAAAGAGCTGGTCATGGACAAGCGCGGACTGGTGCTGGTGGTCGGCGCCACCGGCTCCGGCAAATCATCCACGCTGGCGGCCATGCTCGAATACCGCAACACCACCAAGAGCGGCCACATTCTCACCATCGAAGACCCGATCGAATATATTTTCAAACACAACAAATCCATCGTGAACCAGCGCGAAGTCGGCACCGATACGATCGACTACGGCAGCGCTTTGGTCAGCGCCATGCGCGAAGCGCCGGACGTGCTGATGATCGGCGAGATCCGCGACCGCGACACGCTGAAGCACGCGCTGATCTTCGCGCAGACCGGCCACCTATGCCTTTCCACGCTGCACGCCAACAACAGCTACCACGCGCTGAACCGCATCGTGAATTTCTTCCCTTACGATGCGCGCCAAAGCGTGTTGTCGGACTTGTCCATGTGCTTGCGCGCCGTGATCTCGCAACGCCTGATCCGCAACGGGCAAGGCAAGCTGGTTCCGGCCGTCGAAGTGCTGCTGAACTCGGCGCTCATCGCCGACCTCATCAAGAACGACGAGATCGACAAAATACGCGAAGCCATGGAGCAAAGTGTCTCCGCAGGCTCGCAAACTTTTGAACAAGCGCTGTATAAACTCTACAAGGCCGGCCATATCACCAAGGAAGAAGCCTTGCGCAATGCCGACTCCGCCAGCAATTTGTCTTCGCTGATCGACTACTCGCAAACCACAAAGATGAAAGCGTTCGATCCCAGCAGCCATCCTTCTGCGCCCGCCTCGCCCGCTGCCGCGCCTGCCACCAAATTCGACGGCATCAAATTGAATCTTGAATAGCCCAATGAAGTTGTACGGCATCCCCAATTGCGGCACGGTAAAAAAGGCGCGCATCTGGCTGGACGAACACGGCATCGTCTATGAGTTCCACGACTTCAAGAAACATGGTGTGACGGAAGCCCTGCTCGCGGGTTGGCTCAAGCAAGTCGGCTGGCAAAAATTGCTGAAAAAAACCGGCCCGACCTGGGGGCAACTGCCCGATGCAGTGAAAGCCGCCATCAAGGACGACACATCGGCTTTGGCGCTGATGCTGGAGAAACCCAACGTCATCAAACGCCCGGTGCTGGAGCGTAACGGCAAAGTGCTGGCGACCGGCTTTAACGAATCCGACTACGAAAACCTCAAACTATGAGCAAGACTCTCGACTTAGCTAAACAAATCATTTCCCGTAAATCGCTTACCCCGCAAGATGATGGCTGCCTAGACATCATCGGTGCGCGCCTCGCACCAATGAATTTCAAGCCGGAAAAAATGCGTTGCGGCGAAGTGGACAATCTGTGGACGCGTCGAGGTACCACCGCCCCCGTAATCTGCTTCGCGGGACACACCGACGTGGTGCCGACCGGCCCCGCCGACAAATGGGTGAGCCCGCCGTTCGAGCCGACCGTGCGCGACGGCATGCTGTACGGGCGCGGTGCGGCGGACATGAAAGGCTCCATCGCCGCCTTCGTCGCCGCCGTGGAAAAATTTGTCGCCGAGTATCCGCAACATAACGGCTCCATCGCCCTGCTGCTCACCTCGGACGAGGAAGGCATCGCGGTGGACGGCACGGTGCGCGTGGTCGAAGCCTTGCAGGCGCGCAACGAAAAAATGGATTACTGCATCGTCGGCGAGCCGACCTGCGTCAGCAAACTCGGCGACACCATCAAGAACGGGCGGCGCGGCTCGCTGTCCGGCACGCTGATCGTCAAGGGCGTGCAAGGCCACATCGCCTACCCGCATCTGGTGAAAAATCCCATCCATCTGTCCGCCCCGGCCATCGCCGAACTGGCCGCGACCGAATGGGACAAGGGCAACGAATATTTCCCGCCGACCTCCTGGCAGATTTCCAACATCAAGGGCGGCACGGGCGCAACCAACGTGGTACCCGGCACGGTTGAGATCCTGTTCAACTTCCGCCATTCCACCGCCAGCACCGTGGAAAGCCTGAAGTCGCGCTTCATCGCCATCCTCGACAAGCACGGGCTGGAATACGATCTGCAATGGGAAAATTCTTCCGGCAAGCCCTACCTCACCCCGCGCGGCGACATGGTGGATGCGGTGGCCGGAGCAATCAAACAAGTGACAGGC
>JBBIJL010000243.1:0-2984 GCA_037446005.1 Gallionellaceae bacterium | reverse complement strand
CGCTCGTCGAAACCGGTCAACCCGGATCTGCTCGAGTTGCGCATAGCGACCCAGCTCGAGTTGCGCCGTTACCGCAGGAAACCTGTTCCGCCCGGTGCCAATGCCGACAACTCGCCGCGCTTGCGTCTCGCCATACTGGTGGTGGACGATGTGCCGGAGAACGTACATACGCTGATTAGTGCGCTGAGCGACGAATATCAAATCATGGTGGCCAATAACGGCACCCGCGCGATTGAACTGGTTCTCGGCGCCACCCCGCCCGATCTGATCCTGCTCGACGTGGCGATGCCGGAAATGGACGGCTACGAGGTCTGCCGCCGCATCAAGGCCACCGAGCAAGGCAATCGTATTCCGCTTATTTTTCTCAGCTCCGTCGACACTGCCAGCGAGAAAGTCCGCGGCTTTTCTATCGGCGCGGCCGATTACATCACCAAGCCGTTCGATATCGACGAAGTGCGCGCGCGCATCCGCACCCATCTCGAATTAAGCCGCCTGCAACGTTTTTTCGAGCAGGAGGTGGCGCAGCGCACGGCCGCGCTACAGCGCAAAACCAAGCTGTATGCCGCATTGAGTGCGACCAATACGGCGCTCGTGCATTTGCATGACATGCAGCAGGTGCTGGAGACCGTGTGCGAGGCGGTGTTGAATTTCGGCGGGTTTCGTCTGGTGTGGGTCGGCCGCGAAAATGCCGAACAGCAGGTATTGCCCGTTATCGCGGTTGGCACGGCACGCGATTACATCGCGAATGGGACTTTTTCCTCGCGTGCCGATCAGCCCGGCGGGCAAGGCCCCACCGGCACGGCCATCCGCGAAAATCGCGTGGTGGTTATCAATGATTTCCAGTCCGATCCGATGACGCAGGTCTGGCACGCGAGCGCTGCCCGCTTTGAACTGCGCAGCAGTATTTCACTGCCGCTCAGGGCGCACGACTTCCGGGGTGCCCTGATGGTGTATGCGGACAAGGTAAATTTCTTCGATGCGGAAGTCATCGAATTGCTCTGCGAGCTCAGCACAGATATTTCGTATGCACTGGAACAGATTTACGCCGACAGCGTGAAGCAGAAACAGGAAGAGCAGCTCAAACTATCGGCCCAGCTATTTGCCAACAGTACCGAGGCCATGATAATCACGGATGCCCGCAACGACATCATTCAGGTGAACCAGGCGTTTTGCGATATTACCGGGTATACGGCACAGGATGTGTTCGGCAAGAATCCGCGCCTCCTGAAATCGGAAAAACACGATGAGGCGTTTTTTCGCACGGTTTGGGGCAGCCTGTTGTCAAAAGGGAACTGGCAGGGCGAAATCTGGAATCGCCGCAAAAACGGCGAAGTGTTCCCGCTGTGGATCAGCATCAATATCGTCAAGGACGACTCCGGCAAGATCATCAATCACTTTGCCGTGTTCGCCGACCTGTTGCAAAAAAAGGCGGTGGAGGAACTGGACCACCTCAAGCACTACGATCCGCTGACCAACCTGCCCAACCGCGCCTTGCTGGAAGACCGCGTGACCAACGCGATCACCCATGCCAAACAGCACGAGCGCTTCATCGGCGTGTTGTTCGTCAATCTGGATCACTTCCACTCGATGAACGATCTGTTCGGCCACGCCGTCGGGGATCAGGTTTTGCTCACCATCGCACAGCGGCTGGTGGAGACGGTGCCGGCACACGCCACCGTCACGCGCCTGTCTGCCGACACCTTTGTAGTTGCGCAGCCCGACCTGAACACCAGCGAGGAAATCAACCGCATCGTCGAGCTGATTACGCAAAAGATTTATCAACCTTTCAGCATCGGGGAGCAGCAAATACAGCTGTCGGCACACATCGGCATTGCCGTTTATCCGCTGGACGGCGGCGATGCGCCCACGCTGATGAAATGTGCCGATGCCGCCTTGAGCGATGCCAAGCAATCCGGCACGAACAATTTCAAATTTTTCTCCCCCAGCATGAACGAGCACGCGCGCAAGCTGGTTACGATGGGTGCGGAGTTGCGCAATGCCATCGAACAGCACCGGCTCGTGCTGCATTACCAGGCGCAGGTGGACATCCTCACCGGCAAAATCATCGGCGCCGAAGCGCTGATACGCATCCAGCACACGGAGCTCGGCGTGATCCCGCCGGGCGAATTTATTGCGGTGGCGGAAGAAACCGGTTTGATTATCCCGATGGGCGAGTGGGTCATCCGCGAAGCCTGCCGCCAGATGCAGCAATGGCACGAGGCGACCAATAACGAATTGATCGTGGCGGTCAATCTGTCGCCGCTGCAATTGCATCAATCCAATCTGATTCGAACCGTCTCGGACGCGCTGCAAGAATCCGGACTGGCTCCGCGCTATCTGGAACTGGAATTCACCGAAAGCGCGATCATGCAAAACGTGAAAGAGACCATCGCGATCATGCAGCAGTTCAAAACGCTGGGGCTGCATCTGTCCATTGACGATTTCGGCACAGGATATTCAAGCCTGTCCTACCTCAAACAGTTCCCGGTGGACAAGCTGAAGATCGACCAGTCTTTCGTCAGCAACATCACCCAGGACCCCAACGATGCCGCTATCGTGCAGGCGATCATCGCGCTCGCCCGGACGCTGGGAATGTCCACCATCGCCGAAGGCGTGGAAACGGAAGCACAACTGGGTTATCTGCGTTCCGTGCATTGCCAGGAAATGCAGGGGTACTTGTACAGCCGCCCGTTGCCCGCCGCCGAATTCGCCGAATTGCTCGTGCGCGGCAAAACGCTGGTGGACAACCTGTCGGAAAAGGTCTTGTTGCTGGTTGACGACGAGGAAAACGTGCTCATGTCGCTCAAGCGCATCCTGCGGCGCGAGGGTTACAAGATACTCACCGCGTCCAGCGCCGAGGAAGGTCTGGAGACCATGGCGCAAAATCCGGTCTGCGTCGTGCTGTCGGACCAGCGCATGCCGGGCATGAGCGGCGTGGAATTCCTGCGCCGCGTGAAAACCATGTATCCCGAGATCGGAAGAGC
>JBBIJL010000242.1:0-2991 GCA_037446005.1 Gallionellaceae bacterium | reverse complement strand
CGCATACAACGCCAGCGAGTTAATCAGACCGATGTTCGGACCTTCCGGTGTTTCGATCGGGCAAACGCGGCCGTAGTGAGTCGGGTGCACGTCGCGCACTTCGAAGCCGGCACGTTCGCGGGTCAGGCCGCCAGGGCCCAACGCGGAGATACGACGCTTGTGCGTCACTTCCGCCAGCGGGTTGGTCTGGTCCATAAACTGCGACAGTTGCGAAGAACCGAAGAACTCCTTCACGGCAGCCGAGATCGGCTTGGCGTTAATCAGATCGTGCGGCATCAGGTTGTCGGCTTCGGCTTGACCAAGGCGTTCCTTCACTGCGCGCTCGACGCGAGCCAGACCGGTACGGAACTGGTTCTCGGCCAATTCGCCCACAGCGCGCACACGGCGGTTACCCAAGTGGTCGATGTCGTCGATTTCGCCGCGGCCATTGCGCAACTCAACCAGAATCTTGATAACGGCAACGATGTCGTCATTGGACAGCGTCACTGCACCAGTCAGCTCATCACGCCCAACACGGCGGTTAAACTTCATACGTCCGACGGTCGACAAGTCATAGCGCTCTTCGGAGAAGAACAAGCCCTTGAACAAGGCCTCGACCGCATCTTCGGTAGGAGGCTCGCCGGGGCGCATCATGCGATAAATCGCCACGCGTGCGGTCCATTGATCGGTGGTTTCATCAGTGCGCAGTGTCTGCGAAATGAACGCCCCCTGATCCAGATCGTTGGTATACAGCGTGTGAATTTGAGTAATGCCGGCAGCCTGCAACTTGCCCAACAACGTATCGGTAATCTCGTCGTTGGCATTGGCGATGATTTCGCCGCTGTCCGTGTCCACCACGTTATGCGCCAACACGCGCCCCGTCACGAAATCTTCCGCAACCGTCAGCTTATCGAGACCGGCTTCCTGCATTTCGCGGATGTGGCGCACAGTGATGCGCTTGTCTTTCGCCACAATCAGTTTGCCCTTGGCTTCGATGTCGAAACGAGCAATTTCTCCGCGCAGGCGCTCAGGCACCACCTCGAACTGAATACCTTTTTTGCCGAAATGGAAGGTGTCGAACTCGAAGAAAGCCTTGAGGATTTCTTCCGGGGTGTAGCCCAGCGACTTCAGCAGAATGCTGACCGGCATTTTACGACGACGGTCAATACGGAAATATACAAAGTCCTTGGCGTCGAATTCGAAGTCCAGCCAAGAACCACGGTAAGGAATCACGCGCGCAGAAAACAACAGCTTGCCGGAAGAATGGGTTTTGCCGCGGTCATGCTCGAAGAACACGCCGGGAGAACGGTGCAGCTGCGATACGATCACGCGCTCGGTACCGTTGATGACGAAAGAACCAGTGTGGGTCATCAGGGGAATTTCGCCCATGTAGACTTCCTGCTCTTTCACTTCCTTGACGGTGGGCTTGCTAGCCTCTTTGTCCAGAATGGTCAGGCGCACGCGGGCACGCAACGGCGACGCGTAAGTCAGGCCGCGTTGTTGGCACTCGCGCACATCGAACGGAGGCATACCCAGTGTGTAGCTAACGAAGTCCAGACGGGCGAACTTGGTGTGGCTCTCGATGGGAAAAATGGAATTGAAAGCGGCTTGCAAGCCTTCGTTTTTGCGTTGCTCGGGAGCAACCCAAGCTTGCAAGAACGCGCTATAAGACTCCAATTGCGTGGAAAGCAAAAATGGCACCGGCAAAGCACCGACCCGTTTTGCAAAACTTTTACGAATACGTTTTTTTTCGGTAAAAGAATAACTCATGACATCTCCACAACATGAAAAGACAAGGGACAATAAGCGCAACTCATAATCAACAACTTGCGCTCATTCACCATTGGCTTCTGCTATTACATGAACCTGCCCTGTTTGCGGCAGTCTTTACAAGCGGCAAAAGGCTGACGGCACGCCGTCAGCCTTCTTACATCAGCGATACTTACTTAACTTCAGCGGTAGCGCCTGCTTCGATCAACTGCTTGGCGATGGAATCAGCATCAGCCTTGGATACGCCTTCCTTGAGAGTCTTCGGTGCGCCGTCAACCAGATCCTTGGCTTCCTTCAAGCCCAGACCAGTGATTGCACGAACAACCTTAATCACGTTGACCTTGGCTTCGCCTGCGGACTTCAGCACAACGGTGAACTCGGTTTGCTCGGCGGCAGCAGCGCCACCAGCAGCAGCGCCACCGGCAGCAGGAGCGGCCATAGCAGCAGCGGATACGCCGAATTTCTCTTCAACGGCCTTAACCAGTTCGTTCAGTTCCAGCACAGACATGCCGTCCAGTGCTGTCAAAAATGCGTCTTTATCGAATGCCATTTTGTATTCTTCCTAAATTAATTGTTTGAAATTGTTCAAGCGGCAGTTGCAGCGGATTTCTGTTCAGCCACAGCAGCCAGCACGCGCGCAAATCCGGAAACCGGAGCTTGCATAACGCCCAACAGTTGCGCCAACAGTACTTCCTTGCTCGGTACGCTAGCCAGAGCAGCCACAGCAGCCTTGTCCAACACCTTGCCATTGTATGCACCAGCCTTGATCACCAGCTTGTCGTTGGTTTTGGCAAACTCGTGCACCACCTTCGCTGCGGCAACGGCATCAGCGCTGATGCTGTATACCATCGGACCAACCATCTGGTCGGCCAGCGCTTCGAAAGGAGTGCCTTGTACCGCGCGGCGCGCCAGCGTGTTTTTCAACACATGGAAATACACCCCGGACTGGCGCGCATTGGCACGCAGCTTGGTGATTTCGGCAACTGGAATACCACGGTACTCTGCCAAGACGATCGTCTGAGCTTGCGCCACTTGTGCGCTTACTTCAGCAACGACTGCTTGCTTTTCTTGCAGATTAAGACCCAAAGTCTTCCCCTATCTTCAATGGAACGTCCTTGCGGAACATCCCTCATTAATCACTGCGTCCTCAAGACGAGGAGGAGAACAATTCTGTTCGACCCCTGCTCGCGGGCACACCATCTACGTGGGTCGATGCAACTGCCATCAATTAAGCTTCAGACT
>JBBIJL010000241.1:0-2995 GCA_037446005.1 Gallionellaceae bacterium | reverse complement strand
AATTCTCCGAAGACAAGTTTGTGTTCTTCGCCACCAGCGACGGTACGGTGAAGAAGACGCCGCTGACCGAATTCGCCAATCCGCGCAAAGCCGGCATCATCGCCATCAACCTGGACGAGGGCGACTTCCTCATCGGCGTGGCAATCACCGACGGCAAGCACGACGTGATGCTGTTCTCCGACGAAGGTCGCGCGGTGCGTTTTGAAGAAGAAGACGTGCGTCCGCTGGGTCGCGCCACGCGCGGCGTGCGCGGTATGAACCTCGCCAAGGGCGGCAAAGTCATCGCCATGCTGGTGGCCGAAAACGAACAGCAGAGCGTGCTGACCGCGACCGAAAACGGTTACGGCAAGCGCACGCCTATCGTCGAATACACCCGCCACGGACGCGGCACGCAAGGCATCACCGCGATCCAGACTTCCGAGCGCAACGGCAAGGTGGTGGCGGCAACGCTGGTGAATACCGAAGACGAAATCATGCTGATCGGCACCAACGGCGTACTGATCCGCACCCGCGTCCGCGAAATCCGCGAGATGAGCCGCGCCACTCAGGGCGTGACGCTGATTAATCTGGAGAAGGGTGAGAAGCTGGCCGGATTGAGCCGCATTGCGGAGACGGAAGACGAAGGTGCTGAAGATGTTGGTGCGGAAGAGGGCGCAGACAGCAGCATCAACGACGCGGAAGATCAAAGTTAATTGCACGAGAACGCTCATGACAATTTTTAATTTCAGCGCAGGCCCCGCTGTATTGCCGCACGAGGTGTTGCAGCAGGCCAAAGATGAATTGCTGGACTGGCGCGGCTCCGGCATGTCGGTGATGGAGATGTCGCATCGTGGCAAGGAATACATGGGCATTCACGCTCAGGCCGAAGCCGATTTGCGGCTCTTCCGATCTATTCCCGACAACTACAAAGTGCTGTTCCTGCAAGGCGGCGCGCATCTGCAATTTTCAATGATCCCGTTCAACTTGTTGCGCGGCAAGCTTTATGCCGACTACGTGAACACCGGCGAATGGTCGAAGAAGGCCATCGCTGAGGCGAAGAAGTTTTGCCACGTGAATGTGGTGGCGAGCAGTGCCGACAAGAACTTTACTTATGTGCCGGCATTCGATACCTGGAAGCTGGATAAGAAGGCCGCTTACGTGCATTACTGCCCGAACGAAACCATCGGCGGCGTCGAGTTCAACTGGACGCCGAATGTGGGCGAGGTGCCGCTGGTGGCGGATATGTCTTCCAATATTCTGTCGCGTCCGGTGGATGTGTGGAAATACGGTTTGATCTATGCCGGCGCGCAAAAGAATATCGGCCCGGCAGGCCTGACGCTGGTGATCGTGCGCGATGATTTGGTGGGACATGCCGATCCGCGTTTGCCGACCATGCTGGATTACAAGACGCATGCCGACGCCGACTCCATGTACAACACGCCGCCGACCTACGCCATTTATATGGCGGGGCTGGTGTTCCAATGGCTGAAGAAAAACGGCGGTATCGGTGCGATGGAGCGCGCCAATATTGAAAAAGCCGATCTGCTCTACGCGGCGATTGATACCAGCAACGGTTTTTACAGCTGCCCGGTAGCCAAGGCCGACCGTTCGCGCATGAATGTGCCGTTCAAAACGGCGGATGCGGCGACCGATGCCGAGTTCCTCAAGCAGGCGGAAGCGCGCGGCATGCTGCAACTCAAAGGTCACAAACTGGCGGGCGGTATGCGCGCCTCTATCTATAACGCCATGCCGTTAGCGGGTGTGCAGGCGCTGGCAAGTTTTATGGGCGAGTTCGCGCAGCGTAAAGGTTGAATAAACGATGTCCGATGATTTGAAAAAATTCCGCGAGCAGATTGACCGTATCGACGACGAGTTGCTCAAGCTGTTCAATCAGCGCGCCGGATTGGCGCAGCAGATCGGGCACGCCAAAGGCAACGGTGCGGTGCTGCGTCCCGAGCGCGAAGCGCAGGTGTTGCAGCGTCTGATAGACGCGAATAAAGGGCCGTTGCCCGGTCAGGGGGTGGCGGCGCTGTTCACCGAAGTCATGTCGCAATGCCGTGCGCTGGAAGCGCCGCTGCGCGTGGCTTATCTGGGGCCGCACGGCACGTTTAGCGAAGCGGCGGTGTTTCAGCGTTTCGGTCAGGCGACCGAGGGTATTCCCGCCGACTCCATCGACGGCGTGTTCGCCGCCGTGGAGAGTGGTGCGGCGAATTACGGGCTGGTGCCGGTGGAGAATTCCACCGAAGGCGCGGTGGGGCGCACGCTCGATCTGATGTTGAACAGCAATCTCAACATCTGCGGCGAGGTGCTGTTGCAGGTACATCAATGCCTGATGTCGAACGAGAATGATCTGACGGTCATCCGCAAGGTCTATTCGCACCCTCAGTCATTCGGGCAATGCCAGAGCTGGCTGCATGCGCATCTGCCGCATGCCGAGCGCGTCACCGCGTCCAGCAATGCGGATGCGGCGCGGCTGGCGGCGGAAGAATCGTTCGCCGCGGCGATAGGCGGCGCGCAAGCGGCGCAGCATTTCAAATTGAAGCTGCTCGCGCAGAATATTGAGGACGACGCACGCAATACCACGCGCTTCCTCGTTATCGGCAAGCAGGATGTGGCGCCTTCGGGGCGTGACAAGACTTCGCTGGTGATGTCCGCGCAGAACCGTCCGGGCGCGGTGCACGATCTGCTGGTGCCGCTCGCGCAGAACGGCGTTTCCATGACCAAGCTGGAGTCGCGTCCGTCGCGCACGGGGCTGTGGGAATATGTGTTCTATCTGGATATCGAAGGTCATCAAGCCGATGCCAAGGTCGCCGCTGCATTGACGCAACTCAAGCAGATCGCGGCCTTTGTCAAGGTGCTGGGTTCTTACCCGGTCGCCGTCTAATCAGTTTCAACAAGCAAGGTATCAAATGAATTACTGTGATCTAGCACCATCCTATATACGTTCCATCGCGCCTTATCAGCCGGGCAAGCCCATCTCCGAACTGGAGCGCGAACTGGGGATTACCGGCATTAT
>JBBIJL010000240.1:0-3006 GCA_037446005.1 Gallionellaceae bacterium | reverse complement strand
ATCGCCCGAATATTGATGCGGCAAGGCTTGAAAAATCGCGTTGTGCTCGCTGTCGATTGGCAGCAGCGGCGAGCCGCTCTGTTTGACCGCATCCATGAAAATGCGCCCCGCCATCACCAGCGTTTCCTTGTTCGCCAGCAGGATGCGTTTGCCCGCACGCGCCGCCGCCAAAGTCGGGCGCAAACCCGCCGCGCCGACAATCGCGGCCATCACCGCATCCACTTCGGGTGCTGCCGACACCTGCTCCAATGCAGGAACGCCGCACAACACCTCGGTTTTTAACCCTGCACTCGCGATACGTTCAACGAGACGCTTGCTTGCTTGCTCATCCAGCATCACCGCAAAGCGCGGCTTGAAACGCAGGCATTGCTCGAACAGCAAGTTGTCTTGCTGATAGGCGGTTAGCGCGTAAACCTGATAGCGCTCGGGATGGCGCGCAACGACATCCAGCGTGCTCTTGCCGATACTGCCCGTGGAACCCAATACGGTGATGAGTTGCGGTTTATTCATGTCTGCTTTTCAGTTCAGGATAATTGCTGAAATGCCAGTGCGATGGCGGCAAACGGCAGGGTCGAGGTCAGCGCATCAATACGATCCAACAAGCCGCCGTGGCCGGGCAGCAAAGCCCCGCTGTCTTTAACGCCAGCCTGACGCTTGACCGCCGACTCGAACAGATCGCCGATCACCGCCAAGCCAACCCACCACCAGGAGGCGATGATGATGCCGGGAAAAACCGGATAGCTTTTGAACAGGCCCGTGCTCCAGCCCACTACCAATACATAGATCGAAACAACGATCAAGGCGCCGAATACACCTTCCCAAGTTTTGCCGGGACTGATGGCTGGCGCCAATTTGTTTTTGCCGAATTTTTTGCCGGAGAAATAGGCCGCTGTATCCGCCACCCAGACAACCGACATGGCGCCCAGCAGCAACCACGGACTGACGTTGCGCAAGTCGATCATCGCCAAGCCGGTCGGCAACAATACTACCCAGCCCACCAGCCCCATGAGTCCGCGGTTTTGCGGCTTCCAGCCCGCGATCATCCAGGCCGGAACGACCAGCACCCACAGCACGACTGCGGCGAAATACCAGAATAAATGCGGCAACAATACGCGCTCGGCGGCAAGCCCGGCATCGAGCCACAACATCGCGACCATCACCAGCAGCGTGGCTACGCAGTAAAGCGTCGCCATCCGCCCTTCCATCTTGGACAGCCGCGCCCACTCCACCGCTCCCTGCCAGATCATCAGCGATACCAACGCGGACCAGCCCAGCGCCGGCAAGGAAAACACTGCCGCCAGCAACAAAACAAACAGGATAATCGCGGTGATGACGCGCTGCTTAAGCATCGGGTTTGCTTTCCGTCAGTTGTTCGCTGGTGCGACCGAAGCGCCGTTCGCGTTTTTGATATGACTTGATAGCGGCTTCCAACGCTTCACGGTCGAATGCCGGCCACAGCGTCTCGGTAAAATACAACTCGGTATAAGCCAATTGCCAAAGCAAAAAGTTGCTGATGCGCTGCTCGCCGCCGGTACGGATAAACAAATCCGGTTCGGGCGCATAGTGCATGGACAAGTGAGGCTCCAGATCTTCTTCGCTGAAGTTGCCGCCCATCTCCGGATGAGCTTTCCATAAGCCTTGCATGGCTTGCATGATGTCCCAGCGCCCGCCGTAGTTGGCCGCGATGGTCAGGGTGAGGCCGTCATTTTGGGAGGTCAATTGCTCGGCATCCGCAATATATTTTCTGAGTTGCTCATCAAAGCGCGACAGATCGCCGATGATTTTCAGGCGCACATTATTTTTATGCAGACTGCTGACCTCGCGCTCCAGCATCTTGACGAACAACTGCATCAAAAAGGAAACCTCGTCGTCGGGACGGCGCCAATTCTCGCTGCTGAAAGCGAACAGGGTCAGGTACTCCACACCCAGTTTCCGGCATGCCTTGACCATTTCGCGCACGGTCTCAACGCCGCGCTGATGGCCGGCGACACGGGGAAGCAGGCGTTTTTTCGCCCAGCGCCCGTTGCCGTCCATAATCATGGCGATATGGCGCGGCACATCTGCGGATGTCGGGATGGTACGGGTGGAACTTTTGAATAGCGCCATTACAAATCCCTAGAGTTAGGATTGAGGACTGAGGAGTTGGGATTGAGGGGAGCCGCGAAGGTTTTTATTCTCAATCCTCAATCCCAAATCCTAGCGCCTAATCAGACCGCCATCAGGTCGGTTTCTTTGGCTTGCAGCGCTTTGTCGATTTCGGCAACAAAGCGGTCGGTAAACTTCTGGACATCATCCTGCGCGCGGCGTTCTTCATCTTCGCCGACTTCTTTGTCTTTAAGCAATTTCTTAAGATGCTCGTTGGCATCGCGGCGGATGTTGCGCACCGCCACTTTGGCATTTTCCGCCTCGTTACGCACCACCTTGATCAAATCGCGGCGACGCTCTTCGGTCAGCATCGGCATCGGTACGCGGATAATGTCACCATTGGTCGAAGGGTTCAAACCGAGGTCGGAATCGCGGATCGCCTTTTCGATGGGGCCGATCATATTTTTTTCATACGGCTGCACGCCGATGGTGCGCGCGTCGGACAGCGTCACGTTCGCCACTTGGTTCACTGCGGTCGGGCTACCGTAGTAGTCCACCATCACATGATCCAGAATGCCAGTATGCGCGCGCCCGGTGCGCACTTTGCCGAAATCCGCCTTGAGCGCCTCCAGCGACTTAGTCATTTTTTGTTCTACGTTTTTCTTGATGTCAGCAATCATCTCTAACCCCTCATCAATCGCAATGCACCAACGTGCCTTCGTCTTGTCCCATCACCACACGCTTCAAAGCGCCCGCCTTGAAGATGCTAAACACGATAATGGGCAACTTCTGGTCGCGACACAAAGTCAGCGCAGTCGCATCCATTACTTTCAAATCCTTGCCTATCGCCTCATCAAAGCTGACTTTTTGATAGCGGGTCGCGGTCGGGTCTTTCTTCGGATCGGCGGTATACACGCCGTC
>JBBIJL010000239.1:0-3008 GCA_037446005.1 Gallionellaceae bacterium | reverse complement strand
CTTGTTGGCGCGCACCACTTCGCGCTGCGCTTCCATCAGTGTTTCCTTGTCGAACGGCATCTTCATTTTGAAGATGTAAGCCGAGTTGAACAGGCGGTCGGTATGCTCCTTCAGGCGGAAGATGGCTGTGCCCTGCGTGGTCTTATATGCCCGCACCCCCTCGAATACGCCCATGCCGTAATGCAAGGTATGGGTGAGCACGTGGGTGGTGGCTTCGCGCCAGGGGACGAGCTTGCCGTCGTGCCAGATAAAGCCGTCGCGGTCAGACATGGACATGTTGGATATTCCTTAAAAAATTTTGAGTGCCGTAGAGGACGCGATTCTAGCCTGTCTTTGAGGTTAATTGAAGCGACTGTATACGGACAATGTCCCCGGTACCGGGGAGCAGCTATGCAAAGTAGCCTGCCGGATTCATGATGCGGCAGGCACCGGAGTTCGCGCGGATAAAAAAACCGGACAGGCGAATAGCTACGGAAATCCGGCTTTATTCATGCGTAGGCGACGGCGGAAAGTGGTGATAATGGCTTGCCTTGCATTCCCCCGTTGTAATGACTTTCCCTACACAAAAATTAGACATACTCCGATTTTCCCCGCACAAGTTTGTGTGCAGAATGCAACCGTCGAATGAGAAATCAAACTACCAGCCGGGGAGAGAAATGATGAACGCGAACCAAGTGCATGAAGAAATCAAAGAGACCAATCTGGCGTTTATGCTGATTGCGCAGCAGATGATCCGGGGCGACAAGCAGGCCGCCACGAAAGATTTCGGAGTGAGCGAAGAGCTGGCCGAGCTGGTGGCGGGATTGTCGCCAGCGCAACTGCTTAAAATGTCCGCTTCCAACATGTTGTTATGCTGCTTCCGCTTTGACGAGCGCTTGCTGCTCAATATGCTGGGCGATTATAAAAAGGACGGGCTGCTGGCAAAGGCTTCCGCCAAAAAGCATTTGGCAGAAGCCGTCGCCGCGTAGGTTTCGTTGACTGATTTCAAGTAGGTAAACGCACGCGAGCCTTTCGCGGACTCGCAGTGAATGTCGGCAACCCAGTTATCCGGGAGACGAACATGATCAAAATATTCCTGACTGTTGACCCCTCGACCGGCAGAGGGCTTTACGATGATGAAGCCCGCTTGCTGGGCAGATTTATTTCCGTTTCGGCTGCGGCAAGTGAATTGGGGGATTTACTGCGCTTTTGCAGCATCCGTTCCGAACCGGAGCGCGGCATGGTTTCCGATACCTGATTTTAGCCAGCCAATCCTTCTCTCTCCCAGCAAGTCAAGTTTCGATCCGATGCCTCGGCTATAATCACAGCGATGCCACCCGTTCGTGGGGTGGCATCTTCATATTCGTGATTTTATTTGGGGAAAAAATGAATAGCTATGCAATGGTTCAGTCGCTGTCTGGCGGCGTGCTGATCGGTGTGGCGGCCGCGCTACTGTTGTGGCTGACCGGTCACGTGGCGGGGATTAGTGGCATCATCGGCCGCGTCTTGTTCGCTATCAAAAAGTCGGATGAGTTGATGTGGCGCGTGCTGTTCCTGATCGGTTTGGTGGTCGGCGCAAAGCTGTATTACTCGGGCTTCGCCGCAGCCCCAGCCGGGCGCGATCATTTTCCGGCATGGTTATTGATACTCTCCGGCTTGCTGGTCGGCTTCGGCACGTCGCTGGGTAAAGGCTGCACCAGCGGGCACGGCGTTTGCGGGCTCGGCAGATTATCGGTGCGTTCCCTCGTGGCGACGCTCATATTTTTGAGCGTGGCGATCATCACCACGACCCTTGTGCGTCATGTTTTCGGTCTGGGAGGCAGCAATGGCTAAAAGTTTTGTCGGCCTGCTGACCGGATTGATATTCGGCTTCGGCCTTGCGCTTTCCGGCATGACCCAGCCGGAAAAGGTGCTCGGTTTTCTGGATGTGGCGGGGCAATGGGATCCCAGTCTGCTGTTCGTGCTGGGCGGTGCCGTCGGCGTGACCGCCGTTTCTTTCCACTTCATCCTGCGCCGCAAGCAACCGCTGCTGGATAGCCGCTACTATTTTTCCAGCGAAACCCATATTGACCGCGCACTGGTGCTGGGTGCCGTGATATTCGGCGCGGGCTGGGGAATCGGCGGCTATTGTCCCGGCCCAGCCGTGACGTTGCTCGCTGCACCCAGTTGGGAATTGTGGGCTTTCCTGCCCGCCATGCTGCTGGGAATATACGTGGAGAAGTTATGGGAAGCCGCGCGCGAAAACAAGGCGGCTGTGGCTGAAGTTGCAGAGCAAAACGATTGTTCCTGACAGGTGCAGAAACGCATGTTTAAGACCCTTGACGACTTTGTCGGCAACACGCCGCTGGTCAAACTGAAACGCATCCCCGGCGATACTTCCAATGTCATCCTCGCCAAGCTGGAAGGAAATAATCCCGCCGGCTCGGTGAAAGACCGTCCGGCGCTTTCCATGATTACCCGTGCCGAAGCGCGCGGCGACATCAAGCCGGGCGACACGCTCATCGAGGCGACCAGCGGCAACACCGGTATCGCGCTGGCGATGGCGGCGGCGATGCGCGGCTACAAGATGATCCTGGTGATGCCGGAAAACCAGAGCGTGGAGCGCCGCCAGACCATGCGCGCGTTCGGCGCGGAGCTGATACTCACGCCGAAAGAAGGCAGCATGGAGCTGGCGCGCGATACAGCGGAGAAGCTGCGCGACGCGGGGCGCGGCATCATCCTCGACCAGTTCGCCAATCCCGATAATCCGCTCGCGCATTACGAAGGCACCGCGCCGGAGATTTGGCGCGACACGCAGGGCAAGATCACGCACTTCGTGAGTAGCATGGGCACCACCGGCACCATCATGGGCTGTTCGCGGTTTTTCAAAGAAAAGAATCCGGCCATTCAGGTTGTCGGCGCGCAACCGGAAGAAGGCGCGCAAATCCCCGGCATACGCAAATGGTCGGAAGCGTATCTGCCGAAAATCTACAGTCCGAACAATGTGGATCGCATCGAGTATGTCGGACAACAGGATGCCGAAGAAATGA
>JBBIJL010000238.1:0-3022 GCA_037446005.1 Gallionellaceae bacterium | reverse complement strand
GGCTTCTCGACCGTCTCGATGAACGTGATATTAACCGCGCGGCTGTCGGTATCGGCGGTGCTATGGTTCACCCAGTTGGCGGCAATTTTTTGCGCCTGCTCCGGCGAGGTTTGCTGCAACGAGCCATCGTTTGCCGACACGGCGTAGCGCTGGCCTTTGCTGTCTTCGATCAACCATACCGGCGCACCCGCCTCGTTCAGCAAACGCGCTTCGACGATGTTGGTCGGCTCTTTGCGCTGCGCCGCGCTGTGCTCCCACGCCTCGCCCGCACTGAGCCAGGACGATTCGGGCGATAACGGCTCGGCATGCGCGAGCTGCTGTGCGCGCGTCGGCGTGGAAGGCTCGGCATAAATAATCACCAGCCCGGAAAAAAACCACAGCAACATAAACAGCGCCAGCGCGATACCGACCCAGCGGTGGATTTCAAATAGCAAACGTTTCATTTGTGCATCCTCGATAACAGATAAATTCCAGATGGCGCTCTGTTTGCAATTACGATGCCAGCAACTCGATGACCGCAAGGAATGGGGATGTGCGGGAGCGGCGGGGAAGCACTGCTGATTTTCGGGCAGCGCAAATGGCAATCTGCTGCGAATTCAGCAGGCCGCTGAACCCGGATTCTCTACAAACCGGAAATGAAATCCGCCAGCGCCTCGATCTCGGCATCGCTCAACGATTTGGCGATGACGTTCATCACGCCGCCGGGGCTGTTGCAGCGTTCGCCTTTGCGCCAGTTGCGCAGTTGTTCGCGCAAATAAATCATGTGCTGGCCACCGATCACCGGGTAGCTGCCGGTGGCGGAATATTTCCCTTTGCCGGTTTCGCCGTGGCAACTTTTGCATGGCGCGATATTGCGCGCCATGTCGCCTTTGAAAAACAGATTCATGGCAACCTGCGTCACACCCAGGCCGTCGCCCTGCATGGTTTTGTTGCTGGCGAAGTAGGCGGCGATGTCTTCCACATCGTCGTCCGTCAGCCCGTCCGCCATCGAGTTCATCACCGTATGCTTGCGCTCGCCGGACTGGAAATTTTTGAGTTGCTTGACGAGGTAGTCGGCATATTGTCCGGACAGTTTCGGCGCGGAAGGGGCGAGCCCGATGCCGTACAGGCCGTGGCATTCCCGGCAGTTTTCCGACTGGATTTTTTGTTTGCCAAGGGCGGCGTTGCCGCTGCCGATACGCTGCCCGATGGCAGCGGTGCTGTCGCTTATGTCCTCATCGTTTGCCGTGGCGGGTGGCGCGAGAATCACGCAGGTAACAAATAGGACGCTTCGTACCCACCTTGTCGCAGCAATCTCGCACCGCGTGGGCACGAAAAACGTGCCCACCCTACGATTTTTTTGGGGAGCAAACTTACCTAGCGAGTTCACCATTTCTCGTTAACGTTGGCATCCGCGAGTTTCTGCACGACCTCAAGCGCTTTGGCCACGTTGGCCGATGGGGTGAGGCTGGTCAGCGTCGCCGCGATTTTTCCATCGGGCGTGATGACGAAAGTGGTGCGCTCGGCAAAGCCGTGCGTGATCTCGATGTCGCGAGTGTCTTTCTTTCCGGCGGCGGCTTCGCGCACGGTCAGCTCAAACGCCCTGGCGATCTTGCCGTCCACATCGGAAGCCACGGCGACCTTGCCCGCGCAGTAATTCGGGTCAGCCGAAAAATCGTTGAGGCGGGCGATGCTATCCAGCGACACTCCGATCACGGAAGCTCCCGCCGCCGCAAATTTGTCGCGATTCACGGCGAAGTCGTGCGCCTGAATATTGCATCCGCCGGTGTAGGCCGAGGGATAAAAATAGACCACGACAGCACCTTTTTTCAGCGCGTCTTGCAGCGAGTAATTGAATGCTTTGCCCGCCAGCGAGGCTTGCGCTTTGAAGTCGGGGGCGGTCGCACCTTCCGGCAAAGCGGCCAGCGCGGAATGAGAGAGGGCTGCCAATAAGCCGCCCAGTAATAAACGGTTCATGCGAAATCCTTTGCGGGTATCAAGCGTCTTTTTTGTAAACGCGGTGGCAGGTCTTGCAAGTCTTCGCCAGTGCCGCCGAGGTTTGCGCGGCAGTGTCGAAGTCTTTGGCCGCGACATATTTTTCGATGGCGGCGGCGAGGTCTTTACTTTCTTTCGACCAGTTCACGGCATCGTTGGCGTTGCCTTTGTGCACGTAAAAATCCTCGACTTCACCGAACATGTCTTTCAGTTCTTTGACGTCTTCGGTGGCGGCCGTGGCATTTTGCAGCGACAGGTTTGAGCTCAGGCTTTTCTGCCGGTCTTCCATGATTTGCATGAAGTCTTCGTCCACCGTGCTTTGGGCGGCGATTACGCTGCCGGTCAGGGCGAATAAACTTAGATAGAGGAATAGTTTTAATTTACGCATACAGGTTATTTCCATAAGCACCGTCATTCCGGCGCAGGCCGGAATCCAGTTAGGTATAAATCACCTTGCGTAGCAAGGACAAACCCTAAGGCATGTTTAGATAAAACCGCTGGATTCCGGCCTGATGAAACTACTAGCCATTCGACTAAGCCAGCAAGCTGGCAAGTCGCTGGTTATGCGCCGGAATGACGGACAAGTTACGCCAGCAAATCCTTAATCACCTCGCCATACACCACCGTCGGACGTTCCGAACGGCCGTCGTGCAGGAAGGTGGTTTTCAGGTGATCCAGCCCCATCAGTTGCAACACGGTGGCGTGCAAGTCGTAGGTGTCCACGGTCTTGCCCACCGATTGCACGCCGATTTCGTCGGTCGCGCCGAAGGTCGTGCCGGCCTTGACGCCGCCGCCCGCGATCCATTGTGTGTAGCCCCACGGGTTGTGGTCGCGTCCGTCGCCGCTTTCGCCCCACGGTGTGCGTCCAAATTCCGATGCCCACACCACCAGTGTCGTATCCAGCAGGCCGCGCTCTTTCAGGTCGGCCAGCAAACCGGCGATGGGCTTGTCCACCATGCGCGCGTTTTTGCTGTGGTTGTCTTCGAGGCGGTTGTGCGCATCCCAGTTCCTGAAATCGCCTTCGGGCACGGCGGGGCCGGAAACCACT
>JBBIJL010000237.1:0-3060 GCA_037446005.1 Gallionellaceae bacterium | reverse complement strand
GTTCGGGTGTCAATATCCGAATTGTGTTGTACCAAAAACGAATCCCAAATATGGCAAATAACAAATACGACGAATCCAGTTTTAAAGTTCTGCGCGGTCTTGAACCGGTGCGCCAGCGCCCGGGGATGTACACCAATCTCGAATCCCCCAACCACCTGATTGCCGAAGTCGTGGACAACGCCTGCGACGAAGCGCTGGCAACTTACGCCAAGAACATTGCGGTCATCGCGCATGCCGACGGCTCGGTGTCAGTACAGGATGACGGGCGCGGCATTCCGGTCGGCGTGCATCCCGAAGAAGGTGTATCGGTGGTCGAAGTGGCGTTCACAGTGCTGCACTCCGGCGGCAAATTCGACAAGGATGCCGGCGGTGCATATAAGTTTGCCGGAGGCTTGCACGGTGTCGGCGTGGCGGTGACCAATGCCCTGTCCACCAAAGTCGAAGTGACGGTATTCCGCGATGGCGGCGAACACTTTATCCGCTTCATCAACGGCGTGGCGGCGGCTCCCGTGGCACGTGTCGGCGATTGCCCGAAAAAACGCAGCGGCACGCTGGTGCGCGCCTGGCCTGATCCGAAATACTTTGATGTCCCCAACGTCATCCTGCCGCAACTGGAACGCTCATTGCGCTCCAAGGCGGTATTGCTGCCCGGCGTAAATGTCAGTTTGCTGATCGAAAAGACCGGCGAAACCAAGGCTTGGTCTTACCCCGACGGCTTGCGCGGTTACCTGAACGAAGCGATGGCCGAGCAGGAAATGGCCGTGCCGATTTTCGCCATGGAAAAATTCATCCCCAAAGGCGGCGACAGCGGTTATGCCGAAGGCGAAGGCGCGGCTTGGGCTGTGGTGTGGTGTCCTGAAGGCGCTATCGTGCGCGAGTCTTACGTCAACCTGATTCCGACTTGGTCGGGCGGCACGCATGATTCCGGCCTGCGCGACGGCGTGTTCAATGCGGTGAAAAGTTTTGCCGAGTTGCACGGCCTGCTGCCCAAGGGCGTGAAGCTGGTGCCGGAGGATGTGTTCTCGCGCGCCAGCTTTGTGCTCTCCGCCAAAGTGCTCGATCCGCAATTTCAAGGGCAGACCAAAGATAAACTGGTGTCGCGCGATGCGCTGCGGCTGGTCTCGCTGATGGTCAAAGACCCGCTCGACTTGTGGCTGAACGAACATATCGACTTCGGCAAACGCATCACCGAACTCGCCATCCAGCAGGCGCAAAGCCGCATGCGTTCGGCGCAAAAAGTAGAAAAGAAAAAAGGCTCCTCGGTCGCCGTGTTGCCGGGCAAGCTGACCGATTGCAGCTCCAGCGACCCGACCCGCACCGAACTGTTCTTGGTCGAGGGCGACTCCGCCGGAGGTTCCGCCAAGCAGGGGCGCAACAAAGAATTCCAAGCTGTGCTGCCCTTGCGCGGCAAGGTGCTCAATACCTTCGAGGTGGAAAAAGACCGCCTGTTCGCCAACAACGAAATCCACGACATCGCGGTCGCCATCGGTGTCGATCCGCATGCGCCGGACGAGGCAGTGGACTTATCGGGCATGCGCTACAACGGCATTTACATCATGGCCGACGCCGACGTCGACGGCGCGCACATCTCTACCCTGCTGCTGACTTTGTTCTTCCGCCACTTCTACCAAGTGGTGCTCGCCGGAAAAATCTATCTGGCACAGCCGCCGCTGTTCCGCGTGGACGTTCCCGCGCAAGGCAAAAAACCGATCCGCAAACTCTACGCGCTTAACGAAGGCGAGCTGCTCGGCATCGAAGACCGTTTGCGCCAGGAAAAAGTGCGCGAAGGCAGTTGGTCGATTTCTCGCTTTAAAGGCCTAGGCGAAATGAACGCCGAACAACTGTGGGACACCACGCTCAATCCAGACACGCGCCGCGCCCTGCGCGTCAACGCCGCTGCGCTATCACACAAAGAAAATATGGACATGTTCAACATGCTGATGGGCAAACACGAAGCCTCGACACGCCGCGCATGGCTGGAATATCACGGCAATGAAGTTGAGGGAGATATCTGATGAGCAACAATCACATCCCGGACGACCAACCTACCCTCTTCCCCGAAGACGAAACCAAGCTAGTCGAAGTTGAAACACCCGAACTGGAAGCAAGCCCCGTTGGCGGTTCCGGCGGCGCGAAACAATTCGCCCCGCTCGCCCCCCTGCCCGACGGCGACGATGTGCCGATTTCGCTGTATGCTGAACGTGCTTATCTGGAATACGCCATCTCGGTGGTGAAAGGCCGCGCGCTGCCGGATGTGTGCGACGGGCAAAAGCCGGTGCAGCGCCGCATTCTTTATGCCATGCGCCAGATGGGCTTGAGCCACGGCAACAAGCACGTTAAATCGGCGCGCGTGGTCGGCGATGTACTGGGTAAATACCACCCGCACGGCGACTCTTCCGCGTATGAGGCGATGGTGCGGCTGGCACAGGATTTTTCGATGCGCTACCCGCTGGTGGATGGTCAGGGTAACTTCGGCACACGCGATGGCGACAATGCCGCCGCGATGCGCTACACCGAAGCGCGCCTCACGCCGCTGGCCGATCTGCTGTTGTCCGAACTGGATATGGGCACGGTGGATTTTGTGCCCAACTACGACGGTGCATTCCAAGAACCCGCGATGCTGCCTGCACGTTTGCCGATGGTGCTGCTCAACGGCGCATCCGGTATTGCCGTGGGTATGGCGACCGAAATTCCGTCCCACAACCTGCGCGAAGTCGCCTCTGCGGCGGTGCAGTTAGTGCGTGATCCGAACCTCGCCGACGATGCCCTGCTCGCCTGTGTGCAAGGCCCGGATTTCCCAGCCGGGGGGCAGATTATTTCTGCGCCGCGCGACCTGCGCGAAGGGTATTTGAGCGGACGCGGCTCGATCAAAATGCGCGCCCGCTGGACAGTGGAAGAACTCGCGCGCGGCCAGTGGCAGATCGTGGTTTACGAATTGCCGCACGGCGTTTCGACCCGCAAGGTGCTGGAAGAAATCGACGAACTGAGCAACCCGAAAGTCAAAGCCAACAAGAAGAGCCTGTCGCCGGAACAGGTGCAGAACAAGCAACTGCTGCTCTC
>JBBIJL010000236.1:0-3081 GCA_037446005.1 Gallionellaceae bacterium | reverse complement strand
GGCCGAAGTACGCGGCCAGATTATCAACATCGCGTTCCAGCATGCGGCTGGCATTGTTATTGGCGGCGGCATCCACCGCTTGCGGCAGGTCGATGATGACCGGGCCGCGGCTATCGACCAGCACGTTGAATTCGGACAAGTCGCCGTGGACAATCCCCGCGCACAACATCAGCACCACTTGGCGGATCAGGAAGGCGTGAAATTCGCGCGCCTGTTCCGGCGTGAGTTCGAGGTCGTTGAGCCTTGGGGCGGGTTGCCCTTCTTCGTCGGCGACCAGCTCCATGAGCAGCACGCCCTCGTAGAACCCGAACGGGTGTGGCACGCGCACGCCTGCGGCGGCGAGTTTATACAGTGCATCGACTTCGGCATGTTGCCAGGCGGCTTCCTGTTCCTGGCGGCCATAGCGCGAACCTTTTTCCATCGCGCACGCCTGCGGCGGCGAGTTTATACAGTGCATCGACTTCGGCATGTTGCCAGGCGGCTTCCTGTTCCTGGCGGCCATAGCGCGAACCTTTTTCCATCGCGCGCGCCTGACGGCTGTTTTTTACTTTGCGGCCTTCGGTGTAATGGACGGCTTGATGGAAGCCGCGCTGGTTGGCTTCTTTGTAAATCTTGGCGCAACGGATTTCGTCGCCGCACTGCACGACATAGACGGTGGCTTCTTTGCCGCTCTTGAGCTGGCGCAGCACATCGTCAACGAGTCCGTCTTCGACGAGGGGGGCAATTCTTTTTGGTGTCTTCATCAGAGCAAGGTCTGTATCAATACGGGTTGTGCGGGTGCAGCAAGATTTTGCCTGATTCCGCGCCATTGGATAAACCTGGTGGAGTCCGGGCTAGACGCTTGGATTATGCCGCAGATTGTTGCCTGCGGGCATAAAACTAGTCATGCGCAATCGGCGCGCATGCTGCCGCATTTGATGCGGTGTTTCACCGACGTGACCAGCATGGCTCCGCTCGCCTATTTGCAGGCATTGAAAATCGAGCGGGTGAAGGAGTTGCTGGAAGTGTCGAACGCGGATTTCGAGACAATCACGGAGAAGGTGGGCATCATCATTCCAGCGCTTGTTCAATCGCGCGACGGGATTATCGCCAGCGCAGTACCGCAGGCAGTTTAAAGCGCAGCCATAACGATCGAACTTCGGGCATTACCAGCTATCTGCCACTCAGACTTCTCGTGAACCGGTAATGTCGTAGGCCGTAAATTTCCGCTCAAGCAGGCCGCAACTACGCGCAGCAGCTCTCCACGGCTCGATATGTGGCGCTTGCAGATGCCGCGCGAGACTTTCGTGATCGGGCCACAATTCCGAAAAGCGAATGAGGCCAAGATCGAAAGGATCTTCCGCCACATCATAGGCGATACATCCATCGGTCTTGTATGTAGTTTCAACCAATTGGCGCAAATGCGGACGGACATCCGGCATCCGCTCGGGAGGAAATCTGAGTATTCCCAAAACAGCTACTGTTGGGCGCATGAGTACCTCATTAAATTATCAATCGCTTGCAAGCAAGGGCTCGTCTTATTTTTGGACATTCAGCCTTTTCCACTCGTCCGTCAGCAGCCCGGAATATCCCCAATCCTCTTCATTGATTTCCTGAATAACGATATGCGTATGCTCCGGCTTCTTGCCGAGTATGCGCCCGAGCGAGTCGGTGACTTCTTTAACCAGTTGCGCCTTCTGCTCTCTGGTGGCGCCTCTGGTAATTTGAATGTTTACGTATGGCATGTTATCGCTCCTGTTGGAGTTGGTCACTTCGAGGCGAATCTTCCCACACTTTATGCTAGTGCGGTTTCATGTACGCCATCGCCTCAATGACATACCCGAGCAAGCGCGGGTCTACCAAAGAGCCCTGCAATAGCTCCGGCTCCTTCGCATTCGCCTGGCGTATTTTGGCGTGTGTCTCGGGATTGTCGCCCGCGTAAGAGCGGAACAGCTCCAGCCAATGCAAGGCAAGCGGCCGCATTTGCGGATCATCCGGCGCAACGCCGTCTTCCATATGCTGGCGTATCGCGGCGATCAACTCAGGAAACTCGTGGGTGCGCTTGAGATAATTTTCGCGCAAGAAACGGAATTCATCTGGCGACAGATATTTTTCATAAATTGCGAATTTCGTCTCGGCAAAAGCTTCCTGAATAAAACGCATCACTTCGGGCGTAACGCCTGTCTGCGTCTGCACAGCTGGCTCATTGAGGTGCATCGCATTCAGCTTGACGAGCAAGCGCGGATCGCCGTGCGTGTCGCGCACCACCATTGCCATCCAGCGCTTCGCCAATTTTTGCGCGCCGGGACTCTGCGGCGGAATCTTCATTTCCATCGCTTCTTGCACCGCCTGTACCAGCGCCGCCCATTCGTCGGCGGTAGAGTTTTCCGCTTCCTTGAAAAACGGCAGCCGCCGCTGTTCTTCCTTCGTGAAATATTTGTCGTACATGGTCATCATCTCCAGAGTCGTTAGCCAATCGGCAAGTTCCGGCTCCTCTCCTCTTCGCAACTGGCTTTGCAACTGACACAGACGATCGCGCAGTGCGGTGCTTTGTGCGATTTGACTATCCAGCATTTGAATCTGGCTATCCACAATCGCCGCGAGATGAGAGCCGGGGTTTGCCAACACCGCCCCGATGTTGGCCAGCGACAAGCCGAAACGACGCAATGCCTGTATCTGGTGCAGACGGGCGATGTCGTTGCGGTTGTATAGCCGGTAGCCGCTGTCGGAGCGCGCAGAAGGCGCGAGCAGCCCGGTGGCATCGTAGTGGTGCAGCGTGCGCACGGTCAGTCCGCAACGTTTGGCCAACTCCCCTACTTTAAGCAACATCGGATACTCCTTTCTTCATACGTGCAGCCAGTCTGGGGCATGACGTTACGTGAGGGTCAAGTGATTTCAAGCCTACGCTCCCCAACCACTCAAACCGTGGCTGCACGCCGCGACGGCAACATCGAAATCGTCACCCCGCCCAGCACCAGCAAGCCCCCCGCGAGTTGCGGCGCTGTTGGCATATCTTCGATCAGCACACCGAGCAGCATGGCAAATACCGGGATGAGGTTCATGAAAATGGAGGTGTGCGCCGCGCCCAGCCGCGCGATGCCG
>JBBIJL010000235.1:0-3117 GCA_037446005.1 Gallionellaceae bacterium | reverse complement strand
AAGGTATTCATGGGCGATGCGGGCTCCATTCCGCTGGGTTTTCTGGCGGCGGGTATGGGGCTGTGGGGTTGGCAACAGGGCTACTGGGCGGTATGGTTCCCGCTGCTGGTGTTTTCCCCGTTCATCGTCGATGCCAGCGTCACGCTGGCGAAGCGCACTTTGCGCGGCGTAAAAATTACCGAGGCGCATCGCGAGCACTACTATCAGCGCCTGATACAAATGGGTTGGGGGCATCGCAATGTAGCGCTGCTCGAATATGCGCTGATGCTGGCGGCGGGTGTGTCGGCGCTGGTGTCTGTACGCGAAGCTTTCCCCGCGCTTACGTTTCTTGTTTGGGGCGTTATCTATGCGTTGCTGATGATGGCAGTCGATATCGCGTGGAAAAGATCGGGGCGGAGATAGTATGTTTAACTATCATCGTTATACCGTACTGGCCATACTGCACGATTTGCTGGTGGCGGCGCTGGCATGGCTGGTCGCTTATTTGCTGCGCTTTAATTTCGACCTGCCGGAGAATTACCAAAGCGAAATGTGGCGCACATTGTTCTGGATCGCGCCGCTGCAATCGCTGATTTTCTGGTACATGGGGCTGTATCGCGGCATCTGGCGCTACGCCAGCGTGGCCGACTTGCGCCGCATTTTCATGGCGGTATTGCTGGCTGCCACATTGATCCCGCTGGTATTGTGGATGTTCCGCGTCAATGCCGTTGTGCCGCGTTCGGTGCTGATCCTCGATCCGATCCTGCTGTTGCTGGCGATGGGCGGTGATCGTCTGCTCTACCGTCTGTGGAAAGAACAGGGATTGTTCGGCGCGCTCAAATTGCAAGGCAGCCCGGTGCTGGTGCTGGGGGCGGGCGAGGCCGGTGTGGGCTTGTCCAGGGAATTGTCGCGCAGCCGCGAGTGGCACCAGGTCGGATTCCTGGATAACGATGCGGGCAAACAGGGGCGTTCGATCAACGGCATCAAAGTGCTGGGTACGCTCGACAGTTTGCCGCATTGGGCGCAACGTCTCGACGTGGAGCAAGTTATCGTCGCTATGCCTTCTTCCACGCATCAGGAACGCAAGCGCGTTATCGAACTGGCCAACCGCAACGGCATCAAAGTGCTTACCGTGCCGTCATTTGACGACCTGCTGAGCGGCAAGGTGGCGATCTCGCAATTGCGCGCGGTGGAGCTGGACGATTTGCTCGGACGCGATCCGGTGCAACTGGACGATGCTGGCTTGCGGGAACAGTTGACTGCCAAAGTCGCGCTGGTAACCGGCGCTGGCGGCTCCATCGGTTCCGAGTTGTGCCGCCAGATCGCGCGTTTTGCGCCGGAGAAATTAGTGCTATACGAGGCCAGCGAGTTCGCCTTGTACAACATCGAACAGGAGCTGAATAAAAAATTTCCGCAGCTCGACATCGTCTATCTGGTGGGCGACGTGCGCGACGATGCACGTCTTGAACAGGTGTTCTCCGAGTACACCCCCAATGTGGTGTTCCATGCCGCAGCCTACAAGCATGTGCCGTTGATGGAATGCTGCAATGCGTGGCAGGCGGTGCGCAACAATGTGTTCGGTACTTGGCGTGTGGCGAGCTGCGCGCAGAAACACGGTGTGGAAAAATTCGTGCTGATCTCCACCGACAAGGCGGTGAACCCGACCAACGTGATGGGCACCACCAAGCGCATGGCCGAAATGGTGTGCCAGCGGTTGCAGCAGGCGCAAGAAGCCCCTCTCGCTAACTTTCTCCCGCAAGCGGGAGAAAGGACTAACGAGAAAAGCACTCTGCAATTTCCGGGTACGCGCTTCATCATCGTGCGCTTCGGCAATGTGCTGGGCAGCAATGGCAGCGTGATTCCCAAATTCAGGGAGCAGATCGCGAACGGCGGGCCGATCACCGTGACCCACCCCGACATTACGCGCTATTTCATGTCCATCCCCGAAGCCGCACAGTTGGTGATGCAGGCGGGCTGTATGGGCAAGGGTGGCGAAATATTTGTGCTGGATATGGGCGAGCCAGTGAAGATCGTCGACTTGGCCAAAGACCTGATTCGCCTCTCCGGCTTCAGCGCGGACGACATCAAAATTGAATTCAGCGGTTTGCGCCCCGGCGAAAAACTGTATGAGGAACTGCTTGCCGATAACGAGCACACATTGCCTACCCCGCACCCGAAATTGCGTATCGCACAAGCCCGAGCGATTGATGCTGCCGAGGTCGCGGCGTTGCTGGAGTGGGTGAATGCGGCGGATCGGACTTGGCCGGATGCCGAGGTGCGTCAGCGCTTGCAACACTGGGTGCCCGAATATATTCCCACCCCGAATTCGCATTAGAGATGCCCCGCCTTTCCGTCATTCTCATCACCAAAAACGAAGCGGAAAATATACGCGCCTGTTTGGAAAGCGTGTCTTGGGCCGATGAAATTATCGTGGTCGATTCGGGCAGTTCGGATGGCACGGCGGGCATCGCGCGCGAATTTACTCCGCATGTTTACCAACATGACTGGCCGGGTTTCGGGGCGCAAAAAAATCGTGCGTTAGCTTATGCCACGGGCGACTGGGTGTTTTCTATCGACGCCGATGAGCGGGTTACGCCCGAGCTTAAAGCCGAGTTGATCGGGGTAATGAACCAAGGGCTGGCGGACGGTTTTTATTGTCCGCGCCTGTCGCAATTTTGCGGGCACTTCATCAGGCATTGCGGCTGGTATCCCGACTATGTATTGCGTCTGTTCAAACGTACGCAGGGAAAATTTTCTGACAGTCTGGTGCATGAAAGTTTGCTGTTGCAGGGCAAGTCGGCCAAGTTGACGCACCCCTTGCTGCATTACAGCTACCGCACCTCGGCCGACGTGCGGCGCAAGGTCGATCAGTATTCCGCGGCAGCCGCGCAACAGATGTTTAACCGGGGCAAGAACGCGACCGCGCTCGACGCACCGGTGCGTGCCGCATGGGCCTTCTTCAGAACTTATTGCCTGTGGCTGGGCTTTCTGGATGGTCGCGTAGGTTTTGCTGTCGCACGCATGAATGCCGCGACGACTTATCTTAAATACCGGCGATTGCGCGCCATGCGTTGAAAGTGAAACCCGCGTAGCGATTCGTTTGCTCTTTCTCCCGCTTGCGGGGGAAAGTTGGATAGG
>JBBIJL010000234.1:0-3141 GCA_037446005.1 Gallionellaceae bacterium | reverse complement strand
TGCGATCAAAAGGATGTACGAGCGACGTATCAGCGAAGTCGAAATATTGTCGGCTTTGGCAAACGGTCAAGTGATCGAGAGCTACCCGAATGACACACCGCATCCCAGCGCGCTTTTGCTTGGCATGGCGGGGACAAAAGCCGTGCATGTTGTCTATGCCGACAACAATGATGAAAATGAACGGATAATCATCACCGTTTACGAGCCTGATCCGGCAATCTGGCACGAAGATATGAGGACGAGGAGATAGTTATGAAATGCCCAATTTGTAAACATGGCAGTACGCACAAGGGTTTCGCCAGCATCACCTTGGAGCGGGACGGAACTACCCTGTTTTTCAAGAATGTCCCCGCAGATATTTGTGATAACTGCGGCGAGATTTATCACGATGAAGAAGTGACGCGCTCTTTGCTGGAACAGGCGGAGCAGGCATCGGGGCGGGGTGTCGAGTTGGATGTAAGACGTTACGCGGCAGCGTAGTCGTCTGATGTTACTAGGGGAATGTTAAACAGCCAACTTGATCCATTTATTCTGCAAGAGCTCCTAGGGCGATAAATACAGCTTCAATCTTTCTTGGCGAAAGGATGGCTGCGATGGCAAAAAAATCTTTCCCCCTATCCCGCGTTTACCAACTGCTGGAACCCGGCCCGGTCGTGCTGGTTGCCACTTCGTACAAAGGCCGTGCCAATATCATGACCCAGTCGTGGCACACGATGATGGAGTTCGTGCCGCCGTTGGTGGGCTGCGTGATTAGCGGGCGCAATGATAGTTTTGAGGCGCTGCGCAAAACCAAGGAGTGCGTGCTGAATATCCCCTCGGCGGAGTTGGCGAAGCAGATGGTGGGTATCGGTAATTGTTCGGGTAGCGAGGTGGACAAGTTTAAGAAATTCAAACTGACGGCGTTGCCTGCCGCGCAGGTGGCTGCGCCGCTGATCGCCGAGTGCTATGCCAATCTCGAATGCAGGGTGGCCGATACGCGGATGGTGAACAAGTACAATTTTTTTGTGCTGGAAGTGGTCCAGGCTTGGATCGACCCCGCGCAAAAAAATCCGCGCACGCTGCATCATCGGGGCAACGGCGTGTTTATGGTGGCGGGCGAGACGATCAAGCTGCCGTCAAAAATGGCATGATGAAGCTGCGCTATTTGTATGCTTGGTTTGTGCTGTTGCTGGTCGCTATCATCAATGGCGGTTTGCGCGAGCTGACTTACGGCAAGCATGTGTCCGAATTGCTCGCGAATCAGATTTCCTGCGTGATAGGCATCGCGCTGTTCGCCGTGGTGATCTCCCAATATGTGCGGCGCTGGCCGCCTGCTTCGGCGCGCGAGGCTTGGTTCATCGGGGTGTTCTGGATGGCGCTGACGGTGGCATTTGAGTTTTTGTTTTTCCATTATGTCGGCGGGCATAGCTGGGAGGCGCTGCTGGCGAACTACGATATGGCGGGTGGGCGTTTGTGGCCGTTGATCTTGCTGTGGGTGCTGGTTGCGCCGTATTTTTTCTTTCGAGTTTTCATGCCAAAACGTAGGGCGCAATAACCAACGGGCATTGCGCCGTATGAGTGGGGCAATGCGCTACGCTTATTGCACCCTACGAAAATTTGGTTCCATACATTTTGGTACAAATTGAACAATGAAAAAAATTTCCAATGACGCTTTGAGCCAAATCCCCCGTGGTGTCTGGGTGCTGGGTTTCGTCAGCCTATTGATGGATGTTTCGTCCGAGATGATTCACAGCCTGCTGCCGCTGTTCATGGTGACGGTGTTGGGCGCGAGCGCATTGACGGTGGGGGTGATCGAAGGCATCGCGGAATCGACGGCCTTGCTGGTGAAGGTGTTCTCCGGCGCGTTGAGCGATTATCTGGGTAAGCGCAAAGGGCTGGCGGTATTCGGCTATGCCTTGGGCGCGTTCACCAAACCGGTGTTTGCGCTGGCTTCGGGCGTGGGCATGGTGTTGACGGCGCGCTTCCTTGACCGTATCGGCAAAGGCGTGCGCGGTGCGCCGCGCGATGCGCTGGTGGCCGACATCACGCCGCCCGAGATTCGCGGTGCGGCATTCGGTTTGCGCCAGTCGCTGGATACGGTGGGCGCATTCCTCGGGCCGCTGCTGGCGGTCGGGCTGATGCTGTTGTGGGCGAACGATTTTCGCGCAGTGTTTTGGGTGGCGGTGATTCCCGGGTTGCTGGCGGTGGCGCTGCTGCTGTTCGGTGTGCGTGAGCCGGAAAAGCCGGAAGCGCACAAGCCCGTCAATCCGGTCAGCCGCGCGAATCTGCAACGTTTGGACGCGTCATATTGGTGGGTGGTCGGTATCGGCGCGGTGTTCACGCTGGCGCGATTCAGCGAAGCCTTTCTCGTGCTGCGCGCCGCGCAGGGCGGCGTGCCCGTCGCCTTGGTGCCGCTGGTGATGGTGGCGATGAATGTGATCTATGCGGCATCGGCTTATCCCTTCGGCAAACTTTCCGATAGCATGAGTCATGCCAAATTGCTGGCGTTGGGACTGGTGGTGTTGGTCGCCGCCGATCTGGTGCTGGCGACCGACGATCATTGGACGACGGTGCTGCTGGGCGTCGCGCTGTGGGGCATACACATGGGCATTACGCAAGGCTTGCTGGCGCGCATGGTGGCCGACACTGCGCCCGCCGATCTGCGTGGCACGGCATATGGATTTTTCAATTTGATGAGCGGGCTGGCGATGCTGGTGGCCAGCGTGGTGGCGGGTTTGCTGTGGGATAAGCTCGGAGCCTCGTTCACCTTTTATGCGGGCGCGGCATTTTGTGTGGTGACGCTGGTCGGGTTGCTGCTACGCGCCGGACGATTACACCTAAAATGAAACGATGACTTCTGTGGTGAATTCCCAAACTGAAACCTGTGACATCTTTTGCGCCGTGGTGGATAACTACGGAGACATCGGCGTGAGCTGGCGTTTGGCGCGGCAGTTGGCGCACGAGCATGGCATGCAAGTGCTGCTGTGGGTGGATGACTTGCGCAGCTTCGGCAAACTGTGCCCGGAGGTGGATGCTGCACACGATGAGCAGCGTTGTCGCGGGGTGGAGGTGCGGCGCTGGGATCGAAATTTTCCTGCGGTGCAGCCCGCTGAGTTGGTGATCGAAGCCTTTGCCTGCAAGTTGCCCGAGTCGTACATCGAG
>JBBIJL010000233.1:0-3154 GCA_037446005.1 Gallionellaceae bacterium | reverse complement strand
CCAATGCTCCAATCCTTTGGTTTCTTGTTGCATAGCGCCTCCCAGCGACTTATCGACCTTGCACGAAAATATTTAAGTGCCGCCTAGTCCTGAACTGCCAGCGTTCCGGTACGCCCGTCCACTTCGTTCATTCTAACCGCATGTCTGGGCAAAGTGCCTTTGACGTTTTGCAAAAATTGCCGCAGCGAGACTAAATCGTATCCCTGTGCCTTCCATCCTGACAAGAGTTGCTCGAACACGGGCAGCCACTTCCCGCCTTCCAGTTCGGCGCGCAAGGTAAACACATGGCCGCCGTCACGGGGGCTGGCGGTTAAACTCAGCAGTTGTTGCGCCACGTTTTCCAGTGTGATGCCGTCGCGCCCGATGAGCTCATCCAGAGTGGGCAGCGTGGTGGGCAACTGCGGGCACGCAATGATTTCCGCATCCCATGTCGGAATGAAGGGATGCGTGCCGCGCGTGTCGGAGGCGTAATCGAAGCCCAAGCGCTGCGTCAGCCGCAAGGCATCGCGATTCGTCTGCCAGCCGGCCGCCGCGTGGGCTTTCGGTGCCTCGCCGAATATTTCGGTGTAGCGCTCCACGGCCAGCTGCATCTCGCGCGGCGTCCACGCTGCATCCGCATGCGCCGCACGATCCTGCCAGCGCACATTTTCAAAACAATGAATGCCGACCTCGAAGCCCTCGTCGCGCACGCCGCGCAAAATTTCCGCGCAGTTGCGGCCGATGTCGGGAGCGGGCAACAGCGTCCCGTACAGCATAGTTTTGAGACCGTAATGTTCCAGCAGCGAAACGCGCGCGGCTTTGCCCAAAAATCCGCGCTGAAAAATACGGTTAACGACGCGCCCGCTGCGGTCGGGGCCGAGCGTGAAAAAAAAGCTGGCTTGTGCGCCGTTGCGCTTGAGCACATCGAGCAAACGCGGCACGCCTTCGCGTGTGCCACGGTAGGTATCCACATCAATTTTTAATCCGAGTTGCATATTTCCGATTTCCGCCGGGTAAATAACCAGGCTATCCGAGTTTAAACAAGCGGCATTGCCCTTTGATTGACCAGATCAGGCAGCCCGCGCTGATGATGAATTGAAACGCCCACGTACCGGGAAAGCCGTTGTCGTAACGGAACATGACCCACAGCGCCAGCAGCGTAAACAACACCGCCAGCACGCGCTGAAACCAGACGTTCAAGCCTGCCTGCCAGCGCCGCCCCAACTCCACGCCGGCAACGGCCGACAGCCAGCCGCCGAACATGCCGCCCAGCACATCCAGCGGCCAATGCACGCCGCAGGCGATGCGCGAAAGGCCGACGAGAACAGCCAGCGCGAGCAGGGCAAATTTAAAACGCGCATCCAGCCGCTGCACACAGAACAAACCCGCCAGTACGAATATCGTGGTGGTATGCCCGGAAGGAAACGAGTTGTGCTCGAACATCGGCCCAATGAGGTGGAAGCTCCCCTCGTGCAAGACCGCCGGCGGACGCAGCGACGAGAACAGCGCTTTCATCCCGTGCGACCAAAGCGTTGCAAACAGCGCCGCCAGCACAAACTGCCAGGCCCAATCGGGGCGGCGTCCCAGCAGGGGCAGGATAAACATTAACGCGAGCGCGGTATCGCCCAGTACGGTGACATAGCTCCACCAGGTATCCCCGGCCTGCGCCATCAAACGATTCAACGATTCGAACAGCGCCACGTTGCTTCCCGTGGCCAGCAGAATCGCCATCCCGAACAGGGCGAACAGCGGCACGCCCCATGTCCACAAGGCGGCGCGCGAAACGGGAAGCGGAGCGTTAGTGTTTAAATCCATGACAGGCATAAAAAGAGAAGGTGGAAATCAGATGCCCGTGCGAGCGGACGGGCAGACTATCACGCAGCTCACAGGCGGTAAACTGCCCGGCACCGCCCGTGGCTGGTGCAGCCTGCTGATCCGGCCACAGCACCAGAATGCCGCGCGCGCCGTTTTGCGGCGAACCGAACCACAGGTCGAACTGGTCGTAACGCGTGTCTGTCACCTGCACCGGAGCGGGGCGCGCATACCATGCCAAGCGGCTGGCATAAGTCCAATTGTCGGTGAACAGCAACGGCGCATTTTCCCCTTGTGTCGAGCCCATCTGCCGGCGCAGTTGCTCGGCGCGCTGCGCGGCCTGTTCCCATCCGTACAGGTCGCGCAAGGGATTGCCATTGTCTTTGAAGGGTAGCCAAGGTGAAATGAGTTCGCCGAAGACGAGCGCAATCACCAGCACGGCATAGAGCATGGCAGCGCGCGCACCGATACGCACCCAGCGCAGTTGCCAGTGGCGATGCAGCCAGTACGCGGTAAGCGGCGCCAGTCCGGCCCAAGCGAGTGCGGTCCAATGCGGCAGGGTCATTTCAAAACCCGCCCCCCAGCCGAACAGCAGCAATATCGGCAAGGCGAGCGACAAACACAGCCACACACCGCTCACCTGCCACTGGCGCAACCCGGCGGTCAGCGCGATCAAACCGAACACAAACACCCCGGGGCCGTAGACCAGCAACTGCGCCGCCTGCGCAAGCAGGAAGCGTTTCCATTCCCAATCCGGCTTGCCTGTGCCGTGATGCAATTGGTACACGAACGAAATCCAGTCGTGGCGGTAGTTCCAATACAACACGGGCACGATCAGCGCGGCGCTGATGAGCAGCGCGAGCCAGGGCCACGGGCTGCGCAACTGCCGCCAGTGCCGGCCCAGCGTGAGCGCCAGCACCACCGTCAACACCAAAGTAATCGCGGTGTATTTCGAGAGCGCCGCCAGCCCCAACAGCAAGCCCAACCACAACCAATGCTGTACGCGCCCTGCAATCACGATGCTGTGCAACACCCACAGCACCAGCAAACCGAGCAATAGCAACGGGGTGTCCGGCAGCATGGCAAAACCGATCAACTGGAACATCACCCCCGAGTGCAGCAGCACGACGCTGGTGAAGCCCAACCAGGGCGTTTCATGCGGGAACAGGGTGAGCGTCACGCGATACATCACCCAGCCAGTGCAAGCGAACAAAATGATCGGCAAGACGCGCAGCACCAGACTCGATGTGCCGAACTGCAAAGCAGCGGCCTGCAACCAACCGATCATGGGGGGATGGTCGAAATAGCTCAAATCCAAATGCAGGCCGTACAGCGCGTAGTGCGCCTCATCCACACTCAGGCC
>JBBIJL010000232.1:0-3214 GCA_037446005.1 Gallionellaceae bacterium | reverse complement strand
CATGCGCAGCATCCCGCCATGCAGCGCGTTGTATTGCAGCGGCTGGTAATGCGCGCGATGCGGCACCTGTCTGACATGCGCCGGCTCGACGATGAAGCAGGAATGTCTCCGGCGGCGATAATGCCCGCCGTCTTTGAGGAAATTATCGAGAGGCAAATCATCCCACTCCGGCTTCAAGGAATTGAGGGCGGCAAGCGGCGCGTCAATAAAAGACACCAGCCCTGCCGGGCTCAACACGCCGAAGCCGCCGTTCTTTACCGCATCGGCAAGATGCGCGGGGGGAATGTAGGTGGGGGCGAGATTGGCGATAGTCATGGCAAATGAGCGGTGGCTGGGGATGTCGCGATTTTACGTCAATGCAGCCCCCAACTGTGGCGCGAATTCCTGCTGAAAATCACGGGCCGGTTGAGGCGCTTAGCTTATGCGTGCGCGGCATATCGGGCGGGAGGCTTTGCGCGGATGGTCAAATCAATTCGACTCCGGTACATTCCGCTACCTAGGCGCTCCGCTTGCAGCTGAGCTTTGACGAATATTCATTGGCAAACCACCGCATGTCCACACTGCCCGAGTTGAGAGAACTGGAACGGATTCTGGAGTTGGGGCGCGATCATCTGGACGTGCAAGTGGCGTGCGAAGTGGATGCGGGCAAGAAACGCTTCCCGGTATACCGGCTGGCTTTGGGCAATCCCGATCCGACATTGCCCGCCATCGGATTTTTCGGCGGCATCCACGGTTTGGAGCGCATCGGCACGCAAGTGTTGCTGTATTTTCTGCATAGCCTACTCACGCGTTTGGCGTGGGACAAAAGCCTGCAACACTTGCTGCAAGACGTGCGGCTGGTATTCATGCCGTTAATCAATCCCGGCGGCATGTGGCAATCGACGCGCAGCAATCCGCACGGGGTGGACTTGATGCGCAACGCGCCGATAGAGGCCACCAACAGCGTGCCTTTTCTCGTGGGCGGGCATCGCATCAGCCCGCTCTTGCCGTGGTATCGCGGTGCCGCAGGCGCTGAGATGGAGGTCGAAAATCAGGCGCTGTGCCGTACCGTGACGGAAGAGCTGCTGGGGCGTCCGTTCTGCATCGCGGTGGATTGCCACTCCGGTTTCGGCTTGCGCGACCGGGTCTGGTTTCCCCATGCGTATTGCGCGCATCCCATCGACCATCTGGCCGACATCGTCACGCTGGAAGAATTGTTCCAGCAAACCTACCCCAACAACCGCTACCTGTTCGAACCGCAAAGCGTGCAATACCGCACCCACGGCGACGTGTGGGATTACCTGTATTTGCAAGCGCAGCAGGACAAAAATAAAACCTTTTTGCCGTTGACGCTGGAAATGGGCTCCTGGTTGTGGGTGAAGAAAAATCCGCGCCAGTTATTTTCGCGGCAGGGCATCTTCAATCCCTCGGTAGAGCACCGCTTGCACCGGGTGTTGCGCCGTCATGCGATCTGGCTGGACTTCCTCATGCGCGCCGCCAGCGGCCACGACAACTGGCTACTCAAAGGCCCCTCGCGCCTGCGCATGCAGGAACGCGCCGTCGCGCGCTGGTACCGGCCATGACTACCTGGGTGCTGTTGCGCGGCCTGATGCGCGAAGTGCGCCACTGGGGAGAATTCCCCATGCAGTTTCAGCATGCCACGGGCGCGCAAAATGTAGTGACGCTGAACTTCCCCGGCAACGGCAACTTGTATGCGCAGAGCAGTCCGGTCAGCGTGACGGAAATGGCACAGCATTGCCGGGCGCAACTCAAGCAACTCGGCTATGCCCCGCCTTACCGCGTGCTGGCCCTGTCGTTGGGCGCGATGGTGGCGGCGGAGTGGGGGCAACAGCAGCCGGACGAAATCGAAAAGCTGGTGCTCATCAATACCAGCCTGGCACCGCACAACCCGTTCTACCACCGGTTGCGCCCCGCCAACTATCCCGCCCTGATCCGCTTTTTAATTTACGGCTCGACAGCGCAGCGCGAAGATTTGATACTGCGTCTCACCAGCACGCAAAAACGCAGCGCGCAGCAACGGAACGCATTGTTGGAACAGTGGATAGGCTATGCGCGCGAGTATCCCGTTGCCCGCGCCAACATTCTGCGCCAACTGCGTGCCGCAATCAGTTACCGTGCCGCCGCGACCGCGCCGCCCGTACCCGTGTTATTGCTAGCCGGGCAGCAAGACCGACTGGTCAACGTGAAATGCTCGCTCGCGCTGGCACAACGCTGGGGTTGCGCAATCAAATTGCATCCCGCCGCAGGACACGACTTGCCGCTGGATGACGGCATCTGGGTAGCGCAACAAATTCAGGAATGGAAATGATTTTGAAAACAATTCTGCAATACCTCAAAACGCACGGCGAGTCTCTCGATACCGAAATCGCCGCAGCGATGGGTCTATCGCTCGCCAAGGCGCGCGCGCAGCTCACCGACCTCGCCGCCCAACGCGAGATCATGGTGTGCTATTCCACCCGCTTCGAAAAAGGCAAGCAGATCGAAGCCATGAAATGCCGTCTGGCCGGATTCATCCCGCCCGCCGCGCCGGGACGGAAATCAAAATCGCAGCTGAAAATCTCCTAGCCTCACAGCACACCCCGCATTCGCCATGGCACGCCGCAAGCACTACCACGTCTACGTGATCGAGCTGTCGCAAGACGTGTTGTACGAAGGCAAATTCAAAAAGTGCAACCCCGGCTACATCCCCGGCAAACCCTGCGTCTACGTCGGCATGACCGGCTTAGACCCGGACGTGCGCTTCGACAAACACAAGGCGGGTATCCAGTCCAACCGCTATGTCAAAGACTACGGACTACGCTTATTGCCCGACCTATACGAAGCGTTCAACCCGATGTCTTACGACGAGGCATGTACCATGGAAGTCGAGATGGGGATTGATTTGCGCGGGGCTGGGTTCGGGGTGTGGCAGGCTTAGTGGCTTTTGCGACAAATGACCAAGGCAATTCAACTCAGCCGTATATATCTGCCTTGCTTGAAGAGATAGCTCAGAGCTATGAATATGATGGACGGCGCGAGGATACGGAGGCAAATCTTCGGAGAGAAGGTTTTTGAAGAGAGCGCATCTAGCGCCCTCGGAATTTTTCCGCTTGGGCGCAACGTACTCACCCTGCTTGCGTTAGTTCGCTTTGGACGCCCTGTTTGCCGCGAGTTTGGGGCGGGCTTTCAGGAGTTCGACTTCGTCGCTGAGGATATGCGCGGCTTCGTTGAGTAA
>JBBIJL010000231.1:0-3234 GCA_037446005.1 Gallionellaceae bacterium | reverse complement strand
CCGCTTTGCCGATTCGTCGCTCAACTTCACGGTCAACGCCTTCACCCTAACCACCGACGGCGCGCGCTTTCAGGAAACCAAGCAGGAAATATTGCTCAAGATTGCCGAGATTGTCGCCCGGCACGGGGCTGAAATTGCCTTCCCCACGCGGACATTGCACATCGAAAACCACTAGTCCGCCGTGTGCCGACACGACGGACTAGCGGTTATTTGAGCACTTCACCCTGCGCCAGCAACGGCGCTCTTAACAACTCAAAATCCTTGGGCGAAATATATTGGAACAGAGGTTTTTCGCTGCCGCCCAGCGTGACGTCGAGGCCGTGTTGCGGATATAACCAATGCACCGCACCGCTCTTGGTTTCGCGCACACGCTCGGCCGGAGTGCCGAAGCGCTTGGTGATAACAGCCTCTTCCAGCTTGACGGTGGGCATATAGGTTACGCTGGCAACGGGAGATTGGCGCACCCGCAGCAGATCATCCGCGGTCAGCGTGATGCGCTTCCCGCTGGGCGTACTGTTCATGCGCAAGCCGCGGTTAAACATGCCGGTCAGCTCATCCGGGGGAACCGCGATCGTGAACACGAATTTCGCCTTCAGGCCGTTGAGGTTCAGCTCGTCAAAAAATGCTTCAACCAGCATTTTTCCGTCGGTGGGCTTGAACAGGCTGACTTCGGTCTTTTCCTTGAACACTTGCTCGGCGTCATTCAGCGAGCTTTGGCCCAGCGTGATGCCGAAGACCCGGGATGTATCCGGGGCGGGATGGGAAATTTTCCAAGGCAGCGTGTCGGGGGTGTCGGTCGGGGCGCTCGGGATCAACAGCAGGGCGGAGATGGAAACGGCAACAAGCGCAAACACGCCCAAAATTATTTTCTTATCCATGACTGCTTATGCTTCCTTCGCTACGGGGTGCAGGGCTAATGCGGCGGCAGGAATCTTTCCCGATTTGCATTGATGGGCGGCGTCGTATTCCAGCACGACCAGAGACAGCAGGGCGACCATAAACGGCAGTTGCCCCACACCGAAGGCCAGCGATTTTGACGCGATAGGCGAAAGGCCGAGACCTTGACCGCCGAAAATCATCACCGCGCTAAAGGAGCCCGTAACTAGAAACAGCATCATGAACAGACGGGCGCGTTTGGCGGCCAGCAACATGTGGCAGCGCACGAACCATGAGGGCTCCTGCGTATGCGCCTGACGCGCTTTGAATAGCACGAAACTCAACAATGAGAGCGAGATTACCGGCATCGCGATCAGCAGCGCATAGCCGGATTTGATCATCCCCAGTGCGACCACGAAGTAAAACACGTGGATCACGATAAAATCGAACAACAGGACGGCGTGTAATTTTTCGGCGCGTTTGACTTCGGCTTCCGTGGCTTGATTTTCCATCATGGCTCCTTTGTAAAATTGGTTGGAATAGTTTGCGACACTAACACAGCGCCCGTGTCGTCGCCAGCCTTAAAGCGGCGCATTGGGCTGCTGTCCGACCAGCCGCAGCAAACGCGGCATATCGAGTAGCTCAATGGATTTGTTGCTCACTTCAATCAGGCGGTTTTCCTGAAAATACGACAGGGTGCGGCTGACGGTTTCCAGCTTCAATCCCAGATAGCTGCCGATCTCCTGCCGCGTCATACGCAGGCGGAACGCACTCGGGGAATATCCGCGCGCGGCGAAACGCTGCGACAGGTTGAGCAGGAATGCGGCGAGTCGTTCTTCCGCGCGCATCGAGCCCAGCAACAGCATGATGCCCTGGTCGCGCACGATCTCGCGGCTCATGATTTTGTGCAGATGCCGCTGCAAAGTCGGCAGTATGCGGCTGAGTTCTTCCAGACGGTTGAACGGCAGTTCGCAAATCTCGCTGTCTTCCAGCGCCACGGCATCGCAGGTGTGGATGTCGGTGCTGATCGCATCCAGCCCGATGATTTCGCCGGGCATCTGGAAGCCGGTGACTTGTTCGCGCCCGTCCTCATGCAGCACCTGTGTTTTGAAAAAGCCGGTGCGGATGGCATACAGGGATTCAAATTTGGAGCCGCTGCGGTACAGGTAATCGCCGCGCCGGTAGGCACGCTTGATGCCGGTCAACGTTTCCAGTTGGCGAAACTCGGCCTCCGTGAAATCTGCGGGCAAACAGAATTCGCGCAGATTGCAACTGGAGCAGGCGATTTGCGTCGGAGTGATGGAAACGGCTTTTTGCACTTAATTCTTATAGGGGTATTGCATCCTCGGGGGCGCAAATATGACATGTATTTTGACCTATATCAAACGTAATTTTGGCTTGGCTGGCATAGTTCTGCGACTTAAATTAACGCAAGAAAAATCATGAGTAAAAATACCGAATATGCGGCGGGCAATCTCGAAGTCGATCTGGAACTGATCCGGCGTCTGGACAAGAACGGCCCGCGCTACACCTCCTATCCCACCGCAGACCGTTTCGTCGAGGCTTTCAATGCCGAGACCTATGCCACTTGGCTGGGCAAGCGCGAGATCGGCGGTATCAGCCGCCCCCTGTCGCTGTATGTGCACATCCCGTTCTGCAACACGCTGTGTTTTTACTGCGCGTGCAACAAAGTCATCACCAAAGATTTCAGCAAAGCGGCGACCTATGTCGATTACGTTATCAAAGAAATCGAGATGCAGGCCGCCTTGCTGGGCGACGGACGCCGCGTCGAGCAATTGCACTTCGGCGGCGGCACGCCAACCTTTTTGAGCAACGACGAAATCCGCAAACTCATGGGCGCGATCCGCAAGAACTTCCAGTTGATCGACAACGGCGAATACTCCATCGAAATCGACCCGCGCAAAGTGAGCGACGAAACCGTTGCGCTGTTGGGCGAGATGGGTTTCAACCGCATCAGCATCGGCGTGCAGGATTTCGACCCCGAAGTGCAAAAGGCGGTGAACCGCATCCAGAGCGAAGAAGAGACGCTGCAAGTCATCAAGGCCGCGCGCGCCAATGGCTTCCAGTCGGTGAGCATCGACCTGATCTACGGCCTGCCCAAACAAAATTTGGCGGGCTTCAAGGCCACGCTGGACAAGGTCATCGCGGCGGGAGCGGACCGTTTGTCCATCTACAACTACGCGCACATGCCGGCCATCTTCAAGCCGCAGCGCCGCATCCACGATGAAGACCTGCCTGCCGGTCAGCTCAAACTCGATATTCTCAGTCTCGCGGTGAAGACGCTCACCGATGCGGGCTATGTCTACATCGGCATGGACCACTTCGCCAAGCCGGAAG
>JBBIJL010000230.1:0-3236 GCA_037446005.1 Gallionellaceae bacterium | reverse complement strand
TCCGGCCAGACAACCAACCTGTCTTTAACGCGCTGCGCGCATTAGCCCCCGCCGAAAGAACTGCAATATGAAACGTGGTTTCTACACCATTCTGGCGGCGCAGTTCTTTTCCGCGCTTGCCGACAACGTCCTGCTGTTCGCCGCTATCGCCCTGCTCAAACTGGTGAGCGCACCCGATTGGCACACGCCTTTGCTGCAAGAGTCCTTCATCATTTCCTACATCATTCTGGCGCCGTTCGTCGGCGCGTTTTCCGATTCGCTGCCCAAGGGGCGCGTGATGTTCATCAGCAACGCCATCAAGCTGAGCGGCTGTTTCGCGATGCTGTTCGGGGTCAACCCGCTGCTCGCTTACGGCCTCGCGGGTTTCGGTGCGGCGGCGTATTCCCCGGCCAAATACGGCATATTGACGGAGTTCCTGCCGCCGGAAAAACTGGTGCTGGCGAACAGCTGGATGGAAGGCCTGACCGTGCTCGCCATCATTCTCGGCGCGGTGGTCGGCGGCGTGCTCATCAGCCCGCACATCGCCAACGTCATGCTGCAATGGTGGGATGTGCCGTTCTTCGAGACCGGCATCGACACCGCGCCGGAATTGGCCATTGCCATCGTCGCGGGCATCTACCTGCTGGCGGGCCTGTTCAATTTGTATATTCCGGCCTTGCCTATCGACCACAAGCCGTTAAGCAAAGACCCGATGTTTCTGGTTAAAGAATTCACCCACTGCTTCAAGTTGCTATGGAAAGACCCGCTGGGTCAGGTATCGCTCGGGGTTACCACGCTATTCTGGGGGACGGGCGCGACGCTGCGTTTGATCGTGCTGGCATGGGCTGCCGCTGCGCTGCACTACGACATCGGTCAGGCGGCAAAACTCACGGCTTGGGTTGCGGTCGGCATTGCCGTGGGCTCGATTCTGGCGGCGCGCTATGTGAAGCTAGGCCACGCCGTGAACGTATTGCCGGTCGGGGTGGGCATGGGAGTCGTGGTACTGCTGATGCCGCTGGTGACGACCACGCCCGTCGCCATCGTGTTGCTCATCACCATCGGCGCGATGGGCGGCTTTTTCGTCGTACCGATGAATGCGCTGCTGCAACATCGCGGCCATTTGCTGATGGGCGCCGGCAGTTCCATCGCGGTGCAAAATTTCAACGAGAACCTGAGTATTTTTGTGATGCTCGCGCTGTATGCGGCGATGGAGAAAATGGAATTCAGCATCAACACGATCATTATCGTGTTCGGGATTTTGCTTTCCAGCATCATGGCGGCTCTGTATAGAAAACACGGGCACGATCAGGATACCGGCAAGATTTAACCGCTTGTTAACCTCCCCTCCAAGGAGCGCGAAATGGAAATTGGAATTCTCGTTTTTCTGATCTTGCTGAGCGGCTTCTTCGCCATGTCGGAGATGAGCATCGGCGCGAGCCGCATGGCCATCCTGACGCAAATGGCCGAAGGCGGCAACGAAGGCGCGCGCATCGCCGCCAAGCTGCGCGACCAACCCTCGCGCCTGCTGGCGGCCACGCAAACCGGGCTGACCGCGCTGGCCACACTGCTCGGCGTGTTCGGCGAGTCGATGTGGGTGCCGCGCATCGAGTCGTATATCGAAACCAATATCCTCTGGCTCGCCTTCGCCAAATATCCGCTGGCCTTGACGCTGGTGGTCGGCAGCATCACCTTCGCCACCATCGTGGTCGGCGAGATCATCCCCAAGCGCATCGCTCTGGCGAAGCCGGAAGCCATCGCCTCGCTGCTCGCGCCCTTCATGGCGACGTTCGCCAAGCTGACGCACCCGTTCATCTGGGCGCTGTCGCTGGCCAGCGAAAAGCTGCTGTCGTTCTTCCCGTTCAAAGAAAGCGCGGCGCATGTCGCCTCGGACGAGATTCGCGCCATGATTGTTGCCGGGCGGCGCAACGGCGGGCTGGACGAAACGGCGGGTGAATTACTCGGCAACGTATTCCGGCTGGACGACCGCAAAGTGGCGGGCGTAATGACCCCCGCCAACGCCATCATCTACCTCGACTTGCAAGCGCCCAGCCAGGTCAATCTGGAAAAAATCAAAACGCATAGCGTGTCGCGCTTCATCGTATGCAAGGGCGGGCTGTCGCAAATCATGGGCTACATCGAAAGCCGCGAATTGCTGCAACACCTGCTGGCAGGCAATCAACTCGATCTCGGCAAACTACCCACGCATGCCGTTCAGTTCATGCCCAACACCCAGTCGCTCATCGGCGTGCTGGAATTCTTCCGCACGCAAAAAACCCACATCGCGATTGTCGTCAACGAATTCGGCCAGACCGAAGGGCTGGTCACGCTGAGCGACCTGCTCGCCTCCGTGGTCGGCGACGTGCCCAGCTCGGTGGATGAACTGCCGCTCGCGGTGCAGCGCGAGGATGGCACCTGGCTGCTCGACGGCCTGCTGCCCATCGACGAGATGAAAGAAAAGCTCGGCCTCACCGGACTGCCCGAAGAAGACCTCGGCAACTACCATACCGTCGGCGGCTTCGTCATCACTGCGGTCGGGCGCATCCCGAAAAAGGCCGAAACTTTCGACTGGAACGGCTGGCACTTCGAGGTGGTGGACATGGACAAGAACCGCGTCGATGAAGTGTTCGCCCGCCCCCACCAGCAAACCATCCCCAGCGATTAAGGAGAAAACAATGAAAAACTTCGTTCTGGCACTTGCGGTATTCGCGCTATTCAATCTCTCCGCATGCAAACCCGAAAATGCGGAGCAGCCCAAAGTGGAGGAAGCTCCCAAAGCAAAATTATTCGAAGAGCAGCGCGCCGTGCTCGAAGACGCAAAAGGGGTAAATAAAACGCAGCAACAGCAGGACGAGGAACAGAAGAAAGCCATCGAGCAGCAAACGCAGTAATCCTCCGCGACGGACTGCCTGCCGCAAGACTCGCACCGCTATGGGGCTTTCGGCAGGCGCAAATAGAAGATATTCCCTTCCGCGCTTGACACCACTTCCGCGCTGCCGCCGTGCAGATGCGCGATCCAGTTAACCAGAAACAGCCCAAGTCCGACGCCATGCACGCCATCGGCATGACTGCCCCGGATAAATTTTTCGAAAATGCGCGAACGCAGTTCGGGGGAAATTCTCTCCCCCTGATTCTGCACCTCGATCAACACGGCATCATCCCCGCCGGAACGCACGCGCAAACCGATTTCGCTATCCGGCGGCGAATACTTGGCCGCGTTGTCGATCAGATTGGCGAGCGCAATCTTGATGAGCTGCCAG
>JBBIJL010000229.1:0-3244 GCA_037446005.1 Gallionellaceae bacterium | reverse complement strand
CCAGATTGCGTGCGGCGGTCATGGCTTTATCCACCAGATTTTCGATGGTGGTGGTCTTGTCGGTCAGCATCTTCTTGCTCTTGGGTAGGCGCTCCTTCATCCAGGCCAAGTCCATCTTGATGGCGGTGAGCAGGCCGCCGATTTCATCGTGCACCTCGCGCGCGATGCGCAAGCGTTCCTGTTCTTTGGCATCCTGAATGTGGGAAGAGAATTCGCGCAATTGCTGCTGCGAACGCACCAGTTCCAGTTCGTCCAGTTTGGTCTGGGTCACGTTGACTACGAGGCCTTCCCATTCCACTTTGCCGTCTGTTCTGGCTTGCGGCGACGAGCCCAGCGTCAGCCATTTCAATTCGCCATTGGCCAGAATGACGCGTCCTTCCCAGCTCCAGAAAGTAAGATTCTTTGCGGAAAGAAGCATGCTTTCGGTAAAGGCCGGACTATCTTCCGGGTGGATCAGTTTCAGGAACAGGCCGATGTCGGCAGCGAGGTCGGCGGGCTCGATGCCGAGCAGTGCCTGACTGCCGTCGCCAATATAAGAGAAAGAAAAGGAATTATTTTGGTCGAGCAGCAACTGAAACGCCATACACGGAAGGTTGGCGATAAAGTTATCCAGACGCAGATGTTTCGGCGGGGTTTCGGCCACGGTCAGTAGTTATGAGCTGCTATCGATTCGCATTGTTAGACTGCATGGCATTGAGGTTACTACAGACAAGCAGTTTTGGGCAATTCAGAATGTATATGCCGATCCGCTTGGTTGAAAAACTGTCGGGTGAATTTTGTGATTGGGTTAAAATGATCAAGATTCGTGAATACTCATAATCCATGTCTTCCATGCGTAATACTGTCACGCCTGAACGTCTGCTGCGCCAGGAAATACTGGCGCTGCATGCTTACCATGTCCCGCATAGCGACGGCATGGTCAAGCTGGACGCGATGGAAAACCCCTATCCCTTGCCGCAAAATTTGAGCGATGAGATCGCGCGCGCGGTGGCTGGCGCCGAGATCAACCGCTACCCCGATGCCGGGGCGCAGCGCTTGAAGCAGCGCATTGCCGCAGTGACGGCGTTGCCGCCCGGTATGGAGGTGCTGCTGGGCAACGGTTCCGACGAAATTATCCAGTTGCTGGCGTTGGCGGTGGCCAAGCCGGGTGCGGTGCTGTTGAGCGTCGAGCCGTCGTTCGTGATGTACAAGATGATCGCGGCGTTCACCGGGATGAAGTATGTCGGCGTGCCGTTGGCGGAAGATTTTTCGCTCGACCTGCGCGCCACGCTGGAGGCCATCGCGCAACATCAGCCCGCGCTGGTGTTCCTCGCTTACCCGAACAACCCCACCGGCAACCTGTTCGACGCGGAGGCGATCAAGCAGATCATCGAAGCAGCGCCGGGGCTGGTGGTGGTCGATGAGGCCTATTACGCTTTTGCCAGCGACAGTTTTATCCCGCAGTTGGCGCATTACGGCAATCTGCTGGTGATGCGGACTTTCTCCAAGCTCGGTATGGCCGGTTTGCGGTTGGGCTTCCTCGCCGGTAGCAAGACTTGGCTGGGGCAGTTGGAAAAACTGCGCTTACCGTATAATGTCGGCGTTTTGCCGCAACTGGTGGCGGAAACGCTGCTGGCGCACCACGAGGTGTTGTTGGAGCAGGCCGCGCAGATCAGGCAGGATCGCCAGTGGTTGTACGAGCGGCTGGTTGGCACGGTGGATGTGTACGCTTACCCCAGCGAGGCGAATTTTATTTTGTTCCGCGTAACGCATGCCACGCAGGTGTTTGAAGGGCTCAAGCAGCGCGGCGTGTTAATCAAGAATTTGAACGGCGGGCATCCGGCTTTGACCGATTGCCTGCGTGTAACGGTGGGCACGCAAGAGCAGAACGAGCAGTTTATGGCGGCATTGCAAGAGAGTATTCATCAATCTTTTAGGGATCATCATGCGTAGCGCGCAAGTCACCCGCAACACTCTGGAAACCCAAATCAGCGTCGAAGTGAATCTGGACGGTACAGGCAAGGTTAAGCTGGACACCGGTTTGCCTTTCCTCGAACACATGCTCGACCAAATCGCGCGCCACGGCCTGATCGACATCGACATCGCCGCCAAGGGCGACCTGCACATCGACGCGCACCACACCGTGGAAGACATCGGCATTACGCTGGGGCAGGCGTTCACTAAGGCGGTCGGCGACAAGAAGGGCATTCGCCGTTACGGCCACGCCTACGTGCCTTTGGACGAGGCGCTGTCGCGCGTGGTCATCGACCTGTCTGGTCGTCCGGGGCTGGTGTTTAATGCCGAGTTTGTGCGCGCCAACATCGGCGAATTTGAAGTCGATCTGATTCGCGAATTTTTCCAGGGCTTCGTCAACCACGCGCTGGTGACCCTGCATATCGACAACCTAGCGGGCGGCAACGCCCACCATCAAGCCGAGACCATCTTTAAGGCATTCGGTCGCGCTCTGCGCGTCGCGCTGGAGCTCGATCCGCGCATGGCCGGGGTCATGCCGTCCACCAAGGGAACCCTGTAACTTCCATCATGGTTGATATCGCAATCGTAGATTACGGCATGGGCAATTTGCGCTCGGTGCAGCAGGCCGTGCGCAAGGTCGCGCCCGGCGCGGATGTTGCCGTTACCGGCGACGCGGCAGTGATTGCCAGCGCCGGACGGGTGGTTTTCCCGGGGCAGGGCGCGGCGCGGGATTGCATGCGCGAGATCCGTTCGCGCGGCCTCGATCAAGTGATCGCTGACACGGTGGGCAAGGGCACACCATTCCTCGGCATCTGCATGGGGCTGCAAGTGTTGTTCGAGCATAGCGAAGAAGGCGATACGCCTTGCCTCGGCTTGCTGGCGGGGCCGGTCACGCGCTTTGCCTCGGGGCTGCGCGACGCTCAGGGCAACAAGCTCAAAGTACCGCACATGGGTTGGAATCAGGTACACCATGGCGACCACGCTTTGTGGGACGGCATCGCGCAAGATGCGCGCTTCTATTTCGTGCACAGCTATTATGTGCAGCCGCGCGACGCGAGTCTGGCGCAGGCGACCAGCGACTACCCGCAGCCCTTCGTGTGCGCGGTGGCGCGGGACAATTTATTCGCGGTGCAATTTCACCCGGAAAAGAGTGCTGCGGCAGGACTGCAACTGCTGCGGAATTTTATCAACTGGAATCCTGCTTAACCCGTTCAGATCATGGATACTAAATCTCTCATTATTCCCGCAATCGACTTGAAAGACGGCCAGTGCGTGCGTCTGCGCCAAGGTG
>JBBIJL010000228.1:0-3263 GCA_037446005.1 Gallionellaceae bacterium | reverse complement strand
GCTCGACCAATTGGGCGAGAGCACGTTGGGCGACATGCGGGTGCAGGTGATCGACCCGGTGAGCGACTACGCCGAGCTGATGGAATCGCTGTTCGATTTCGCCGCGATACGTTCGCTACTGCAAGGCGGCTTCAAAATCAAGTTTGACGCGATGCACGCGGTGAACGGCCCTTACGCCAAAGAGATACTCGAAGGCCGTTTGGGCGCAGCCGCTGGCAGCGTGATGAACGCCGTACCGCTGGAGGATTTCGGCGGCGGCCACCCCGACCCCAACCTGACTTACGCGCACGATCTGGTGGAGATTATGTACGGCGACAACGCGCCCGACTTCGGCGCAGCATCGGACGGTGACGGCGACCGCAACATGATTCTGGGCAAGCATTTTTTCGTCACGCCCTCCGACAGCCTCGCGCTGCTGGCCGCCAATGCGACGCTCGCCCCCGCCTACAAAAAAGGGCTGGCGGGCATCGCGCGCTCCATGCCCACCAGCGCCGCAGCAGACCGCGTGGCGCAGGCGCTCAACATCCCCTGCTTCGAAACGCCGACCGGCTGGAAGTTTTTCGGCAACCTGATGGATGCGGGCAAAGTCACGCTGTGCGGCGAAGAAAGCTTCGGCACGGGCTCGGATCATGTGCGCGAAAAGGACGGGCTGTGGGCGGTGCTGTTCTGGCTCAACATTCTGGCCGCACGCAAACAATCAGTGGAAGCCATCGTGCGTGAACATTGGGAAAAATATGGCCGCAATTTTTATTCGCGCTACGACTACGAAGGCCTGCCCACCGAGGCGGCCAACGGCGTGATGCAACACCTGCGCGACAGCTTCGCCGCGCTCACCGGAAAACAGTTCGGCAAATACACAATCAAGACCTGCGACGATTTCAGCTACACCGACCCGGTGGACGGCAGCGTCAGCAAAGCGCAGGGCATCCGCCTGCTGTTTGCCGATGGCTCGCGCATCATCTTCCGCCTGTCCGGCACGGGCACCGAGGGGGCGACGTTGCGCGTGTATCTGGAAGCCTTTGAAGCCGATGCCGCGCGCCACCATCTCGATGCGCAAGTGGCGTTGAAAGAGCTGATCGCGATCGCGTTGCTGGTGTCGGAATTGCAGTCGCGCACGGGACGCGAGCAGCCGACGGTGATTACCTGATTACGGATGTACGCACGGACTAGCTCACTCTGGACAGCCACATGGCCGTGACGAAATCCATGGTTTGCACATGCAGCGCCAACCACTGTGGCAAAGTATGGCTTACATATTGAGACAAGCGCGCGGCATCACGCTGAACCTGCCATGCCTCAATCTGCTCGGCCATTTCGGCTAGCATGCGCCGGTGCTCTTGCTGGTGCACCGGGTAGGGTGGAAATTCGATTACCCGCATTCCTTTCTCTTCGGCCTCGAAATGGGTGCGGGTATGTTCTTGCAGTTCGCGCAGGCGGTGCTCAATCACTTCGGCATCGTGCCGTCTGGATAATAACTTTTCCAACTGCTCAACCTGATCGATGAAAGACTGATGGTCGCGATTCATAAATTCAATCGCGACTTCCGGGATATCGTGTTTGCCTAGCAGCATCGGGGATGAATCTAAATATTTTCGGGGGGCACAACCGTAGCACAAGTATTGTCATTTTGTGTGACGATGAAGCGCTTGCCATACACGATTATTTTGTCAACAATGGCGGCACTTAACAGGAGTTCATTTGATGTCGAATCAGGCCGTACCGGATTTCACCCTGCCCGCCACGGGCGCTGTCGATTTCACGCTTTATCCCATCCGCACTAAATCTTTGGTGATTTACTTTTACCCCAAGGACAACACGCCCGGCTGCACCACCGAGGCACAGCAATTCCGCGACCTGTATGCCGGGTTTCAACAGGCCGGCAGCGAAATTATCGGCGTCTCGCGTGACAGCATCAAATCGCACGAGAATTTCAAAACCAAATTCACCCTGCCCTTCGCGTTGGTTTCCGATGCGGACGAGGCGGTGTGCCAGCAGTTCGGCGTAATGAAGCAAAAAATGATGTACGGCAAACAGGTTCGCGGCATCGAACGCAGCACTTTCGTGCTCGACAACCAAGGCATCATCCGCAAGGAATGGCGCGGCCTCAAAGCAGACGGTCACGCTCAGGAAGTTCTCTCGTTCGTACAATCTCTATAAGGAACAACATGGTCACCCGCAAAGCGTCCCCCAGCAAGAGAAGCTCCGACACCAAGCTGTTCGTACTGGACACCAACGTGCTGATGCACGACCCGACCAGCTTGTTCCGTTTCGAGGAGCACGACATCTATCTGCCGATGTTTGTGCTGGAAGAACTGGACAACAACAAAAAAGGCATGACCGAAGTGGCGCGCAACGCGCGTCAGGCCAGCCGCTCGCTCGACGGCTTGGTAAGCGAAGGTGTCAACATTGAAGACGGCGTGCCGTTGCACACGCTGGGCAACAAGAATGCGACCGGGCATCTGTTCCTACAAACCGAATTCATCACCCATCAGTTGCCGGACAATCTGGCCAACGGCAAGGCCGACAACGCCATCCTCGGCGTGGTGATGTTCCTGCACAAACAGTTCCCCAAGCGCGAAGTCACGCTGGTCAGCAAAGACATCAACATGCGCATCAAGGCGCGCGCGCTGGGGCTGAACGCACAGGACTACTTCAACGACAAGGTGCTGGAAGATACCGACCTGCTCTACACCGGCATGAAGGAGTTGCCCGCCGATTTCTGGGACAAGCACGGCAAGGATATGCAGTCCGGCCTGCAAAGCGGCCACACTTTCTATCACCTGAAAGGGCCTCTGTGCCAGGACATGCACGTGAACGAGTTCGTGTTTCAGGAAGGCGACAGCCCTTTTTACGCGGTCGTCGCCGCACAGGAAAACAATACGGCCACGTTGCGCACTCTCACCGATTACACCCACACCAAAAACTCCATCTGGGGCATTACCGCGCGCAACCGCGAGCAGAATTTTGTGCTCAATCTGCTGATGAATCCCGAGATTGATTTCGTCACGCTGCTGGGTCAGGCGGGTACGGGTAAAACCCTGCTCACATTGGCTGCGGGCTTGATGCAGACACTGGAGAGCAAGCTCTACTCCGAAATCATCATGACCCGCGTCACCGTACCGGTGGGCGAAGACATTGGCTTTTTGCCCGGCACCGAAGAAGAAAAAATGTCGCCGTGGATGGGCGCACTGGACGACAACCTCGACGTGCTGAACAAGGCCGACGAGGAAGGCGGCGACTGGGGTCGCGCCGCCACGCGCGAC
>JBBIJL010000227.1:0-3272 GCA_037446005.1 Gallionellaceae bacterium | reverse complement strand
TGTGTAACGCCCGCGCCATGGGCGAATTCGGCGCGGTGTCGGTGGTATCCGGCCATGTGCGAGGCTTGACCAACACCATGCCGCTGCACGTCGAGATTCTGTACAACGAATACAACGCCGTCGCGGCCTTCTCCGTGGCTTCACTGCTGGCCTTGCTGGCGCTGGTCACGCTGGTGGTTAAAGCGCTGGTCGAGTGGCAGGCGAAACGTAGCGGCGAACCTTTGCATGGAGCACACTAAATGAGCATCTCGATAGAAAATCTGAACAAACAATTCGGCACCTACAAAGCGCTGGACAACATCAATCTCGAAGTGAACAGCGGCGAGCTGCTGGCGCTGCTGGGCCCTTCCGGTTGCGGCAAAACTTCCTTGCTGCGCATTATCGGCGGCATGGAGCTGGCCGATTCCGGCAAGCTGTTATTCCACGGCGAAGACGTGCAGCAGCGCGATGCGCGCGAACGCAATGTCGGCTTCGTGTTCCAGCACTACGCGTTATTCCGCCACATGACGGTATTCGAAAACGTCGCTTTCGGCCTGCGCGTGAAGCCCAAGAAAGAGCGCCCCAACGAAGCGGAAATCAAACGCCGCGTGCACGAGTTGCTGGGGCTGGTGCAACTGGATTTCCTGCACGACCGCTACCCCGCGCAGCTTTCCGGCGGGCAGCGCCAGCGCATCGCTTTGGCGCGTGCGCTGGCCGTCGAGCCGAAAATTTTGCTGCTGGACGAACCCTTCGGCGCGCTGGATGCGCAGGTGCGTAAAGAGTTGCGCCGCTGGCTGCGCCGCCTGCACGACGAGCTGCACATCACCAGCATCTTCGTCACGCACGATCAGGAAGAAGCGCTGGAAGTGGCCGACCGCGTGGTGGTGATGAACAAGGGCAAGATCGAGCAGATCGGCACGCCCGATGAAGTGTATGCCGCCCCCGCCACGCCGTTCGTCTACCAGTTCATCGGCAACGTGAATCTGTTCCACAGCCGCGACCATGCGCCGTGGACGGAGCAGCACGGCGACGCGGTGGCCTATGTGCGTCCGCACGACATCGACATCAGCCGCACGCCGCAAGACGCGACGGCGTTGCCGGTCGAGGTTAAACTGGTGCGTGCCATCGGTTCGATTGTGCGCGTCGAAGTGGCTCTGGAGGCCGGCAGCGAGTTCATCGAAATCGAATTGAGCCGCGAGCGCTTTGACGGTGCACCGCTGGCGGGCGGCGACAAAGTATTTATTCGACCGCGCCAATTTAAGGTGTTTGAGTCAGGAGAGAAAAATGAACTTTCAGCAGCTTAGAATTATTCGCGAAGCCGCACGTTGCAACTTCAACCTCACCGAGGTGGGCAACGCATTGTTCACTTCGCAGTCCGGCGTATCCAAGCACATCAAGGATCTCGAAGACGAACTCGGCGTGGAACTGTTCGTGCGCAAGGGCAAGCGCCTGCTCGGCCTCACCGATCCGGGGCGCGAACTGCTGGAGATCGTCGAGCGTATTTTGCTGGACGCGAACAACATCAAAAATCTGGTGGAGCAATACAGCCAGCGCGACGAAGGCCAGCTCACGGTGATCGCCACGCATACGCAGGCGCGCTACTCGCTGCCCCAGGTCATCACCGAATTCAAGAAGAGCTTTCCCAAGGTGCATCTCAAGTTGCATCAGGCAGGCCCCGCCGAAATCGTGACGATGCTGCTGAACGGCGAGGCGGACATCGGTGTGGCGACCGAAGCGCTGGCCGATGTCACCAAGCTGGATTCGTTCCCGTATTACTCGTGGCATCACGCGGTGATTGTGCCTGCCGGGCACCCGCTGGAAAAGGTGCCGCACCTGACGCTGGCTTCGCTGGCCGAGTATCCCATCGTCACATATCACGAGGGGCTGACCGGGCGCGCCAAGATCGACAAGTCGTTCGCCGATGCGGGTATCACGCCGGACATCGCCATGTCGGCACTGGATGCGGATGTCATCAAGACTTACGTGGAACTCGGTCTGGGCATCGGCATCATCGCCTCAATGGCGTTCAACCCGGCCAAGGATAGCGACCTGCGCTTGCTCAGCTGCGATCACCTGTTCGGCGCGAACACGACTTATATCGCGTTGCGGCGCGGCCATTATCTGCGCAGCTTTGCCTACCGCTTCATCGAACTGTGCTCGCCCAAGCTGGACGAGGCGACGATACGCGCGGGCGTGGTGTCGCCGCAATAGCAACAGCAGTTCTAAGCTTATAACAATTGACCAGTTCATTAAGCCGGGGCGCTTGGTTAGACTTGCCCCATCGTGAACCCACCTGAAGGAGAGAAACATGCCCAAGCAGTTTGCAGATAATTCGCTGTCCGTCGGCCATACCCCGCTGATCAAATTGAACCGCGTCGGCGACGGCGCAAAAGCCACCATTCTCGCCAAGATCGAGGGGCGCAACCCGGCGTACTCGGTGAAAGACCGTATCGGCGTGGCGCTGATCGACGACGCGGAGAAACGCGGCGTATTGGGCGCGGGCAAGGAAATCGTCGAGCCCACCAGCGGCAATACCGGTATCGCGCTCGCTTTCGTGGCGGCGGCGCGCGGCATTCCGCTCACGCTGACCATGCCCGAGACCATGAGCATCGAGCGGCGCAAACTGCTGGTGGCCTACGGTGCGAAGCTGGTGCTGACCGAAGGTGCAAAAGGCATGAGCGGCGCAATCGCCAAGGCTAAAGAAATTGCCGAATCCGATTCCAAATACGTGCTGCTGCAACAGTTCGAAAATCCGGCCAACCCGGCGATCCACGAAGCCACCACCGGCCCGGAAATCTGGAACGACACCGACGGCAAGATCGACATCTTGGTGTCCGGCGTGGGCACGGGCGGCACCATCACCGGCGTGTCGCGCTATATCAAAAAGACTAAAGGCAAGGCAATCAAGTCGGTCGCGGTGGAACCTTCCGCCAGCCCCATCCTCACGCAAAAGCGCGCGGGACAGGAACTCAAACCGGCACCGCACAAAATCCAAGGTATCGGCGCAGGCTTCGTGCCCGGCGCGCTGGACTTGTCGCTGGTGGACGACATCGAGCAGGTGACGAATGAAGATGCGGTGCTGTACGCGCGCCGTCTGGCGCGCGAGGAGGGCATCATCTCCGGCATCTCCAGCGGCGCGGCCGTGGCGGTAGCCGTGCGACTGGCGCAAAAAGCCGAGAACGCGGGCAAGACCATCGTGGTGATTTTGCCGGATTCGGGCGAGCGCTATCTGAGTTCGATTCTGTTTGAAGGTTTATTTGATGCGGCGGGTCTGGCTGTCTGATTCTAATCTT
>JBBIJL010000226.1:0-3290 GCA_037446005.1 Gallionellaceae bacterium | reverse complement strand
CTCGTCGAGTTGAAAATTCACATGATCTAAAAGAGCAACGTGACCGAAAGCCAGTGCGGCTTTATCCAGGGTAATGTAGGGCATCAGGAATTCGTCTTTACAGATTGGGGTAGTGCGGATTGATAAATAAATGAAAAGCTAATCGCCCACATCGCCATCACCCAGTAACCGAAGGCATCGGTGACACCGGCGGTTAAGACTATCGTGTTGTGATCGGTAAAGAATGGCCGCGTCACTTCAAAACACAACAGCAGCGCCGCCAGCACATTCGCCGCCAGCAACAAACGGTGCCCCGACTGAAACCCGTTCCCCTGAGGGCTGCCTAGCGGCCACAGTGAGCCACGCATAATCTGCACCACCGCCACCGCGCCGATCACGAGCAACAACCCCACGAGCCGCCCCGGAATCGCTTCCTCATGCGTACTAATCCCGACCAGTTCCAGCAGCATGCGCCCCGCAAACGCAACCCAGCCCATCGCCAAAATATGCGGCAACAACACCCACGCCGCGAACAGATTTAATTTATCGAGTTTCATTTTTCTCTTTCGCCAATAATTTATTCAAATCTTCGATGATTTCTTGCGAGTGCCGCGAAGTCTCCACCTTGTCGTACACCTTGCGCACCCTGCCCTGCGGGTCGATCAAAAAAGTGTAGCGCTTGGCGAACTGCACAAACCCGAGATTCATCAACACCCCGTAACGCGCCGCCACTTCTTTGCCGCTATCCGCCAACAGCGGAAACGGCAGATGATATTTCTGCGCAAACCCGGCGTGGCTCTTGCCGTCATCCACACTGATGCCCGCCACCTGCGCGCCCAGCGCCTCCAACTTATGCAAGTCGTCGCGAAAGGCACATGCCTCCTGCGTGCAACCCGGCGTATCGTCCTTGGGATAAAAGTACAACACCAGCCACTTGCCGGAAAATTCTTTCAGGCTGTGCAGCACGCCGTGCTGATCCGGCAAACTGAAATCCGGCGCGGCCTCGCCTACCTTGGGCAACGCGCCCGCCCGCGCCATCTGGCTGAACAGCATCGCCAGCGATCCGACCAAGCCAAACAAGATCAACCATTTCATCGCAAAAACCTCCGGGCAGAAACAGCAGGGGCGCGATTTTACGTTAGAATGCGCGCCGCGTCGTAAGCATCAGCATGTCCTCGTAGTTAAATGGATATAACCGCCCCCTCCTAAGGGGCAATTACAGGTTCGATTCCTGTCGAGGACACCAAATCAATGCGCCAACTATGGTGCAACGTGGAGTTGTCCATGCCTGCAATGTACCCCAAGCGACTGGCGCTATCATTCATAGCCCTGTCCGTGTTTCAGGTGTTTCCGTCCAGCGCTTTTTGCGATGAAGCGGACTGGAGCATCGGCGGATATGGCGGCCAATATTACGACTCCGAGCCCGCCGGATTTACTCAGGGGAACGCAAGATTCCTAAGCCAATATATTGTTGCCATTACCGCAAGTAAAACTGTCTGGCGCTCCCAAGCGCTGCCGCTCTCCCTGGAAATTGACGGCATGCTTGGCCAGCAATTTGGCTTGGCGCCGTTAACTGAAACAGCCATGGCTCCCGTGCTGCGATGGAGCAGCTTCCCTTGGAACAAGATATTGCAAACCGATTTTCGTGCCGGCCCTTTGGGCGTGTCTTACACAACATCGGTAAGCCCATTGGAGCGGGGCATCAATGGCAACGGCAGCCGCATTCTGAATTTCCTGCTTCTCGAATTGGATTTTTCACTGCCCGAGATGAGATCGAGAGAAGTTTTTATGCGGCTGCACCATCGTTGCAGCGTATACGATTTGCTTAATAATTATGGAGCGAACGGCGAAGATTTTTTTGTTTTGGGATTCAGACGCTATTATTAAACCCGGATTGTTCATTAGGCTTGGAAGCTGCCCCCCCGCAATTGTTAAAGGCTCTCCGGGTTAAAAATATACCGCGCCGACTCAGTACCTCACCGGCACCCGCGCCGTCAGCGCGCACAGCAATTCGTAGCTGATCGTTCCGGCGGCATGCGCCACTTCTTCCACGGGCATCCCCTCTCCCCATAGCGTGACGCGGCTACCGGTCCGCGCGTCGGCAATGTCGCTCAAGTCCACCCCGATCATATCCATCGACACGCGTCCCAAGGTGCGCGTGCGTTGGCCGTTGACGAGGATGGGGGTGCCGGTGGGCGCATGGCGCGGGTAGCCGTCGGCGTAACCGCAGGCAACCACGCCGATGCGTGTGCTGCGGTCGGCGCGGAATAATCCGGCGTAGCCTACATGCTCGCCCGACCTGATCTCGCGCACGGAAATGATCTCGCTGCCAAGTGTCATCACGGGTTGCAGGCCGAGTTGTTGCGCACTCGTATCGGCGAACGGCGATGCGCCGTAGAGCATGATGCCGGGGCGCACCCATTCGCCGTGCGTGGCGGGGTAGCGCAGCAGCGCGGCGGAGTTGGCCAGCGAGCGCGGTGCGCGGTAGGTAGCGGTGAGGCCGCTGAATCTTTCCATTTGTGCGGCGATGCCTGCGGCTTCGTCGGCATGGGAAAAGTGCGTCATCAGGGTGACTTCGCGCACGGCGCGGTGCGCTTTGAGACGCTCCATCACGGCAGGCACTTCTTGCGGCAGGAAGCCCAAGCGGTTCATGCCGCTGTTGATCTTGAGCCACACTTGCAATGCGTTCTTGCGCGGATAGGCATCAAGCCAGTCGAGTTGCTGCGCGCTGTGGATGACGGTGGCGAGATCGTATTCGGCGATGAGCGGCAAGTCTCCCGGCGCGAAGAATCCTTCCAGCAGCAAAACGGTTTGGCGATTGCCCGCATCGCGCAGTTGAATGGCGTCCTGAATATCCAGCAGTGCAAGCCCCTCCGCCTCGTCCAATGCGGCAGCGACGCGCATCAGGCCGTGCCCGTAGGCATTGGCTTTAACGACAGCCATGATGCGGCTGGAGGTGAGACGACGCACGCTGCGCAGATTGTTTTTCAGCGCGGAAAGATCAATGTGGGCTTGGATGGGACGGGGCATGAATACGGCCTTACAGACTGGAGAATTATTGGGCGAATGATAGCAGCCCTCTCCTTTTCATGTTATAAAACGGCCTCCTGAAAACAGCTTCTTCTAATGAAACGCGGCTTCTATACCATCCTCGCAGCCCAGTTCTTTTGGTTCCGGCCAGACAACCAACCTGTCTTTAACGCGCTGCGCGCATTAGCCCCCGCCGAAAGAACTGCAATATGAAACGTGGTTTCTACACCATTCTGGCGGCGCAGTTCTTTTCCGCGCTTGCCGACAAGATCGGAAGAGCA
>JBBIJL010000225.1:0-3297 GCA_037446005.1 Gallionellaceae bacterium | reverse complement strand
CTGCGCAATTAATCGTTCAGGCAAATCAAATTCAAAATCTTCGGTGCGCATAATTCTTAAACAGCGGACAAATAAAAAGCGCGCATTGTAGCTTGATGCAGGGCTGGGTTTCATGGATAATGCGCGCCTTCCCGAGCCGGGATGGCGGAATTGGTAGACGCGCTGGACTCAAAATCCAGTTTCTGAAAGGAAGTGGGGGTTCGATTCCCCCTCCCGGCACCAGATAAAAAAATTGCACTGACTTGTCAACGCAAGTGAAAGCGGCGCGTTATTGGTCGCTGACACTAGTAGTGTCATAAACGTTTATCAATCTACTAAAAATGGAGTCTTACATGAAACTGTTGTCTACATTGATCGCTGCTGTATTCGCTGTTGTTTCCTTCTCCGCTGTTGCTGCTGACGCTGCTGCTCCTGCTGCTGCTCCTGCCGCAAAGACAGAAGCTGCTGCTCCTGCTGCTAAAGCTGAAGAAGCAAAGCCAGCTAAGAAGCACAAGAAAGCAAAGAAAGCAAAGAAAGCAGCTGCTGCTCAAGCTGACGCTCCTGCAGCTAAGTAATTTTGCTGTAGTTAAAAAAGGCAGGGGCGACCCTGCCTTTTTTTATTCCGATTTAAAATCGCGCCATGATCTGGAAACCACACGCCACTGTCGCCGCCGTCCTTGAACTGGATGGCAAATTTTTATTAGTGGAAGAACACACGCCCCAAGGGCTGCTGTTCAATCAACCCGCCGGACACTGGGAGCCCAACGAAACACTACCCGCCGGGGCGGTGCGCGAAGCATTGGAAGAGTCGGCCTATGAATTCGAGCCCGAATTCCTGATTGGCGTCTATCGTTGGCACTCGTCCTCATCCGACGCCACCTATTTGCGCTTCGCTTTCGGCGGGCGCATTCTTGCCCACCATCCCGAGCGCGCTTTGGACAAGGGTATCGTGCGTGCGGTATGGATGACGTTGGACGAAATCCGCGCCACACAAGCGCGCCACCGCAGCCCGCTGATCCTGCGTTGCGTGGAAGATTATCTCGCGGGCAAGCGCTATCCGCTCGACCTGATAACGCATTATGAGTAAAGGACAAGCCCTCTCCCGAACCCGCTCCCCGAGGGAGAGGGGCCAATCGTGAAAAGCAGTCGTAAAGTCACTGTCGTCGTCGGGATGTCCGGCGGCGTGGACTCTTCCGTCACCGCGCTTCTGTTAAAACAACAGGGCTACGAGGTCATCGGCCTGTTCATGAAGAACTGGGAAGACGATGACGACAGCGAGTACTGCTCCTCGCGTCAGGACTTGATCGACGCGGTGTCGGTGGCCGACACCATCGGCATCCCCATCGAGGCGGTGAACTTCGCCAAGGAATACAAAGACCGCGTGTTCAGCTATTTCCTGCGCGAATACGAAGCCGGACGTACGCCCAATCCGGACATCCTGTGCAACTCCGAAATCAAATTTAAGGCCTTTCTCGATCATGCCGTCCGGCTGGGTGCGAACGCCATCGCCACCGGACATTACGCGCAAGTGCGCGAAGTGGACGGATCGTTCCAGTTGCTCAAGGCCAGGGACGACAGCAAAGACCAGAGCTATTTCCTGCACCGGCTGAACCAGCAGCAACTCGGCAAGGCGATGTTCCCGCTGGGGCAGTTGCTCAAATCGCAAGTGCGCGACATCGCGCGCGAACACAACCTGTCCAACCACGCAAAAAAAGACAGCACGGGCATCTGCTTCATCGGCGAGCGCCCGTTCCGCGAATTCCTCAACCGCTATCTGCCCACCAAGCCAGGAGATATGGTCACGCCGGATGGCCGGGTGATGGGACGGCACATGGGCTTGTCGTTCTATACGTTCGGGCAAAGGCAGGGGCTGGGCATCGGCGGGGGCAAGGACAGCAGCGGCGAACCATGGTTTGTCGCGGGCAAGGATATGCCGAACAATCGCCTGCTCGTGGTGCAGGGACACGACCATCCTTTGCTGCTCAACCCGCAACTCGATGCGCTGGATATGCACTGGATCAGCGGGCACGCCCCCGACACCGCATGCGGCTATGCCGCCAAGACCCGCTACCGGCAACAGGATGCGGCCTGCCACCTCGTGCCGGGCGAAGATAATTCCGCCCATTTCGTGTTTGAGCAAGCGCAATGGGCCGTCACGCCGGGGCAGTCGGTCGTCGTCTACGACGGTGAAATTTGTCTGGGCGGCGGCATCATCCAAACGCATTGAAAACCCCTGCCGTTTAAACCGTGCGCGGGTAAAATAGCGCCTGTCGATTTTCCACCTATTCACTATTTCAAGATCACGCCATGACCCTGACTCCCCTCACCGCTTTATCTCCACTGGACGGACGCTACAACAAAAAAGTCGATGCCCTGCGCAGCCATTTCAGCGAGTTCGGATTGATCCGCTACCGCTTATTGATCGAGATCGAATGGCTCAAAGCATTGAGTGCGGAGCCGGGCATCCAAGAACTGTCGCCCTTCTCCGCCGCGACCATCGCACAACTCGACGAACTCGCCGCCAAGTTCAACGAATCGGATGCGGAACAGATCAAGGCCATCGAGCGCCGCACCAACCACGACGTGAAAGCCATCGAATACTGGCTGCGCGAAAAGCTTGCGGCCAATCCGGAAACCTCCGGCGTACTCGAATTCATCCACTTCGCCTGCACCTCGGAAGACATCAACAACCTGAGCCATGCGCTCATGCTCAAACACGGCCGCGCCGAAGTGATGCTGCCCGCGCTGGATACGCTCATCAGCCGCTTGCGCGACTTGGCGCACCAACTGGCCGACCTGCCCATGCTGTGCCGCACCCACGGCCAGACCGCCACACCCAGCACTCTGGGCAAAGAGATGGCGAACGTCGCACACCGTTTGCAGCGCGCGCGCGCAACCATTGCCGGCGTTGAAATTCTGGGCAAGATCAACGGCGCGGTAGGCAATTACAACGCACACCTGTCGGCCTACCCCGAAGTGGATTGGGAAGGCTTTGCACAGCGCTTCGTCACCGCGCGCGGCATCACCTTCAACCCTTACACGATCCAGATCGAGCCGCACGACTACATGGCCGAGCTGTATGACGCATTCGCACGCGCCAACACTATCCTGATCGACCTGAACCGCGACATCTGGGGCTACATTTCGCTCGGCTACTTCAAACAGAAAGTGGTGGCGGGCGAAGTCGGCTCTTCCACCATGCCGCACAAGGTGAACCCCATCGACTTCGAAAACTCGGAGGGTAACCTTGGCTTGGCCAATGCGCTGCTGAAGCACCTGTCCGAAAAGCTGCCGGTCTCGCGCTGGCAGCGCGACCTG
>JBBIJL010000224.1:0-3300 GCA_037446005.1 Gallionellaceae bacterium | reverse complement strand
ACGCTGTCCAAGCAGGGCACGCGCATCTGCATCATGCACGGCAATCGCGATTTGCTGATGAGCAGCCAGTTGGCGGCGGCCTGCAATGCCACCCTGCTCGCCGATCCGACAGTGCTTGATCTGTACGGGACGCCCACCCTGCTCACGCACGGCGATGCCTTATGCACCGACGATACGGCGTACCAGAGCTTTCGCCGCCAAGTACACGACGCAAGCTGGCAACAGCAATTTCTCGCCCAGCCGCTGGCGCAGCGCAAAGCCCAAATCGAGGCGATGCGCCAGCAAAGCGCGGCGGCAACACAGCACAAAGCCTTGAGCATCATGGATGTGAGTCTGGAGGCCGTGCATCAGCTGCTGCACGAACACCACTACCCGCGCATCATCCACGGCCACACTCACCGCCCCGCGCACCACCTGCATCATCTCGACGGTCATCGCTGCGACCGCTGGGTCTTGGGCGACTGGGATACGCGCGCGAACGCGTTGCGGTGCGATGCGAACGGCGTCACGTGGGAAACAATCCCCGACGATGCCGGGAATTAAATCCCCCGCGCCCTTGCACTTTTTGCAACGTTCGCAGGCGTATAACCCCAGCTTGGCCGCAGAAGTATAGGAAGAGGGCTTACCTTACACTTCCCAATCGGCTATGCTCCAACGGACACCGCTTATTACCCGTTCGCATCATGTTTAAACCCGACCCCCAGAAGAGCGCAGACACGCTCAACCACAAGATCATCTTTCTCAACAGCGTGTTCCTGCTTGCCGGGATCGTCGCTTTCGGGATGGGATTTTATCGCTGGCAATTCAGCGCGGTCATGGGCTCGATCGACCTGGTGTTTTCCCTGTGCAACTTCGCCCTGATTTATTACCTCAACCGCCACCACGAGCGTGTTGCGACCGTCAGTTCGATTGCGCTGGCGCTTTCATACCTCCTGTTTACGGCCATCTATCTGCTGGCGCCCTACAACGCCACGCGCATCGCGCTGTTTTTCCTCCTGTCCGCCTCGGCCTTCTTTTTGCAGGGCAGGAAAACCGGACTCGTCTGGCTGATATTCATTCTGCTGACTATCGTGATTGGGCACTTCCTGCCCGGGTTCGACACCGCTTATTCGCACATCGACATCGTGACGTTCTGCCTGTATCTGCTGGCGCTGTTCCTGATCCTGCGCAATTACGAGATATTCAACGAATGGGTAAACCAGCGCGGGCGCGACGAGGAAATATTGCGCTTGAGCGAAGAGCGCTTCCGCACCATGGTCGAGAGCGGCAACGACATCATCAGCATCATCTCGGACACGGGAAAAGTGCAATTCATCTCGCCTTCCGTCGCCCCCATTCTGGGATTCACGCCGGACGAAATACGCGGCAAACACATGTACGAATTGATTCATGCCGACGAGCAGGCAAAGGCCGATAGCGCCTTGACCAACGCGTTGAACCATCCCGACGGCGATGAACTGGAACGCTACGAGTTCCGCATGAAACACAAAGACGGCGGTTACCGCGACATCGAGCTGCGCGGGCGCAATCTGATTGGCAATCCCGTGATCGGCGGCATCGTGCTGAACGGTCGCGACATCACCGAACGCAAACAGGCCGAACTCGAAATCGCGCGATCCAGACAGGAACTCGATGCCGAGCGCCTGCTGTTTCAGACCATACTCGACAACTCGCCGCTGGGCATCTGGATGCTTGGCACCGACAACCGCCTGCGTTTCGTCAACAAGACATTCTGCAATGCGGTCGGCATCTCCGAACAGCAGTTCCTGTCCGCCCATCATTATGTCGATGTCCTGCCTCCGTCGATTTCAGAACATTGCATCCGTTCCGACCGCGAGTGTCTAGCGCAGGAAGCGCCCCATGTTTCGGCCGAGTATCTGCCGTTTGTCGACGGCAAAGAGCATTTGCTCGAAATCACCAAGGTCAAACTGCATGACCGCGAAGGCGCAGTCATCGGCCTGATCGGATTGGCTAACGACATCACCGCCAAACAAGAGGCCGAAGACCGTCTCCGGCTGACCGCCAAAGTTTTTTCGAGCACGCAGGAAGGCATTTCGATCACCGATGTGGACGGAGACATCATCGAAGTGAACGAGGCATTCAGCACGATTTCCGGTTACCCGCGCGAAGAGCTCATCGGCCGGAACCCGCGCCTGCTGAAATCAGGCCATCAGGGCGCGGCGTTTTACCAAACCATGTGGCACTCCATCATCACGACGGGGCACTGGAGCGGGGAGGTGTGGAACCGCAAGAAAAACGGCGAACTCTACGCCGAGTGGCTGACCATCTCTTCCATCAGCGACAAAGACGGACAAGTGAGCCACTATGTCGGCGTCTCCTCGGACATCACCCTGCTCAAGCAGCATGAAAAACAGCTGGAGCGCATCGCCCACTATGACGCGCTCACTGGAATACCGAACCGCACGCTGCTGGGCGACCGCATGAAACAGGCCATTTCCCGCACTACGCGCGAACACAACATGATGGCAGTCTGCTATCTGGATCTGGACGGATTTAAACCCATCAACGACACGATGGGACACGAGGCCGGCGACCGGGTGCTGATCGAGATCGCGCAACGCATCCAGCACACCATACGCGGCGACGACACCGTCTCGCGTCTGGGCGGCGACGAGTTTGTCATCCTGCTGCTCGGCCAGGAACGCGGCGAGGAATGCAGCGCGACGCTTGAGCGCCTGCTCGCGGCCATCGCCGAACCTTTCTGCATCATGGAAAAAACCTTCAGCCTCAGCGCCAGCATCGGCGTGAGCATCTACCCGCTGGACGACGAGGATACGGACACGCTGTTGCGCCATGCCGACCAGGCCATGTATGTGGCCAAACAATCCGGCAAGAACCGTTTCCACATCTACGATCCGGCATTGGACCAGCGCGCGCGCGACCAGCAGGAGTTATTGAAGAACATCCAGTCGGGTCTCGAGCACAACCAGTTCGAACTTTACTACCAGCCCAAAATCGAACTGCACACGCAGCAACTGACCGGCGTCGAAGCGCTGATCCGCTGGAACCATCCCGAACAGGGATTGCTGCCGCCCGCCCAATTCCTGCCCGCAATTGCCAATACCGCGCTCGACATCGAGATCGGGGAATGGGTGATCGCCGCCGCATTGCAGCAACTCGAGCAATGGCGCGCAGCGGAATTGGATATCGAAGTCAGCATCAACATCTCCGCGCATCATCTGGAGTCGCCGCACTTCGTTGAAAAATTGCACCGGCAACTCATTCTGCACCCGAACCTGCCGGCCAACCGTTTCCAGATCGAGGTGAGATCGGAAGAGC
>JBBIJL010000223.1:0-3301 GCA_037446005.1 Gallionellaceae bacterium | reverse complement strand
GCCAATGCTGCCCCGACAACGCACCCTCCATCGCCCACAGCAGGTTGAGGCTCACGTTCCCCGTGCGCTTCACTTGCACATAGGCGCGCACCGCGCCCAACTCGCGCAGTTGTTCGACGGTGTGGATGCCGGCCCGCTCCAGCATCTGCTGCGACTTGGGGCCGAAGTTGGGGAGGTCGGCGATACGGATGGACGAATCGTTCATGGGCTGACTTTACCCCAGCCCTACTGACAACGGGGTGGCAGCAGCATTGCGGTTTGTGGATTGCGCTCAGGCTTGCGATAATGCCCGCATGACGACACCCACCGACATCATTCTGCATCAACAATCCAAACTCCTAGAGATCGCCTTCGACGATGGCGCACGTTACAAGCTGCCGTTCGAGTTCCTGCGTGTGTTCTCCCCCTCCGCCGAAGTGCGCGGCCACGGGCCGGGACAGGAGACGCTGCAAACCGGCAAGCGCAACGTGCTGCTGACCGACATCGAGCCCGCCGGTAACTACGCCATCAAGCTCACCTTCGATGACGGTCACGATAGCGGGCTGTATACGTGGGAATATCTGCACGAGCTGGGGCAGTACCAAGATGCCATGTGGCACGATTACGAACACAAACTGGAAGCAGCGGGCGCAAGCCGCGACAAGTGAACGGAGAACGGAGAACGACTATGAGCAAAACCACCCACTTCGGCTTTGAGACCGTCGATGAAAACGAGAAGGCCAAAAAGGTCGCGGGCGTGTTCACCTCCGTCGCCAGCAAATACGACATCATGAACGACCTGATGTCGGTTGGCCTGCACCGCGTGTGGAAGCCTTTTGCGGTGGGCTTGGCGAATGTGCATGAAGGCAACCGCGTACTGGACGTAGCGGGCGGCTCGGGCGACATGACGAAACTGTTCCTAAAAAAAGTCGGCAAGAGCGGCCAAGTCGTGCTCACCGACATCAACAACGCCATGCTGCGCGTGGGGCGCGACAACCTGCTCGACAAAGGCCTCGCCACCCCCACCGCCCAATGCGATGCCGAACACCTGCCCTTCCCCGATAACTATTTCGATTGCGTGAGCATCGCCTTCGGCCTGCGCAACGTCACCCACAAAGATGCCGCGCTGCGCGAAATGATGCGCGTGCTCAAACCGGGCGGCCGCGTCATCGTGCTGGAATTCTCTAAGGTCGCCAAGCCGCTGGAAAAAGCCTACGACCTGTATTCCTTCAAGCTGCTACCCAAGATGGGCGAACTCATCGCCAACGATGCCGACAGCTACCGCTACCTCGCCGAATCCATCCGCATGCACCCGGGACAGGAAGAGTTGAAGCAGATGATGGTGGATGCGGGACTGGAGCGCGTCGAATACTTCAACATGACAGGCGGGGTGGTGGCGGTGCATCGGGGGTATAAGCTGTAGCCTGACGCAGCTCATAAGATTCTTTTTCATCTACGTTAGACCGCGCGCAATGTCTTGGCTAATGCTGCATTTCTCAGACCTCCAATGCAAACCTGTCCCAACACAACTCATCGTATTCGCCTCAGCGAATCTTGACTCCGCAGTCACCCTCTGTGAGAGGCTCTGTATGGAAGCAAAGGAGTCAAACTATGCTCACGGCGCAGTGGTAATGTCCCTATCGTTCCATTCGCTTGAATTGCTCTTTAAGGGCGGCATCATGATTCGATGCCCGAATGAGAAATTTAGCGGCCGTTCCGGCCACGATTTGGATGCTCTATCCAATCGGTTCTTCAAGCTTTACCCAAAGAAAGAATTCCAGTTCGAGGTGCCATTTCGACATGAATTTCCTGAAGTCGTCGGCGAAATGCCCGCCGAGGAGCTCTCTGCCCTTCGTGCTTACGTCGAGGAGTACAGTCGGCGCGTTCCTGAAGATCAACGCCATCGTTACCCAATCGACATCGAGGGGAATACTTGGGAAGGTGCTTTCGGCTTTGAACCAAACATGTTTCTCGTTACATTGAAAGAGTTGCAAAGTGTTTACGCTCGCATCATTCCCTTGCTCAATGCGGCCTCGTTGCCCCTGTAGCCAGCGTAGGATGGGTGGAGCATAGCGATCCCATCATCCGATATAATCCCGCCCCCTGATGGGTATCGGCTTCGCCTCCACCCATCCTACACAATGGAGAAATCTATGAGCAGTCTGCCCAAATGCCCCAAATGCGGTTCCGAATTCACCTACGAAGACGGTGCCAACTACGTCTGTCCCGAGTGTGCCTATGAGTGGCCTATCGCTGCCGCTGCCGAGGCGGGTGAAGAGAAGCGCGTCATCAAAGATGCCTCCGGCAATGTGCTGAACGACGGTGACACGATCACGGTCATCAAGGATCTGAAGGTGAAGGGTTCGTCGCTGGTGGTGAAGGTGGGCACGAAGGTGAAGAACATCCGCCTAGTGGATGGCGACCATGACATCGACTGCAAGATCGACGGTATCGGCGCGATGTCGCTGAAGTCCGAGTTCGTTAGAAAAGCCTGAGGTGGTGCGATGGGTGGCTGGGGGTGCCCGCATGAGTACAACGGCAAGTGCCAGCGCGTGAATGATATTCCGTGCGACATCGGCATGAAGGGTTGTGTGTTGTTCGGGCGTTTCCGCTTTGCGGATGAGAGCAAGAACAGACCGAATAAGGCCCCCGGCGAAAGCACTGCGCCACCCGCGCCACTCTCCGACAAGGATGCACATGACTAGGTCGTTATTGTTCGCGTTGCTGTGCATCACGTCGTCTGCTTTTGCCGCCGCCCTGCCGCGCCCCGACCATGTGGTGATCGTGGTGGAAGAGAACAAGCCGTTCTCCAAGATCATCGGCAACAAGGATGCGCCTTATCTCAATGCCCTTGCACAGCGCGGGATGTTGTTCACTAATTCCTATGGCGTCACCCATCCCAGTCAGCCGAACTATCTGGCGCTCTTCTCCGGCACGACGCGCGGCATCAGCAGCAATGCCTGCCTGCTCGATTTGCAAGGCGATAACCTCGGCGGTGCGCTGATCGCCAAGGGACTGAGCTTCGTGAGTTATGCGGAGTCGATGCCTGAGGCGGGATACGCGGGCTGCATCTACGGTGCGTATATGCGCAAGCATAATCCGGCGGCGAACTGGAAAGAGTTGGCGGCGTTCAACCAGCCTTTTTCCGCTTTCCCGCAGGACTTCGCGCAACTGCCGACGGTGGCGCTGGTCGTGCCCGATCAGCGCAACGATATGCACGACGGCAGCGTCGCGCAGGGCGATGCGTGGCTGGCGCAGAACATGGAACGGTACGCGCAATGGGCAACAACGCACAACAGCCTGCTGGTCGTAACGTGGGATG
>JBBIJL010000222.1:0-3362 GCA_037446005.1 Gallionellaceae bacterium | reverse complement strand
ACTTGCGGCGCGAGTCCTGGTTCATCTTGCCGTCGCGCGTGAGGATGTGCAGCGCTTTCAGCAACTCGATGGATTGGCCTGCGCGGATTTCGGGATATTCGGGGGGAGGTGTTTTTTTCATACTGCGTATTATCCTTGATGTCGGGCTCTTAGTAACGGATCAAGTGCGGCGAGGATGGATGCGGGCAGCGGCGGCGCCTCTCCGCATATCTGCGCCGCCAACACGTCGCCCGCAATCCCTGCGGTAAGCAGGCCGCGTGTGCCGTGCGCAAGGCTGCAATACAGCCCTTCCCTCACCTTGCCTACCAGCGGCATCGAACCGGGTGCGGAACAGCGTATAGAGGCTCTGCCGTGCAATTGCGCCGCATCCTTCACACCCAATGCCTGCCGCAGCGCGGGCGCATATTCTGCCAAGCTCGCCAGATTCTCCGCATGGTCGGCAGCACGCACCTCGGTTGAGACATCCTCGAAGGCATGCGTTGCGCCCGTCACATGCACGCCCTGCACGGCCGGTGCGCAGTAGCCGTCGCCGCACACGACAGCCTGCAAGGCTTTGCTGGCGCCGGTTTCCGGCAACTCGCTAATTTGTCCGCGCACCGGAATCAGAGGGAAGTGCGCGAACGGTGCGAACTTCTTCGCCTCATGCGCGCAGCACACCAGCGCGACCTCGGCTTCTTGATTCCACGCATGGCCTTGCGCATCCAGCCCGCTGGCGCGCCACCCTGCGGCGCTCTGCTCCAAGGTAGTCACTTCATGCCCCAAACGTTGATCGATGCGGGCATTTCGCACCAGCGCCGCACACAGCGCGGGCGGCACCACCCAGCCGCCGGAGGGAAACCACAGCCCGCCGTATTGCATTTCGATGCCCGCCAGACGCCCCGCCTGCGCCGCATCGACGAATTGCAGCAGATGCTCAGGCCATTCTTTTTCCGCCAGACGCGCGATGCGTTTTTCCTCCACCGGCTTGCACGCCAATTGCAGCAGGCCGCACTCGGCACGCATCACGCCATCGACCGGCAACACTTCATCCAGCAACTGGAGCGTATGCAGGTAAGCCTCGCGCACGAAGTTGTGCAACGGATTGTCTCCCGCACCGAAGCGCGCATGCAGGATGCCGCGCGGATTGCCGGATGCGCCGCTGGCGAGCTGCGCGGCACGGTCGATGAGGGTGACGGCGATCCCGCGTTGGGCGAGCGCATAAGCTGCCGCGCAACCGGCGATACCGCCGCCGATGACGAGCGCGCTGCGGGGTATTGTCTTGCTTGCGGCGATGGGAGTGGATTGCAGATCGGGCGCCATAACATTTTTCAAAAAATTCGCCGCAGTCTAGCAGAGCCGACTACAAAGACTGCGGCTCTTCTGCTACATTCCGGCCATGAGTAAATTGACCTTGGACCGCATCCTGCAATCGCAGGGTTTTGGCGCACGCAAGTGGTGCCGCAACTTGATCGAAGATGGCGAAGTCAGCATCGGCGGAGAAACCGTAGACGACTACCGCGCCGAATTCGAAACCGCCAATCTCGTTTTCACCGTCTACGACGAAGAGTGGCTATACCGCGAACACGTGTATATCGCGCTGAACAAGCCGACCGATTACGAGTGCTCGCGCAAGCCCAGCCATCATCCCGGCGTGCTGAGCCTGCTGCCCGAACAGTTCTCGCACCGCGATGTGCAGCCGGTCGGACGCCTCGACCACGACACCACGGGGCTGCTGCTGATGTCCGACGACGGCACATTCATCCATGCGCAGTCGTCGCCCAAGAGCCACATCCCCAAAGTGTATGTCGCCACCACGCACGAAGCGGTGACGGACGAATTGGTCGCCACCTTATTGGGCGGCGTGAAGCTCAATGACGAACCTGCCCCGCTGGCCGCATTGGTGTGCAACAAGCTGGGCGAACATCAACTGGAGATCGTGCTGGAGCAAGGCAAATACCATCAGGTAAAACGCATGCTGGCTGCGGCAGGCAACCATTGCGAGGCGCTCAACCGCGCGCAGATCGGCAAGCTCACACTCGCCGCGCTGGGACTGGATAAAGGCGAGTGGTGCTATCTGAATGCGGAGCAGATGGCGCTGCTGGTTGCGCCGTAAAACCCGGCCTACCCGTTCGGGCTGAGCTCGTCGAAGTTGATGCCCATGCACCTTTCGACAAGCTCAAGGCAAACGGATTTTTAATAAACCCACCAAACAAAAAAGGCAGCTGAAGCTGCCTTTTTTATTGCCATCGAATCCCGCTTAAGCGCGTTTCTTGAATTCGTTGGTGCGGGTGTCGATTTCGATCTTGTCGCCGATTTCGATGAACGCCGCAACGGGCAATTCAAAACCGGTGTTGATCTTGGCTGGCTTCATCACCTTGCCGGAAGTGTCGCCGCGCACGGCTGGCTCGGTGTAAACAACTTCGCGCACGATGGTGTTGGGCAATTCAACCGAGATCGCCTTTTCGTTGTAGAACACCACTTCGCAGGTGTCTTCCATGCCGTCGGCCAGATAGTTCACCGCGTCGCCGAGGTTTTCTTTTTCCACTTCGTACTGGTTGTATTCGGAGTCCATGAACACATACATCGGATCGGCGTAGTAGGAATAAGTGCATTCCTTCTTGTCCAGAATGATCTGGTCGAACTTGTCGTCGGCAGCGAAGATTGCTTCGCTAGGCGCGTCGGTCAGCAAGTTCTTGAATTTGAATTTCACCACCGAGCCGCTGCGGCCGGAGCGGCTGTATTCAGCTTTTTGTACCACCAGTGGCTGGTCCTTGACCATCACCACGTTACCTGCACGGAGTTCTTGAGCGATTTTCATGTTGAGTCTGCCTAAAGCTAAATTTCGAAGGCGCGGATTCTACCAACTTCGCGGGAAAAATCCAGCAAATTCAAAGCGAGGTTGTTTGCAGCCAATTTGGCCGACCACTCCCGCGCATGGCGTTCCAGCTCAATGCGTTGCGCGGCAAATGCCCGCCATGCGCCGGCAATGTCGCCCTCCCCGTTCCAGGCCAGCCATAAAGCCTCGTTCGCCTGATGCGCCGCGGCGGGCAAACCCGCGCCATACAAGCCACTCAAAGCGCGCAGCTTCTGCATGTGTACACCATCGTGCTGTTCGTAGATATGCCAGATAAACGGCTTGCCGGCCCACTGCGCGCGCGCGCAGGAATCCTCGCCGCGCACGAAATTCACATCGCACGCCCACAGCAACTCGTCGTAACGCTCCTGCTCGACAAAGGGCAAGACATGCACGCGCAAATTGCCGCGTTGCCATCCATCACCCGCCTTGCCCGCAGCTTGACCGAAACAGGCCGCCACCTGCGGCAACACCCGCCCTTCCGGCACACAACACACTACAGGCATAGTGCCCTCCTCCCATGCCCGCA
>JBBIJL010000221.1:0-3375 GCA_037446005.1 Gallionellaceae bacterium | reverse complement strand
ACCACTTCTTTCCCGGTAGTGGATACGCTGATGGTGGAACCGACCGAGAGCGAATCGAAAGCCGAGTTGGATCGCTTCTGCGCCGCGATGATCGCCATCCGTGGTGAAATCGCAGAAGTGTTGTCCGGCAAAGCGGATAAAAAGGACAACATCCTCAAGCATGCGCCGCACACCGCGAAATCGGTCTGCGCCAACGAGTGGCAGCGTCCCTACTCGCGCGAGCAGGCAGCCTACCCGCTGCCCTGGGTGCGCGAGAATAAGTTCTGGCCGGCCGTGGCAAGAGTGGATAATGTGTACGGCGACAAACATCTGGTGTGTACTTGTGCACCGATTCAGTCGTAAACAACCGACCTGTGGGAGCGGCTTCAGCCGCGAATAGGAGTTGTGTATCCATTCGCGGCGGTGACAATTCCACGCCCGATTTGTCGGATAGTGGATTGCCTAACTTTGTTAAAAACCGCTCCCGCAACAAACCAACCGGAGATCATCATGGCCAAAGACACCAGTAACAAAACTGCCGTTACGCTGGGCGGAGCCCCCGTCACCCTGTTCGGCACCTTACCTGCCGTCGGCCAAACCGCTCCGGCATTCACGCTGGTAGACAAAGACCTGAAGGACGTGTCCCTGCAAAGCTTTGCGGGCAAACGCAAGGTGCTCAACATCGTGCCCAGCCTGGATACCGCCGTGTGCGCCACGTCCGCGCGCAAATTCAACGAGGCTGCGAGCAAACTGGACAATACCGTGGTGCTGGTAATTTCCGCCGACTTGCCGTTCGCCATGAGCCGTTTCTGCGTGGCGGAAGGATTGGATAACGTGGTCACGCTGTCGCTCATGCGCGGCCGCGATTTCATGCGCAACTACGGCGTGAAGATCGCCGACACCGCGCTTTCCGGCGTGACCGCCCGCGCGGTGCTGGTGCTGGACGAGAAAGACCGTATCCTGCACGCCGAGTTGGTGGACGACATTACCCACGAGCCCAACTACGACGCGGCATTGGCGGCGTTGCAATAAAGCCCTTACTGCCATGCCGGCACAGTCCGACAGGCATACGATGTTCAGCTTTTTCAGGGGGAACCGTGCATAGCCCGTACAAAGGCAAGAACAACCTGAAACACTGGTGGAATACGCTAGGTTACGCGCTGGAGGGATTGCACGCCGCCTACCGGCATGAGGACGCGTTTCGTCTGGAACTGCTGGCCGCCGCTCTGGCGATCCCGTTGGCGCTGTGGCTGCCCGTGGGCAACATCGCCAAGGCCGTGCTGGTCGGCAGCATCCTGCTGGTACTGCTCGTCGAGTTGCTCAACTCCGCCATCGAGGCCACCGTGGACCGCATCTCGCTGGAAGATCACGATCTGGCGAAGCGCGCCAAAGACATCGGGAGTGCGGCGGTGTTGCTGAGCATCGTCAATGCCGCCACTGTCTGGGGGCTGGTATTGTTTGCCTGACACAACCCGACCATGAGCTCTCCGTTATCTCCCGGCGAATCCAAGCTTCCCGAAAATGCGCTGTTTCGTTCGCACATCGAAATCAGCCGCATCCTGCAGGAGCTGAAAAAGAAGCGCAGTTCAATTTATGCGGAGCTCGAAGGCGGCGGGACATTCGTGTCCCATATCATCTTTGTCGACCCGCACGCCGGGCATTTCGACATCGCTTATTGCGCCAACAAATTCCTCAACAGCAAACTGCTCAACACCCCCACCCTGAAATTCACCGCCCGCTATCAGGATGCGCATCTTGAATTCAATGTAGCCAACCCCGGCGAAGCCCGCTGCGACGACCAGTCCGCAATCCGGTTTGCGCTGCCGGATGCGCTCATCCTGTACCATCGCCGCGAGTCCCCGCGCATTCCTGTTCCCGCCCAAGCCTCGCTGCGCTGCATCGCCGATGCGGCCGGTTTTGTCCCGTTCGAGTCGCGGGTCACCGACATCAGCCACGACGGTCTGGGCGGCATCATTTACGACCGCAGCGTCCGACTCGACCCCGGAGCCGTACTGAAAGGCTGCCGCATCGTCGTTCCGGGCGGCAAAGCAATCGTTGCCGACCTGATGCTGCGCCACATAGAAATGATCGTTCTTTCCGACGGCACTCTGGCCAACCGCGCGGGCTTCCGCTTCATGCAAAGACCGGATGAAATCCCGGAATTGATTAACTTCTTCATCCAAAATTTGGACAAAAATAAGCCGTAGCACAGTTATAATTCGAGCCTCTCAATCAACAACTTCCGAAGACGATATGAATACTCTGATCTGCGGCTCTCTCGCTTACGACACCATCATGGTGTTCAAAGACCACTTCAAGAAACACATCCTCCCCGAACAGATCCACATCCTCAACGTCGCCTTTCTAGTGCCGGAGATGCGCCGCGAATACGGCGGCTGCGCGGGCAACATCGCCTACAACCTGCAACTGCTGGGCGGTCGCCCGCTCATCATGGCAACCGTCGGCGACGACTTCGGCCCTTACGCCACGCGGCTGGAAAAACTCGGCATGCCGCAGGCGCACATCCGCACCGTGCCCGGCAACTTCACCGGACAGGCGTTCATCACCACCGACCTCGACGATAACCAGATCACCGCGTTCCACCCCGGCGCGATGAGCATGTCGCATCTCAACCATGTGAGCGCTGCGCAGGAAGTTTCGCTCGGCATCGTCTCGCCGGACGGGCGCGACGGCATGCTGAAACACGCGCAGGAATTCGCCGATGCGAACATCCCCTTCGTGTTCGATCCGGGCCAAGGCATGCCTATGTTCTCCGGCAGCGAACTGCTCGACTTCATCGACCAGGCCAACTTCATTACTGTGAACGATTACGAAGCCAAACTGCTGCAAGACAAAACCGGCAAGACGCTGGCCGAGATTGCACAACGCGTGACGGCACTCATCGTTACGCTCGGCGCGGACGGTTCGCTGATCTACGCCGACGGCAAACAGATCGCCATCCCTACGCCGAAGCCGGTTGCCGTGGTCGACCCTACCGGGTGCGGCGACGCCTACCGCGCCGGCCTGCTGTACGGCATCGAGCGCGGCTGGGATTGGGAGACCACAGGTCGTCTGGCGTCGCTCATGGGCTCGCTCAAAATTGCCAGCCGTGGCGGTCAGAACCATCGCCATTCGCTCACCGAAATCGCCGACCTGTTCAAGAAACACTTCGGTTTCGCTATCACGCTGTAACGCAAAGAGCTGCCATTCCCGCATTCGCAGGAATGGCAAAAATGGGAGGCCAGATGCAAATCCCGCGCATGACCGTCATCACCCTGGGCGTAGCAAACCTCGCGCGCTCCACTGAGTTTTACCGCGAAATATTCGCCACCCCACCCGTCACCGAAAATGCAGGCGTTACCTTCATTCCGTTGCCCGGCGTATGGCTCTCGCTCT
>JBBIJL010000220.1:0-3384 GCA_037446005.1 Gallionellaceae bacterium | reverse complement strand
GCGTGTAGATGAAGGAAATGGCCGAGGGCTTGCGCGCGTCGTAACCGCGCCGGAAGAGGGTGAAGCTTTGCAACTCATCCACACGGATACCCAGACGCTTGATGATCGCGTCGTGGATGGCGTGCTGCGGATGGTCGATGGGGAGTTTGATTTCAGTGAGTCTTAGCATGGCGCTATTTTAGCGCGATGAGGGAACATGCTTGTTGTTTTCAAGATGTTTCGGCCTATATATTTTGGCATATAGGTAGCCCGGCGATTTGGTGGTATGGTTGACACGCAATCAGGTTCTTTTAGCGATACACCGGCAGCGCATCGGTTATGAGGGGGACGTGATGTTGGTTTTTCACCGTCGATTCATCGTGGCTATATGGGGGTTGATTCTCGCGCTAGTTATGTCGGGGTGCGGGTGGTGGGAGGACAAGCCCGTTTCCGTCGCGGCGCATGTGTGGCCGGGCTACGAGTTGATGTTTCTCGCCCGCAACGAGGGCGAACTGGATGCGCAGCGCGTCAAGCTGGTCGAAACGGCTTCCGCCACAGAGTCGCTCCGGGCGTTGGCAGAGGGCAGAGTAGATGGCGTTGCGCTGACATTGGACGAGGTTTTGAAAGCGCGCGCCCAAGGTATACCCCTGTCGGTGGTCTTGATCTTCGATGTCTCGGCCGGTGCCGATGTGTTGCTGGTGCGTCCGGGCATCAAAAAACTGGCCGATCTCAAAGGCCGCCGCATCGGCTACGAAAGCGGAGCATTGGGCGCGTTAATGCTGGCCGAAATATTGCGGGCTGGCGGGCTGACAAAAACAGATGTCCAGTTGGTCTCGCTGACGGTCGACAGGCAACACGATGCCTGGATACACGATCAAGTGGATGCGGTCGTCACTTATGAGCCGGTGTCCAGCCAGTTGTTGGCGCAAGGGGCGGTCAAGCTGTTCGACAGCCGGCAAATCCCCAATACCATCGTCGATGTGCTGGCGTTCCGCAGCGAGGTGCTCGACCGCAGCCATGCCGTCGCCATTCGCCATCTTGTTTCCGCGCATTTTCGCGCGCTGAATCAGATGAACCACAATCCGCATGATGCGGCCTTCCGCATGTCCGCGCGGCTTGGCTTGCCGCAAGGCGAGGTGCTATCGGCCTTTAAAGGGTTGTTGCTACCGGATGCCGGCAACAATGAACTCTTGTTGTCGGGTTCTGCGCCGCCATTGCGGGAAAGTGCGCGCCGTCTTGCGGAGCTCATGGTCGGGGACGGCTTGCTGTCGCACGCTGACCCGCTCTCCGGATTGATCCGCGCCGACTTTATTTCTTCCACTATTCGATGAGTTGACCATGGACAAGCACAAATCAAACAGCCGGATATTTACCGTTCCTGTTGCCCGTGTATTGATGTCGCTGGCGCTGCTGGTTTTTACCACGCTGGCCTGTGCGGCGGAACCGGTAAAGATCGGCGTGCAAGCGTTCCGTTCGAAAACGCAAATGCTGGCGCAATGGCAACCTTTGGCGGTCGCGCTCAAACACGCGATCCCCGAGCGCGACTTCATCATTGAGCCGCTTACCAATGAAGAAATGGGAAATGCCGTCGCTACCCGGCAAGTGGATTTTGTGCTGACCAATCCCAGCAATTATGTGGTGATCGCGAAACGCAGCGGCTTGTCTTCCCCGCTGGCCACTTTGGCGGACGAGGACAATGGCCGGGAAGTCACCGTGTTCGGCGGGATTATTTTCTGCCGCGCCGGACAAGAAGAAATCAGCAGCCTGACGGATATTGCCGGTAAAACCATCGCTGCGACCACCATCGAGGCGCTGGGCAGTTACCAGATGCAGGCATACGAACTCAGCCGTGCCGGTGTCCGTTTGCCGCAAGATGCCCGACTGATTTTTACCGGGCCGGCGCAGGATAATGTGGTGGCTGCGGTGCTGTCCGGCCGTGCCGATGTCGGTTTTGTACGCACCGGGCTGCTGGAAAGTATGGTGCGCGAAGGCAAGCTGGATATGGCGCAGCTCAAGATCATCAACCGGCAGAATCTGCCCGGATATACCGCCGCGCTATCGACCCACCTCTACCCGAACTGGCCGTTCGCCGCATTGCCGCATATCGACGAAAACCTCGCGCGGCGTGTCGCCGTAGCCTTGTTCAGTCTCGAAGAAAATATCGCAGTCACCCGCGCCATGCGCATCCACGGCTTTGTCGTCCCCGCCGATTACACGCCGGTGGAAGCCTTGCTGCAAGAGTTGCATTTGCCGCCTTACGATGTGACGCCGGAAATTTCCTTGTCCGATGTATGGGGGCAATACCGTTGGTGGATCGCGACCGGGTTGGTCGCGGCCGGATTGATCCTGCTGCTGGGCTACCGTTTATGGTTGAGCAATAATCGTTTGCGTACCGGTATCGCCGAGCGCAGGAAGGCGGAGGAAGCCGGGCGCGCCGCCTCCCAATATGCCCGTAGCCTGATTGAAGCGAGCTTGGATCCGCTGGTGACGATCAGTGCGGAAGGCAAGATCACCGACGTCAACAAGGCAACCGAAAAAGTCACCGGCAGAACCCGGGCGGAACTGATCGGTACGGATTTTTCCGATTACTTTACCGAGCCGGACAAGGCGGGGGCTGGGTACCGGCAGGTATTCGCCAAGGGCTTTGTCACCGACTACCCGCTGGCTTTGCTCCGCCGCGACGGACACGTTACCGATGTACTCTACAACGCCAGCATTTACCGTAGCGAAGCGGGCGAGGTCTTGGGCGTGTTCGCGGCGGCGCGCGACATTACCGAGCTCAAGCGCGCGGAAGAAGTTCGCACGCGCCTTGCGGCCATCGTAGAGTCCTCCAGCGATGCGATCATCGGCAAAGATTTGAACGGCATCATCACCAGTTGGAACAAAGGTGCGGAAAAAATTTACGGTTACCGCGCGGACGAGATTATCGGTAAGCCGATTACCGTGCTTGCACCGCCCTCGCGTCATGCCGAGATCGAGGGCTTCCTCGAAAAAATACGCCGGGGCGAAACGGTTGTGAGCTACGAGTCGGACCGGATACGCAAGGACGGCACATGGATATATGTCGCGCTCACCTTGTCGCCCATCCGCGATGCGGCGGGAAAAATTAGCGGCATCTCCACCATCGCGCGCGACATCACCGAGCGCAAGAACGCGGAATTTGTTTTGCGCCAAAGCGAGGAGGCATTGAAAGAGGCGCAACGCCTCGCCCACGTGGGCAGCTGGCATATGGACTTGGCGACCAATCAGGTTGTCTGGTCGGAAGTGCTCTACAAAATGTACGGTTTCGATCCGTCGCAGCCGCCGCCGCTCTATACCGAATCCATGAAGCTCTTCACGCCGGAAAGCTGGGAAAGATTGAGCTCCGCCATCACCCGGGCCACGGAGACCGGCATTCCCTATGAG
>JBBIJL010000219.1:0-3394 GCA_037446005.1 Gallionellaceae bacterium | reverse complement strand
CGGCGGGCGCACGCATTTTGACGAGTTGGCCGGAAACTTCCAGTCGAATGGTCACGGACAGCGTTTCCAGCAACTGAAAATAACTTCCGGAATTCTCAGCGGTAGCGGTTCATTCGAGGTCGGCAATGGCGCGCAGTTAAGCGGGCGTTTTGCGGTGGAGCTGAAGGCGCGCGCAGGAGCGTCGTCGCTCGTTCTGTCCGGTACGCCGACCGAGCCGGTTCTGCGTGCGGGGCGTTAGGCTACCTCTTCCAGAAAGAAAGCAACGAAGACAGCGTGCCGTTAGCCTTCGTTGTTTTGGGGGCTGGGATGGGGGGCGGCGAGGGCGGCTGTTTCCTTGCGTTGGCTGGAGAAGAGGTATTTTCGGTGGTTTTCGTTTTGCTAGTGGGCGTGAGACCTAACATTCCCTCCACCAAAGCGATACGTTCGGCATAACGTTCAACAAAAGTCTGGCACTCTTCTGTACTCAAGCCTAGTCGTGTTGCCGCCACGATATTATCCCAAGCGACCAATTTTGCCCGCACTCTGTCTTGCAGGTTGGCGACGGACACGACGTCGATATAGTCCGCACGCGGCATGTCGTTTGAGTCACGATGCAGGTTTTCATGTTCGCCAACCACTTCCACCAAGTCTTGCGGGAAGTTCCATTTTTTTAGCAGCGACGTCCCTATTTTGCTGTGGCATTTCCGGATCAACTCATTCAGCGTGTCTTCTTCGATCGGAACATGGTTCTTTTCGATGTGCAGGCACAGCGGCAATACCCCGATGTCGTGCATCAAGCCGGCCAGCATAGCTTGGTCGGGCGAGAGGTGGGGTTGGCGCAAGGCGATCACATAGCTCACCGCGGCCACTTCGCGGCTGTGATCCCATGTTTCCTTCATCTGCTTGTTGATGATTGGATTCTTTGAGTAAAACATCTTGTTCATGGTGATGGTCATCACCAGATTGCGTAATTGGCGATACCCCAAGCGCGATACGGCTTCGCGCACATTATCGACTTGGGGTTTTTCGGCAAACGCGGCGCTATTCGCGGTTTTGATGATTTGTGCCGAAATGAAAGGATCGCCGGCAAGCACTGCCACGATCTGCTCTGCGGAGACGTTGGGATCGGCTATCAGATTTTGAACTTTGATGGCTACTTCGGGCAAAGTCGGCAGCACGATATTGTCGTGCTCAATAGCGAGAAGGATCTGATCTAACAGATCCTGATGTTCCCAACTGGTCATGGCGGATTAACTCAAGGCTTTGGAAATACGCTCAAGCGCTGCCTTGAGGTTATCCATCGAAGTGGCAAAGGAGATGCGGAAATAGCCTTCGCTGCCGAAGGCCGAGCCGGGCACGACCGCAACGCCGGCTTCCGCCAACAGATATTCGGACAAGGCGATGTCGGTAGTTTCCTTGATGAGACCTTTTTTGTGCAGTGCGGCGATGGCGCCGCGCGCATCGGGGAACGCGTAAAACGCACCGCCGGCCATCAGGCATTTCACGCCCGGAATCTTGTTCAGCTCGTTTACCACGAATACGTGACGCTCGCGGAATGCCTTAATCATCGGTGCGAGACAGTTCTGGTCGCCGTTCAGCGCGGCTTCCGCCGCTACTTGCGAAATGGAGGTCGGGTTGGAGGTACTCTGCGACTGTACATTTTCCATCGCGGTAATGATGTTTTCGGGGCCTGCTGCATAACCGATGCGCCAGCCGGTCATCGCATAGGCTTTCGACACGCCGTTCAGCACCATGGTGCGCGGATACAGGTCGGGGCAGGCGTTGAGGATGTTGCAGAATTTCTCGTCGGTCAGCGCAATGTGCTCGTACATGTCGTCGGTGGCGATGAGGATGTTCGGGTGTTTGCGCAATACTTCGCCCAATGCCTTCAGGTCTTCCAGCGTATATACCGCGCCGGACGGATTGCTTGGGCTATTGATGACGATCATTCTGGTCTTGGGAGTGATGGCAGCTTCCAATTGTGCGGGGGTGAGTTTGAAGCCTTGAGCGATGTCGGCTTGCACGATCACCGGCTTGCCTTCGGCGATGATGACGATGTCGGGATACGACACCCAATACGGCGCAGTAATGATGACCTCGTCGCCGGGATTAATGGTTGCCAGAACCAGATTGAAGAAGCTTTGCTTGCCGCCGCATGAGACCAGAAGCTGCTTGGCGGTGTAGTCCAGCCCGTTGTCGCGCTTGAATTTGGCGATGATCGCCTGCTTCAATGACGGTGTGCCGCCCACTGCGGTGTATTTGGTGAAGCCTTTGTTGATCGCCGCAATCGCGGCATCCTTGATGTGTTGCGGCGTATCGAAATCCGGTTCGCCGGTGCCCAGCCCGATGATGTCTTTGCCTTCGGCTTTCAGCTTGGCTGCGCGGGCGGCAACCGCAAGAGTGGGAGAGGGTTTGATGGCTTGTACGCGAGTGGAGAGAGTCAAGATATTTCCTCGGGGTTGATCATTGGGACGAATTATACCCGTAGCGGGGAAAGAATGGATTGGCAGGGCTCCGGGATATAAAAAGTTTTCCGGTTCAGGAGGCTGAGTCCCGGGAGCTGGTTTTCTTGATAGGCAATGGCGTTGGCACCGCTTCCTCTGCTTTCGTCCGCGTTGCGAGTTCAAGCACGGGGCGTTTTTCAAGCCGCTCGTCTAGCAAACCGTCGAGGGCGTCCAAGGTGGCGCTGCTGTAATCGGCAGCAGGGATGCCGGAACGATCCAGTTTCAGGGGAATGATGCCGGCACCGAGGAATTTTCCGTCGTGGTTGAAGCGAACCTCGGCGATGATGGAGTTGGCGAGAGAGCCTTTGGTGGATAACGAGCGATAGCCCACGAAATTGCCCAGCGAAAAGAAAATCGGCTTGTCTTTATAGAGTTCGAAGGGCCTCACCACATGGGGGCCGTGACCGAATACGGCGCAGGCACCGGCATCTATTGCTAGATGGGCAAACTTCAGGATGTTTCCCCGGTATTCATTCAGGTAAAACTCATCGCCGCTCGGCGTGCCTGCCGCTGTGCTGCCCTCTTTTCCCCCATGCACCAGAACCACCACGAGGTCGGCCTCGGTGCGCGCATGTTTGATTTCTTCCTCTATCCTCTGCACGTCGTCCAGACGTGCGAAAGCAGGCAGGTAGCTGTAATTCAGAAATGCCACGGAGGTATTTTTAACCTTGATGACGGCCATTTCCGCGCCCGGTACGCCCACGGGATGAATGCCTTCTTCTTGCAGCGCGCGCAGGGTCGAAGCCATACCCGCCGTGCCGAAATCCATGGTGTGATTGTTGGCCATGGAGAGCACGTCGAATCCCATTTCGTGCAGCGTCGCGGCATAACCTTCCGGCATCCTGAAGGTGAACAGCCCCGGCTTGGAGGTGTCTTTCCGCGCCGTCCCCCGGTCGTTCAGCACCCCTTCA
>JBBIJL010000218.1:0-3403 GCA_037446005.1 Gallionellaceae bacterium | reverse complement strand
GTCGGCGGGCTTTTTGGTTTGCTGGCGCAGGTTGTGCCAAGTCATCGCGACCTTGTTGCGCTTTTCGTCGGTGTAGATTTCGATGTCGTCGCTGTTCACGGTGTTGGCGGGGAACAGGCCGAACACGGCGTTGGCGGTAAGCCATTTTTCTTTGACGATTTTTTTGAGCATAGCTTGCGCGTCGGCGAACAGCTTGCGCGCCTCTTCGCCCACCACTTCGTCTTGCAGTATTTTCGGGTAACGCCCGGCCAGTTCCCATGCCTGGAAGAACGGCGTCCAGTCGATGAAATCCACCAAGATTTCGAGCGGGTAGTTTTCCAGTTTTTGGACGCCGAGCAGCTTGGGCTTGGCTGGGGTAACTTTCTTCCAGTCGGTCTTCACGCCATGCTTGCGCGCTTCGGCCAGCAAAACGTAACTCGCCTTGCCTTTCTTGCCTTCGTGTTGTTCGCGCGCCGCTTGATAGTCGGCTTTGAGTTCGGCGATGTAGCTGTCGCGCGAGGTGTTGCTCAACAGGTTGCTGCACACGCCCACGGCGCGCGAAGCATCGGTGACGTAAACCGTGGTGCCGCTCGGGTAGTTGGGTTCGATCTTCACGGCGGTGTGCACGCGCGAGGTGGTCGCGCCGCCGATCAGCAGCGGTATTTTGAAGCCTTGGCGTTCCATCTCTTTCGCCACATGCGCCATTTCTTCCAGCGACGGGGTAATCAGGCCGGAGAGGCCGATCACATCGGCGTTGTGTTCGCGCGCGGTGTCGAGAATCTGCTGGCACGGCACCATCACGCCCATGTTCACCACCTCGAAGTTGTTGCACTGCAACACCACGGTGACGATGTTTTTGCCAATGTCGTGCACGTCGCCCTTCACCGTGGCCATGACGATCTTGCCCTTGGTGCTGGTGTCGCCGGAGCGCAGCTTTTCGGCTTCGATGTAAGGGATCAAATGCGCCACGGCCTGCTTCATCACGCGCGCGGATTTCACCACTTGCGGCAGGAACATTTTGCCCGCGCCGAACAGGTCGCCGACCACGTTCATGCCGGTCATCAGCGGGCCTTCGATCACTTCCACCGGGAACTTGGCTTGCAGGCGCGCCTCTTCGGTGTCTTCCACGATATAGGTGGTGATGCCGCGCACCAGCGCGTGGGTGAGGCGCTCCTGCACCGTGCCTTTGCGCCATTCCAAATCTTCGACTTGTTCCTTGCCGCCGCCTTTGACCGACTCGGCCAGTTTGACCAGCTTCTCGCCCGCATCTGGATGGCGGTTGAGCACCACGTCTTCCACCGCATCGCGCAGGTCGCGCGGAATCTCTTCGTACACGCCGAGCTGTCCCGCGTTGACGATACCCATGTTCATGCCCGCCTTGATGGCGTGGTAGAGGAACACGGTGTGGATCGCCTCGCGCACCGGCTCGTTGCCACGGAAGGAGAACGACACGTTGGACACACCGCCGCTGACCTTGGCGTAAGGCAGGTTTTTTCTGATCCAGCGCGTGGCTTCGATGAAGTCCACCGCATAGTTGTTGTGCTCTTCGATACCCGTCGCCACCGCGAAAATATTCGGGTCGAAAATGATGTCCTCGGGCGGAAAGCCGACCTTGTGTACCAGAATGTCGTAGCTGCGTTTGCAGATGTCGATCTTGCGCTGGTAGGTATCTGCCTGCCCCGCTTCGTCGAAGGCCATCACCACCGCCGCCGCGCCGTATTGGCGCACCAGTGCGGCGTGCTTGATGAAGTTCTCCTCGCCCTCTTTGAGCGAGATGGAATTGACGATGGACTTGCCCTGCACGCACTTCAAGCCCGCCTCGATGATGCTCCACTTGGAAGAGTCGATCATCAGCGGCACGCGGCTTATATCCGGCTCGGACGCAATCAGGTTGAGGAATTTCACCATCGCGGCTTCGCCGTCCAGCATGGCTTCGTCCATGTTCACGTCGATCACCTGCGCGCCGGTTTCCACCTGCTGCTTGGCAACTTCCAAGGCTTCTTCGTATTTGCCTTCCAGCACTAGGCGCTTGAACTTGGCCGAGCCGGTGACGTTGGCGCGCTCGCCGACGTTGACGAACAGCGACTCGTCACCGATGTTGAACGGCTCCAAGCCGGACAAACGGCACTCGACCGGATTCTTCGGAATCTTGCGCGGCGGGATGTTCTTCACCGTCTCGGCGATGGCCTTGATGAACGCGGGCGAGGTGCCGCAGCAACCGCCGATGATGTTGAGGAAGCCGCTTTGCGCCCACTCTTTGATCTGCCCCGCCATGTTTTCCGGCGTGTCGTCGTAGCCCGATTCGGCCAATGGATTGGGCAATCCGGCATTGGGGTGCGCGCTCACATAGCAGTTGGCGACGCGCGACATTTCGGCCACGTACTGGCGCAACTCTTCCGCGCCCAGCGCGCAGTTCAGGCCGATGGAAATGGGGTTGGCGTGTGCCAGCGAGTTGTAGAACGCTTCGGTGACTTGCCCGGTCAGCGTGCGCCCGGAAGCATCGGTGATGGTGCCGGAAATCATGATCGGCAGCGAGCTACCACGCTGCTCAAACACCTGTTTCACCGCGAAGATGGCGGCCTTGGCGTTGAGCGTATCGAAAATGGTTTCGATCAGGATGGTGTCCGCGCCGCCATCCATCAGGCCGCGCGTGGCTTCGGCGTAATCGGCCACCAGTTGGTCGAAGGTGATGTTGCGCGCGGCAGGGTCGTTCACGTCAGGCGAAATGGTCGCGGTCTTGTCGGTGGGGCCCAGCACGCCCGCCACGAAGCGCGGCTTATCCGGCGTGGCGTATTCGTCGCAAGCCGCGCGCGCCAGCCGCGCACCGGCCACGTTCAACTCGTAATTGAGCGACGACATGCCGTAAGCGTGCAGCGTGGCGGCATTCGCTCCGAAAGTGTTGGTCTCGATGATGTCCGCGCCCGCCGCCAGATATTCGCAATGGATGGCCTTGATGACTTCCGGCTTGGTCAGCAGCAGCAGGTCGTTGTTGCCCTTGAGGTCGCGGTGCCAGTCTTTGAAACGCTCCCCGCGATAGTCGGCCTCGGTCAGTTTGTAACGCTGCACCATGGTGCCCATGGCGCCGTCAAGGATGAGGATGCGTTGTTGCAGGAGTTTTTCTATGGTGTGGCTCATGGTCTGGGGCTCAAAAAATGAGCGCGGATTTTAGCACGCGCCCCGATGCGACTTGATGTGACTGCATTTTACCAATACTATCTACGTGGTTATATTTTTCCTATCCACTGCGATGATGGATAAGAACCCACAAAACATTAGGGATATCAATGGCTAAATTTGTATGGACAGAGCAACTCAACATCGGCATCGAAGTGATCGACCAGCAGCATCGCCGTATCGTGGAATACATCAACCAGTTGGACGATGCGCGCACCAACGGCCTTTCGAAAGATGAAATCCGCTGGCT
>JBBIJL010000217.1:0-3410 GCA_037446005.1 Gallionellaceae bacterium | reverse complement strand
AAGTGCGCCAGTGGCCGCCGCTTCAGCCGTGGGCGAACAACCCAAGCAGCATTTCACGTTCTACAAAGAACTGACCGACAAGCCGGACGGCGCGGCACAGAAGAGTCGCGAAAAAGCGGCGGCAGTACCGAAAGAAACGCCGCCCCCCGCACCTGCCGCGCAGCAGCCCAAACCGGCGCAGCCTGCCGCCAGCGCGAAAGAAATTTTTTATGTGCAGGCCGGATCATTCCCCAATCAGGCGGATGCCGAAAATTTGAAGGCGAGGCTGGTCTTGCTGGGCATGGAAGCCAGTCTGCAAACTGCGGACATTCCCAACAAGGGCACCTATCACCGCGTGCGTCTGGGTCCGTTCAAGGGCAGCGAGGAAACGAATAAAACATTGGCATTGTTAAAACAGAACGGTGTGGCGAATGCCACTTCGATCAAAGCGCAGTAACGATAAGGAGACGACATGAAATTTTTCAAACAACTGTTGGCGGTATCTGTTCTTTTGTTCTCGACGCAAGTGCTGGCCGAAGTGCAACTGGGCAAAGACTACAAAGAACTCAGCCCCTCGCAGCCGGTGCATAGCGGCGAAAAAATCGAAGTGCTGGAGTTTTTCTTTTACGAATGTCCGCATTGCTACCACCTGCACGGCCCTTTGAGCGTGTGGGAAAAGAAAATGCCCAAGGATGTCGAACTGCAATTTATCCCGGTCATCTTCCGCGATTCGCTGGAGCCGATGGCGCGCACATACTATGCGCTGGAAGCGCTGGGGCAGCACAAGCGTTTGCATAACGACCTGTTCGAGGCATGGCATGTGTATAACACCGACTTGAGCGACGAATCCAAGGTGCTGGATTTCGTGGCGCAGCGCGGCGTGGATCGCGCCAAATTCTCGGCGGCGTTCAACTCCTTCACCATGAGCAGCAAAGTCGCGCGCAGCAACCAGATGGTGCGCGACTACGGCGTGCGCGGCACCCCCACCCTGGTGGTAGACGGCAAATATGCGGTCACAGGTTTGACCCCGGAAGACACGATACGCGTGTTGAACGAACTGATCGTCAAAGCGCGCAAGGAACGCAGCAAGCGTTGATGAAAGTTGTAATTTCTGGCGCGTCGAGCGGCATCGGTTTAGCCCTCGCGCGCCATTATCTTGAGCGCGGCGCAACCGTCGCCGCCTGCGCACGCCGCGCCGAACTGCTGCAAACCCTCTCCACAGAATTTCCAAACAAAGTGTTTTGCTACGCGCTGGACGTGCGCGATGCCGCCGCCATCCAACACGCGGCGGAAGATTTCATGGCGCGCGCCGGTGTGCCCGACATCGTCATCGCCAACGCGGGCGTGAGCCGCGGCACACTCACCGAATACGCCGAAGATATTGAGGTGTTTCAGAACGTCATGGACATCAATGTGCAGGGTATGGTGAAAACTTTTCAGCCCTTCATTGCGCAGATGCGCTCGAACTCCTCCCCTGAGAAGGGGAGGCTGGGAGGGGTTTTGGTGGGCATCGCCAGCGTAGCGGGCTTCCGCGGCCTGCCCGGATCGGGCGCTTACTCCGCCTCCAAAGCGGCGGCAATTTCCTATCTGGAAAGTTTGCGCGTCGAGCTATGCGACAGCGGCGTAAAGGTAGTCACCATCTGCCCCGGCTATATCAAAACCCCGATGACCGATGTGAACCCTTACGCGATGCCATTCATTCTCGATGCCGACGATGCCGCGCAGCGTATGGCGAGAGTGATCGCTCGCGGTAGCTCGTTTGCGGTGGTGCCTTGGCAGATGGGGCTGGTGGGGCGGGCAATGAAGTTGTTGCCGAACTGGTTGTATGACCGGATCTTGAAGAACGCGACCTACAAGCCGCGCAATTTCTAAGGGCACTTCTAAAAATCCAAATTTCGTCGCAATACTGCGTTGCTCACAAAAAATTACTCCTTACATATCGCATATATGCTGCGTCGTAATTTTTTGCTCGCGCCTTGTCTTGCTTAGAAATTTGAATTTTTAGAAGCGCCCTAATTGTAGGCTGGGGTTCGCAAGCTCACCCCAGCCTGCCTGCTACCCTTCCAGCTTCTTCTTCAAAATATCGTTCAATTGCGCCGGGTTCGCTTTGCCTTTGCTGGCTTTCATGGCGAGGCCGACGAAGAAGCCGAACAGCTTGTCTTTGCCGCTGCGGTACTCCGCCACCTTATCGGCATTGCCCGCGATGATCTCGTCCACTAGCGCTTCGATGGCGCCGCTGTCGGAAACCTGTTTCAGTCCCTTGGCTTCGATGATGGCATCGGCGGTGCCGCCTTCCGACCATAGCGCGCGGAACACTTCTTTCGCGCCGGAGTTGGAGATGGTGCCGTCCACGATGCGCGCTAGCATGCCGCCGAGTTGTTGCGCACTCACCGGGCATTGCGCCATATCCAGACCGTCGCGGTTGAGCTGCGCGCTGACTTCGCCGATCAGCCAGTTGGCGCAAAGTTTAGGGTCTACGGCAAACCCCTCCCCACCCCTCCCCTTATCAGGGGAGGGGTTAAGTGCGGTCTCAAAGAAATCCGCCATTTCACGCGATGCGGTAAGAATGTTGGCATCGTAGACAGATAATCCAAGCTCATTTACGTAGCGCTCGCGCTTGGCCTGCGGCAATTCCGGCAGCGCGGCGCGCGCTTGTTCCAGCATGGCGGGGGTGATGTCCAGCGGCAGCAAATCCGGCTCGGGGAAGTAGCGGTAGTCGTGCGCGTCTTCCTTGCTGCGCATCGCGCGTGTCTCACCGGTGTCGGGGTTGAACAGGATGGTGGCTTGCTGAATTTTGCCGCCGTTTTCCAGCGTGTCGATTTGCCATTGCACTTCGTAGTCGATGGCCTGCTGCATGAACTTGAACGAGTTCAGGTTCTTGATCTCGCGGCGTGTGCCCAGCGGTTGGCCGGGCTTGCGCACCGACACGTTCACGTCGCAGCGGAACGAGCCTTCCTGCATGTTGCCGTCGCAAATGCCGATCCAGCGCACCAGCGAGTGCAGCGCTTTGGCGTAGGCCACCGCTTCGGCGGCAGAGCACATATCGGGTTCGGAAACGATTTCCAGCAGCGGTGTGCCCGCACGGTTGAGGTCGATGCCAGTAACTTTTGAGTCGAGCCCCAATCCTAAATTTGCCCCATCCTCGCTAAGGATGGCTCCGTGTACCGACTTACCCGCGTCCTCTTCCAAGTGGGCGCGGGTGATGCGCACCACTTTTTCGTAGGGCTTGGCGTTGCCGGACAGCGGCTCGACCTGAATGGTCAGCGCGCCCTGCCCCACCACGGGCAGGTCGAACTGGCTGATCTGGTAACCCTTGGGCAAGTCGGGGTAGAAATAATTTTTGCGCGCAAACACGGAGCGCGGTGCGATGTTGGCGCCGATGGCCAAGCCAAATTTCAGCGCGCGTTCCACTGCGCCTTTGTTCAGCACCG
>JBBIJL010000216.1:0-3423 GCA_037446005.1 Gallionellaceae bacterium | reverse complement strand
TGCGCGGCCTGCATCTCTTCTTGCGTCACCTTGCCGTCATGGTTCGCGTCCAACTCTTTGAAATGTTTGTTATGGAAAGCATCGAATTCTTTTTTGGAAATCGCGCCATCGTGGTTGCTGTCCATTTGTTCGAAGAACTTTCCGCAGGGCAGCCCCTTGTGCATGGGTTCGCATGCCCATGCCGACGAAGCGGCGATAACGGTACAGGATGCGGCAACGAAGCTACTGATGAATTTATTCATGACTTTACTCTCCTTATGGTTCAAATACGGCCGCCTGATCTGTAGCTGGCGTAAAGACAGATTAGCACGAACAAAGTTCTGTGTGATTGGCCTGGGTTATAATCGCGCCTCGATTTTGGCGTGATTCCTGATGAATATTTTTTACGAAGAAGACGGCGGCTTTAAGGTCGGCAGCATCCTTGCGGACAATACGACCTCGCTACAGGTGGAAAACACCCACGGCAAACGCAGCAAGATTAAATCCGCCAACGTGATGTTGCGTTTTGAGCAGCCGGGGTTGTCGGCATTTCTGGAGCAGGCGGAAGCGGTTGCCGCCGAGATGGATGTGGAGTTCCTGTGGGAATCCAGTCCCCCCGAAGAATTCAATTTTGACGTGTTGGCGCAGGAGTATTTCGGCCATGCGCCCACGCCGGTCGAGGCGGCGGGCGCGTTGATCCGCCTGCATTCGTCTCCGATGCACTTCTACAAAAAAGGCAAAGGCCGCTACAAGGCTGCGCCGCCGGAGGCGTTGAAATCCGCGCTGGCCAGCGCGGAGAAGAAGCGCCAGCAGGCCGCGCTGCAAGCCCGTTATATCGAAGAGTTGAGCGCGTTTACCTTGCCTGCCGAGTTTGCCGACAAGCTACAGATGATTCTGTACAAGCCGGATCGCAACACGCTGGAAGTGAAGGCGTTGGAAGCCGCCTGTGCGGCGACGCATCTCTCGGCGGCGCATTTGCTGCACCGCTGCGGAGCGCTGCCGTCCACCCGCGATTACCATTTGCAGCGTTTCCTGATCGAGAGTTTCCCGCAAGGTGTCGGCTTCCCCGAAGTGACGGTGGAAGCGCATCCCGAGTTGCCGCTGGCGACGGTCAATGCGTTCAGTATCGACGATGCGACCACCACCGAGATCGACGATGCGTTTTCGCTGGAGCGCATGGAGAACGGCAATTGGCGCGTGGGCATTCACATTGCCGCCCCGGCCTTGGGCATTTTGCCGGGCACGCCCGTTGATGCGATTGCGGCGCAGCGCCTTTCCACCGTGTATATGCCGGGCGACAAGATCACCATGCTGCCGGAAAACGTGGTGCAGGCGTTTACTCTGTGTGCCGACAAGGTGTGTCCGGCGTTGTCGCTTTATGTCGATGTCGATGCAAATTCGCTGGAAATATTGAACAGCGCCAGCCGTCTGGAACGGTTGCATATCGCCGCCAACTTGCGCCACGACACGCTGGAGCCATTGTTCAACGAGGAGACACTCGCGGCGGGCAAGCTCGATTACCCCTACGCGCCCGAACTCAAATTGCTGTGGGACTTCGCCAACAAGCTGGAAGCTTTGCGCGGCAAGACTGCGGACAACAGCACGCAGCAGATCGACTACAACTTCCACGTGGCAGACGACCGCGTCACCATCACCAACCGCCTGCGCGGCTCGCCCATCGACAAGGTGGTGTCCGAGCTGATGATTCTGGTCAACAGCACTTGGGGCAAGCTGCTGGCCGACCACGATGTGGCAGGTATCTATCGCACGCAGAACAACGGCAAGGTGAAAATGAGCACCGTCGCCGCGCCGCATCAGGGCTTGGGCGTGGCGCAATACATGTGGTCCAGCTCGCCTTTGCGCCGCTATGTCGACTTGGTGAACCAGCGCCAGATCATCAATCTGCTGCGCAATGACGCGCCTGTCTATGCCCGCAACGACACCGGGCTGTTCGCCATCCTGCGCGATTTCGACGCGGCTTATACGGTTTACAACGACTTCCAGCGCCAGATGGAGCGCTACTGGTGTCTGCGTTGGTTGTTGCAGGAGCGGGGGCAAGCGGAAGCCATCACCCCAACCCTCTCCCGCGTTGCGGGCGAGGGGGCGAACGAATCGCTACGCGAGCCTCATCTTGCTGTCGAGGTGCTGGTGCTGCGCGAAAATCTGGTCAAGCTGACCGCCATTCCGCTGGTGAGCCGCATCCCGTCTTTGCCCGAGTTGCCGCCGAACACGCGCGCGCTTCTGGAAATAGGGGCGGTGGATTTGCTGGATTTGAATTTTGATGCGCGCTTCGTCTCGGTGGTGGAGGCGAAGCCTGCATGATTGAGAGATTGCTCAAACAGCGCATCGTGTTTGCCGTGCTATTTTCGCTCGGTGTGCATGCGTTTGTGCTGTTCGGCGTGGGCTTTGCATTCCCCAATCTGGGCAAGGCTCTCAGCACGCCGCTGCAACCCCTGGAAGTGGTGCTGGTCAACAGCAAGTCGCGCACGCGCCCGAGCAAGGCCGACAAGATGGCGCAGAACAATCTCGACGGTGGCGGCAATACGGCGGACGAACGTCACGCCAAGACGCCGCTGCCGACGCTGGGCGACGGCGAACAATTTTCGCCGGAACAATCCGTGCACCGGGTGCAGCAACTGGAGCAGGAGGCCAAACGCCTGCTCACGCAACTGAAGAGCAATTACAGCATTTCGCAGGAAAAGACCGATAAGCAGCCCGTGAGCAACGAGGCGAGCGGCGAGGATCTGGTGCAGCGCTCGCTGGAGATCGCCCGGCTGGAAGCCCAGATCAGCAAGAGCATGGATTCTTACGAGAAGCTGCCCAAGCGCAAGTTCGTCGGGGCGCGTACGCAGGAATACCGTTACGCGCAATATGTCGAGGATTGGCGCGGCAAAGTGGAACGTGTCGGCAATATGAATTATCCGCAGCAGGCGCGCGACCAGAAAATCTACGGCAAATTAACGCTCACAGTGTCGATCCGCGCCGACGGCAGCGTGGAAAGCGTCGAAATCAACCGTTCTTCCGGGCAGCGTATTCTTGATGCCGCCGCCATGCGCATCGTTAAACTCGCCGCCCCGTATGCCGTTTTCCCGCCGGACATCCGCAAGGAAACCGACGTTCTCAGCATCACCCGTACCTGGACATTCACCAGTAACGATCATTTGGAAAGCGAATAGCGCCTCTACCACTGATACCCCCGCATGACATCGAAGGCTTCCTGTTGCGAAAGAAAGCGATCCAGCTTGATGTCGAAGTAAGCATGCTCCTTGGTTTTCCTGTGCTCCATACATATCACCGGATGGTCTGTCGGTATTTCAAACAGCGACTCGGTGCAGAGTGGTTTCCAGTCTTGTTCAATCTTGGATAAGTTGCCCATGATCTTCTCCTTCTATGCGAACGTGTCCGCAGTGACAGCGGGTGCGGAGAGACACTAGCAAATAAGCA
>JBBIJL010000215.1:0-3424 GCA_037446005.1 Gallionellaceae bacterium | reverse complement strand
ACGTGCCAGCCCGGCTGTTGCGACATGGCAAAGTCGGAAGCCACGATGGAGTGCACCGAAACCGCCAGCGGAATCAGGAAGCAGGCGACAGTCAGGTATGTCACGCGGAAATTGCGCCACTGACGATCCGTACCTTCCCAGCCCAGAGACAGGACGGTATACAGCTTCTTGCGCCAGCCTGGATGCAGGTGGTCGCGGCAGATCGCCAAGTCCGGGATCATACCGATGAACAGGAAGATCACCGACGAGCTGAGATAGGTGAAAATCGCCAATGCGTCCCACAGCAACGGGGATTGGAAGTTTGGCCACAGACCGCGCTCATTCGGAAAAGGCACCGAATAGTAGAACTGCCACAAACGCCCCAAGTGCACCATCACGAACAAGCCCGCCGTCATCAGCGAGAACGTCGTCATCGCCTCGGCAAAACGGTAAATCGGCTTGCGCCAGTCCGCGTGCATCAGGTGCAAAATCGCCGACAGCAGCGTACCGGAGTGACTCATACCAATCCAGAAGATGAAGGTGGCGATGTACAGCCCCCACACATGCGGGTTGTTCTGCCCGGACACGCCCATCCCCATTTGGTACTGGTATATCTCGCCGCCGACGAAAAAGCCGAAGACGAGCAACGCGGCAAATATGATGACCCAATACAAACGGCGGGGCGATTCCAAGCTCTTGAGCACGTCACCGTTGATCTTTGCCCAGGCGATGCTCTCGCTAATATCTTTTTCCATTGTCACTTATCCTTTTACTTGTGCCTTAGATGGCGCTCTCGCGCACCCGCTCCAGATACATCACCGACGGATACGGACGAAGTTCTTCCAGAATGCGATAACCGCGCAGCTCGGAGCCTCCTTCTTGCGCATCCTTGGCTTGTACTTCTTTCGCCAACTCGACTTGCTGCTGCTCCCATTGCTTGTGCACTCTGGATTCACTATCCACCAGATTGCCGAAGGAAATTGCATTGGTCGGGCACACTTGCTGGCAGGCTGTCTGCACTTCGCCGTCATGCACCAGACGCCCCTCATTGCGTGCCGTGTTTTTGGCCGCAGTCAGGCGTTGCACGCAGAAGGTGCACTTTTCCATCACGCCTTTGGTGCGCACGCTAACATCGGGATTGAGTTGCTGCGTCATCTCGGCAGGCCAAACGTTATCCGTCTCCGGGTAGTTCCACCAGTTGAAGTAACGCACCTTGAACGGACAGTTCGCCGAGCAGTAACGCGACCCCACGCAGCGGTTGTATATCTGCGAATTCAGCCCGTCCGCCGTATGGTTGGTTGCGCCCGCCGGACACACCGTTTCGCACGGAGCGGCTTCACATTGCTGGCACATCATCGGCAGGAACTGCGCGCCCTGATCGGGGAACTCGCGTCCATCCTCGTCCCAGTAACGCTCGATGCGCATCCAGTGCATCGCGTGACCGCGACCGTATTTATCCTTGCCGACTACCGGAATATTGTTCTCGGCATAACACGCTACGCTACACGCGTTGCAGCCGGTGCATGCATCGAGGTCAATCGCCATCGCCCACTTGTATTCCTCGTGCGGCTTGTCATCCACCGGATGGCCATGGCGGAACTGCGACCAGTTTTCTAACAGATTGGTAACGGACACTTTTTAAACCTCCCCCGAAAGTTCAACTTCATCAGTCGATGCGCGTACGGCGATCTTCTTGCCCGCTTGGCTGCCGCCCGCCGCGCCTTCTTCTTTAACCACGATGACACGCTTGCCGGTTTTGCTGATCTTTACGCGCGTCTCATTGAGCGCCAGTTCGCCGGTCTCTTTATCGACAACCTGATCGAGCAGGCCAAAAACATTGACGCCGACATCCTTGGCCCAACGCCCCAAGGCCGTATGGCCGTAGCCCAACGGCAGAGATACCGCATCGGGATGGATACCGGGGAATACGTAAGCCTGCGCCTTAACCGATCCGCTGCGCGAGGTTACTTCGACAATATCGCCCTCGGCGATGCCCAGCTTGGCCGCCGTCTTGGGATGCAACTCCACCCAGGAATCCCACACGATGGTGGTCAACGGATCGGGAGATTCTTGCAACCAAGGTTGGTTGGCGTGACGCCCATCGCGCAGACTCGCCGTCACCGAAGGAATCAAATGCAACGGATAGGCACTGTCTTCACCCGCCGGAGCAGGGAGCGTCAAACCGGCAGCAGAAGATTTGGCCGACAGCGTTCCGTTTGTTGCGGAGAGCTTGAGCAAACCTTTGCTCAGCGTTTCGCCCCAGAATGTGTCGTCGTCCGCGCCTGCGCCGCCCAAAGCGGCTTTATTCTTCACTACCGCGCTGCGCAGGTAGGAATAGAAGTCCTCGTAATCCTTATATTCATTGGCTTTGCGTTGTTTGAGCAGCGCCAGCAGAATATCGCCCATGCCACGGGTATCCGCGTGCAGTTTTTCCATCAAAGGCTGTTGAATGTTCAGTTGCACGCCTTCGGCCAGATACTCCGGCACTGCGCTACCCCAATCTTCCAGCGCGGAATCCAGCGGCAACACCAAGTCGGCTTCCAGCGCGGTCTCGTCCATATAGTGCGCAAACACCACTTTGAAGCCCGCCTTCTGCAGGTTGTCCTTGAACTTGAGCGCGGCGGGTGCGGTGAACACCGGGTTGGCGCCGTAAGTGAACAATACTTTAACTTTGCCGTTGGCCAAGCTGTCGTTCAACGCCTGCACTGCCGAACGGCTGCCAGTGGCAACTGCCACTTGCGGGAACGGTACATTTGCCGGAGCCTCAATGGTCTTGCCGATGTTGCCTAACACGCGGTTCAACAGCGCAATCGCGGCCGCATTTTGCGAACCGTGCGCATAACCCTCGGCCGCACTACCCGCGATCACCAGGCTAGGCGCACGCTCTTTCAGCAGCGCCGCGAGCTTGTTGATTTGCTCAGCGGACACGCCGGTATCTTTACTGACGCGCTCCGCATCGTAAGCCTTGCTGACCGCAGCGACATCCGCCGGCAACGACAAACCTGCCGCACCCAGCGCATTGACGATGCCCAGCGCCAGAATACCTTCCGTTCCCGGACGAATTGCGATCCAGCGATCCGCATTCGCGCCGGTCAGCGTCATCTTCGGCTCGATTTGCACCAGCACGCCGCGACCGCCGTTGCTGGCCTTGCGGAACTGCGCATATTGCTGCGAGAAATGCACCGGAGAAACCCAGGCACCCAAAAAGTCCGCGCCGAAAGAAACCACCACTTGCGCCTTGTCCATGCGCAGACGCGGCATTTCCACGCCGTAGGCTTTCTTGTTTGCCGCGCGTACTACCGATGGCGCCACCGCCTCGTAGGCATAGTGATTCTTGGAACCCAGCGCTTCCAGATAATTATTCAGCAGCACTTTGACATGACCGCTCATGCCGCCGGTCAGGAAGGCAACTTCGTCGCCCTTCACGCCGCTGAGCTTTTCGTTA
>JBBIJL010000214.1:0-3428 GCA_037446005.1 Gallionellaceae bacterium | reverse complement strand
CACTTTCAAGGATCCCTGCAACGTGCGCAGCCCGCAGCAGCACGTGGGCGTGGTGCACAGCTCCAACCTGTGCACGGAAATTACGCTGAACACTTCGGAGTCGGAAATTGCTGTGTGCAATCTGGGCTCGGTGAATCTGGCTGCGCACCTGTATCCGCAAGGGCACGTGAAGTTCGGCCAGCTGGATCACGAGAAATTGCAGCGCACTATCACCACCGCGATGCGCATGCTGGACAACGTGATCGACATCAACTACTACGCGGTCAAGAAAGCGCGCGACGCAAACTTGAAGCACCGCCCGGTGGGCTTGGGAATCATGGGTTTCCAGGATGCGTTGCACGAACTGCGTGTGCCTTACTCATCGGAAGCGGCGGTAGAGTTTGCCGACCGTTCGATGGAAGCGGTGTGCTACTACGCCTACATGGCATCCACCGAATTGGCGGAAGAGCGCGGTCGCTATTCCAGCTATCGCGGCAGCCTGTGGGACAAGGGCATCCTGCCGCAGGATACGGTGGCGATGCTGCGCGAATCGCGCGGCGGCTACGTGGAAGTGGATGATTCCGTCTCTATGGACTGGAATGCGCTACGAGCCCGCATCAAGCAATTCGGCATGCGCAACTCCAACTGCGTAGCGATTGCGCCTACCGCGACGATTTCCAATATCGTGGGCGTGTCGGCCTGTATCGAGCCGACCTACCAGAACATTTTCGTGAAATCGAACCTGTCCGGCGAGTTCACCATCATCAACGATCATCTGGTGAAAGACCTGAAGGCATTGGGCTTGTGGGATGAAGTGATGATCGCCGACCTCAAGTATTTCGACGGCAGTCTGGCCAAGATCGACCGCATCCCGGCCGACTTGCGCGGCCTGTATGCGACCGCTTTTGAAGTGGAGCCGAAGTGGCTGATCGAAGCCGCCGCCCGCCGTCAAAAATGGATAGACCAGGCGCAGTCCTTGAATATTTATATGGCTGGTGTGTCGGGGCGCAAGTTGGACGAAACCTACAAGCTGGCATGGGTGCGCGGCCTCAAAACGACTTATTACCTGCGCACCATGGGTGCCACATCGGCAGAGAAGTCGACTTCGCGTGCGGGTTCGCTGAATGCGGTTTCCAGCGGAGGAGACATCGCGGGCGTATCGGCAGCGGCGGTCGAAGAGCCGAAGTTCTGCTCGATTGATAATCCCGAGTGCGAGGCGTGCCAATAGGCACGACCCGCACTCAGGATTGCGGCGAAAGCTAACTTGCGCAGCAAGTTAAGTCCCAACGGGGCGGCTGATGCCACACCGGTTGGTGCGAGGCGTGCCAGTTTTAAGAATTAACAAAAAGAGTAAAGGATAGATATGCTGACATTTGAAGACGACATTACGCCTTCCGCTGCTGCGGGACTGCGCATGGCAACGCTGGCTGCCACCGGAAAAGATCGTGCGGATGAGCACGCATACACGGTGGCCTCCACATCAACCGGACGAATCCGCGTAGAAGACAAGCGCATTATCAATAGCAGCGCCGATGTAAACCAGCTCGTGCCGTTCAAATACAAATGGGCGTGGGAAAAGTATCTGGCGGGCTGCGCAAACCACTGGATGCCGCAAGAGGTCAATATGTCTGCCGACATCGCCCTGTGGAAGAACCCCAACGGTTTGACCGATGACGAGCGCCGTCTGGTCAAGCGCAATCTGGGTTTCTTCACCACAGCGGATAGCTTGGCTGCGAACAACATCGCGCTGGGTACTTACCGCCACATCACCAATCCAGAGTGCCGCCAGTTCCTGCTGCGTCAGGCATTTGAAGAAGCCATCCACACCCACGCTTACCAGTACATCGTGGAAAGCTTGGGCTTGGACGAGGGCGAAGTGTTCAATATGTATCACGAAGTGCAGAGCATCCGCGACAAGGATGAGTTTTTGCTGCCGTTCATCGACGTGCTGACCAACCCGGAATTCAAGACCGGCACGCCGGAAAATGACCAGAAGCTGCTGCGCAGCCTGATCGTGTTTGCCTGCATCATGGAAGGTTTGTTCTTCTACGTGGGTTTTGTGCAGATTTTGGCGCTGGGTCGTCAAAACAAAATGACGGGCGCAGCCGAGCAGTACCAGTACATCCTGCGCGACGAGTCCATGCACCTGAACTTCGGTGTGGATGTTATCAATACAATCAAAAATGAAAATCCGCATCTGTGGACTGCCGAGTTTCGTGAGGAAATACGCGGATTGATCCAAAAGGGCGTGGAGCTGGAATATCGCTACGCAGAAGACACGATGCCGCGCGGTGTGCTGGGGCTGAATGCCGGTATGTTTAAGGAATATCTGCGTTTCATCGCCAACCGTCGTTGTCAGCAAATCGGTATCGAGATGTTGTACCAGGGGGCGACGAACCCATTCCCGTGGATGGCAGAGATGATTGATCTGAAGAAAGAGAAAAATTTCTTTGAGACTCGCGTGACGGAATATCAAACAGGCGGTGCGCTGTCCTGGGATTGACGAGTCGCCGCTTTCAGTCTTGATGGCAGCAAAGCAAAACGCTCCCGGAAGGGGGCGTTTTGCTTTGCTGCTATTGGGTTGGGGGGGCTTTGCTCGAAAGCGGTATTGGTGGTGTTTTGCTTAAAAAATATAATTGCGGAGTAGGATGAAATTTGCGCGAAGGAGCAAGCAAAAAACTGCTGATGCTGCCAATGCCGCTCGGTGCAAGGGTTTGCGGCGGGCTTGGTGAAAAATTTTTTCGCTGAGAATTAAAAAATATTTTTCATTTGGAAAAATATTTGCAAAAAAAGCACAAACAGTGTTGACAGTAAGCATAAATAAGCTATAGTCGCAACCACTAAATGTTGTGCCGAATTTATCAATAAAAACTAACTGTTGTACGATTTTTTAAGGGGTGTCGCTTGCAGGGTATGATCTCAATGAGACATGGGAAATTTGCGAATATTTCCAACATTGCCAGAATGCAAACGGGTAGCCGTCTCTTCTCTTTTCAGAGAATTAGTTTTTCCAAAATGTCGGGCTATCAATGAAACACACCATCTTGATAGTGCCACCTGTCAGCGCCGCTTTCGGCGGTAAAAAATTCTTCCAGTGATGCTTCCATTTCATATGCGAAAAGGCATTTCACTACACATATTTCAAAGCGCTGAAGCAAAGCGATTTGTTCCGAATGTATTGACGTCCAGCAGTTTGAAGTCGGGTGCGGAAATTTGCGTCGCGATTTTCAAGTCCTGCATTATTTAAGTGCAGAGGTCTGGTGCGGTTGGTCATGTGGGTGGGGGCTTGAGTGACCTCTGCTAAAAGGGCTTTAGTTATGCCGTTGCGGCATGCTGAAGGTGTAGTAGTTGCATGTGTTGTATTTCGTTAACTTTCACCATTAAGGAGATTGAAATGGCAGCAGTAAAGAAAGCTAAACCAGCAGCAAAGAAGGCAGTAGCAGCCAAGA
>JBBIJL010000213.1:0-3539 GCA_037446005.1 Gallionellaceae bacterium | reverse complement strand
ATACCCAGTTCTTTGTGATGGGGCTCTGCGCATCCGGCTTTACGCTCGGTTGGGCAAGCGCCAAAGAAGTGAATCCGCCCGCGCTGTCCGGCATGGCGACGAGTCTGGTGAATACCGGCTCATTTCTCGGTGCGGGCATTCTGCAACCGCTGGTGGGCTGGGTGATGGATGGCGTTTGGAGCGGGCAGATGCTGGACGGCGTGCGTATCTATTCTCCGCAGAATTATCAGGCCGGATTCATCGTGATGTTCGTCTTCGCGCTGAGCGGTTTGATCGGAGCGTGTTTCATTCGCGAAACATATTGCCGTTATGAGAGTGACGCGCGATGAAGATTGCCGCCATCGCGCTCGATCTCGGTTCCACCGCGATCAAGGCCGGGCTGTTGCGCAACGAGGGCACGTTAAGCAACATCGTGTCGTCACCGGCCCCCGCGCCGGTTATCAGCGGAGAGCGTTACGAAAGCGATGCACTGGCTTATGCGATCACGGCGGAAAAGGTGCTGGCACAATGCCTCGCACAAACGCACGGTCTGCCGCCGCTCGGCTTGTGTAGCCAGCGCTCCTCCTTCCTGATCTGGGAGACGGCGAACGGTCGGCCGCTCACGCCGCTCATCTCGTGGCAGGACACGCGCGGCGCGGCGAGTTGCGCTGCTTTGCGCGGCAGGGAAATGTCGATACGTGAACTGAGCGGGTTGCGCCTCACCCCCTATTATTTCGCGCCCAAGCTGCGCGTCCTGTTGCAGCAACATCCGCATTGGCGCGAACGGCTCGAACGCGGCGAATATTTGGTGGGTACGCTCGACACGTTTTTGATCTGGCGCTGGACGGGCGGCAAACGCCATGTCACCGATGCGTCCATGGCCGCGCGCACTTTGCTGATGGATATCCGGCATCAGCGTTGGTCATCTGCGCTGTGCGAGTTGTTCGGCATCCCCTTGGCCATCCTTCCGCAGATCGAACCCTCTGTTGGACTGGGAATCCGGCTGGATAGCGGCTTGCTGTTGCAAGCCAGTCTGGGCGATCAGTCTGCCGCGTTTTACGCCTGCGTCGGGACGGACAGCAAAGCGGCCTTGGTGAATCTCGGTACGGGCGGTTTCGTTATGCGCGATATGGCGCATGACGAGAAAGGATGGGAAGGGTATCTGCGTACTTTGCTGTATGCGGACAAGGACAGGCACGCGCATATTGCCATCGAAGGCACGCTCAATTCCATTGCCGCCGCACTCGCGCCGTATCCCGCAGCCGAGTGCCGCGCCGTAGAGCTGGCGCAGAATGATATTTATTGTCTCGCCGAGGCCAGTGGCTTGGGGGCACCGTATTTTTGCAATGACTTCGGTATCCGCTTTTCCGAAAACATCGAACATCTGTCCCCGCGCCAAATTGCCTGCCTGTTGCTGGAAGGCATCATCTTCCGCGTGGTGCGGATAGTGGAAGAGTTTCAGCGCGCCTCCGCGCTTGAGCGCATCTATCTGTCCGGCGGCTTATCCGAACTGGAATGTTTGCAACAAGGCATTGCGCAGTGCGTGGATATGGGCGTGTACCGCCTGCCGCAGCGCGATGCCAGCGTGCAGGGGACGGCCATGCTCGCTGCGGGAATGCGGCGCACGAACGGGGGCGGGGAGCTTGTCGTCGCAGCGCATGGCGCGCCGCAACTGCGGGAAAAATACCGGCGCTGGAAGAATTGGCTCGACGGACTGCTGGCTAGCCGCGCGGCTTGAGCGGCGGCCAAGTCAGGTCGATACGTCCGCAATTGGGCAGGTTCGCCCCCACGACCTCAGCTGCCGAAGTGGTCAGCCCCAGCGCCGCGAGTATGGGGTTCTCATGCGAAACCGCCAGCACCTTCGCATCCGGGTGGCGCGCCGCGATGTCATCCAGAAAATCCCGCAGCCGTTCCATCTGTTCCAGAAACGATTCGCCGCGCTGCGTTTTGAAATGCAACGGATCGCGCAGCACCTGGTCGTTGAAGGCATTTACAGGCTGACCATCCATGCCCGACTTGCGTTCGTTGAGACGATGATCGACCTGCGCCTCGAGCGCCGTTCCTCTAAGCAGGATATTGATCGTCTCCTGCGCGCGCAGGAATTCCGAGACGTAAGCGAGGGTGAAAGTTTCCGCGCGCAGTTCGCCGGCCAGAACTCCAGCCTGTTCTTTACCCTTGGCGGTCAAATGCACCGGCTTGGTCGGGTCGTCATTGATGAAGTGCCCGGCGTTGGCCTCGCTTTCGCCGTGTCTGATTAAAGTGATCTGCATGTGATGGGGGATAACGCACTAATTTGATCGGAATTGAACTTTGTTGCTTCGCTCCAGTCATAGCGTGCGGGTAAACCACCCGTCGTTATGAAAGGACGCATCATGAAAAAATACTTGGTATTAATCTCGTTGACTGTCTCCGAATGGATTGCCGTACTGGCTAACACGGTTCCCGTTTAGGCCGGCATCCTATAAATCCATGACCGCGATGCCGCGCTGCTGCGCGGCATCGCGCGTTGCCGCAACAATCCGTTTATTCAATTCCTCATCCGGTTCTCCGGTCATGGGAATATTCGCCAATACCCGATTGGCGAATTCCAGCAAGTCCTTAGTCCGATCCTTGGGGAAGCCAGTCGGCGAAGTGATCGCCTGAAAATACAACATGCCGTTGCGTCGCGTGACGGCAAGCAGATAAAAATCTTTCCCGTGCGCGGTGACTTCTTTGTCGCGCACTTCAAAGCACAGCGTCGCACTCTCTTGCGCGGCGGCGTCGGACGCAACAAGCCGTTTAGCGATGTCCTCGATGAACGGTTGCGCCAGGTTCAATTGTGGCGCGAGCGTCATCTGATATTTTCCGGGGCGTTCGATCAACAGCGGGTTATCCAGCGGTGGAGTTTTGCCGGGGCGGATCAGCGATAACACCACTAGGGTCAGGATGGTCAGGATGATTAGTTCGATCAAAATACTCGTCCATATTCTGGGTGTTGAAAACGGCATTATTCTATCGCGTCCGGCACATCTTGCTCTTGCAAGCCGCTTAACATTTCCATAATATTGGAAACGTAGAATCATTGCGCGGGGTAAAAATGAAGATTGAATTGGCGGTAGGGGCGCTGGCCGCATTGGCGCAGGAGTCGCGTTTGTCGGTATTCCGTTTGCTGGTGCAGGTGGGAAAAGAGGGTATCGCTGCCGGTGTGCTAGGCGAGAGGCTGGGTATCCCGCCCGCCACGCTGTCGTTTCACCTAAAGACGTTGACCCACGCCAAGCTCATCAAGTCGCGTACCGAGGGGCGCTTTGTGATTTATAGCGCGAACTATGCCGAGATGGACAAGCTTATCGCCTATCTCACCGAACATTGTTGCGCAGGCGATAGCGCGCAATGCTCTCCGATTAAGAAATGTTAAATGTGAGAAGGAAAAAGAAATGAGCGAAAAGCAATATAACGTGCTGGTGTTGTGTACCGGCAATTCCGCACGCAGCATCTTGGGCGAAGTGCTGTTCAATACTTTGGGCAAAGGTAAGTTCAAGGCCTACAGCGCGGGCAGCAAGCCGGCAGGCAAAGTGAATCCT
>JBBIJL010000212.1:0-3578 GCA_037446005.1 Gallionellaceae bacterium | reverse complement strand
GCGCAAATCCATATCCGCGCTGTCGTTGATGAGCAGCGATTCGGCATATTCGAGCAACGGGGGGGAGACCAACTGATAACCCGACAAACGCAACAGCTCCAGCACATCGCGGCGCATGCCTTCGATGCGCCACGCCTCGTCCGGCAGCATGTCCTGTATATTTTCCGGCAACAACCAATTCGGCATTCTTTATTTCATCCAGTAAATCAACAGCAATCCGCTCAGCATCAAGGTCAGGCCGACGAAGCGCATCTGACCATCCTGCAACTGAGCCAGCTTGCCCAAAGTTTCGCGCCATACGGCAGGAAACAAAAACGGCATCAGCCCTTCCAGCACCAACATCAAACCCAACGCAGCCAGCCAGTATTCCATGACTTAACTACTTGCCACCTTTGTTCGCACCCTTCAGATATTTGAAGAAGGCGGAGCTTGGGTCCAGCACCATTACATCGCTCTTGTTTTTGAAAGTCTGTTTATAGGCTTCCATGCTGCGATAGAACGAGAAAAACTCGGAGTTGCGACCAAATGCCGCAGCGTAAATGGAGGCCGCTTTGGCATCGCCTTCACCTTTGAGTCTCTGTGCATCGCGGTAAGCCTCGGCCAGCGTTACTTCACGCTGTTTATCCGCATCGGCGCGAATTTTTTCGCTCTCGGCATTACCCGTCGCGCGCAGTTCGTTGGCGACACGCTTGCGCTCCGCATCCATGCGGCGATAGACGGAGTCGCTGATCTCGGTTGGGAAGTCCACACGTTTCAAGCGCACGTCCAGCACCTCGACACCGATCTTGCTGGCATCCGCACTGGCCTTCTGGCGCAACACTTCCATGATTTTTTCGCGCTCGCCGGACACCACTTCATGAATAGTACGCTTGCCGAACTCCTCGCGCATCGACGCATTGACTGTTTGCGACAGACGAGTCTGCGCGCGAATTTCGTCGCCGCCCACGCTGATGTAATACTGCTTCACATCGGCGATGCGCCACTTCACGAACGAATCCACCAGCACGTTTTTCTTTTCCGCCGTGATGAAACGCTCCGGCTCCGCACTATCCAGCGTCAGGATGCGCGAATCGAAGAAGCGCACGTTTTGCACCAGCGGCAATTTGAAATACAAGCCGGGCGCGGTTTTTTCGCCCACCATTTCACCCAACTGGAACACAATCGCGGTCTGACGCTGATCGACCACGAACGCACTCATGCTCACCAGAACCAACGCGACAATCGCGCCCACCAACAGATTTCCAATATTCTTCATTAACGTGACTCCCTGTCCCGGCTACGCAACGGCTCGCGCCCGGACGAAATAACCGGTTCATTCAGCGTTGCCGCTTGCGGGGCAACTTGTTCGGCATTGTTCGCCGGACGGCCTGCCGCTGTCTGTACCTCATTCAATCCACTGCCTCCCGGATTGGTACTCTGAATCAGCTTATCCAAAGGCAGATACAACAGACTGCCATTGCCGCTTTTCTGATCCACCAACACCTTGCTGCTGCTGGTCATGATCTGCTGCATCATGTCGATGTACATGCGCTCGCGGGTAACTTGCGGCGCTTTCTCGTACTCCACCAGAATCTGCTTGAAGCGGCTCGCATCACCTTCGGCATTCGCGATCACGCGCTGCTTGTAGCCTTCCGCTTCCTGCATCAAGCGCGCTGCCGCCCCTTTAGCCTTGGGCACCACGTCGTTGGCATAAGCCTGACCTTCGTTCTTCTGGCGCTCGCGATCCTGCCCCGCTTTCACCGCATCGTCGAACGCGGCCTGCACTTGCTCGGGCGGCTGCGCGTTTTGCATGGTCACTTTGCTCACCACGATGCCGGATTTGTAGCGATCAAGAATGTCCTGAATCAGCTTGGTGGTTGAAGCCGCCACCTGCTCGCGCCCTTCGTACAACACGAAGTCCATCTTGCTCTTACCCACCACTTCGCGAATGGCGGTCTCGGCAGCCTGACGCACGTTCTCGTCCGGCGCGCGGTTATTGAACAGATAGTCGGCAGGATCTTTCAGGAAGTACTGCACCGCAAACTGGATGTCGATGATGTTTTCATCATCGGTCAGCATCAGCGACTCTTTCAGCATCTTGTTTTTCACGTTCTCGCGGTAGCCCACTTCCACAGTGCGCACTTGGCTCAAACTGACAATCTCAACCGTCTCGATCGGGTACGGCAAATGCCAGCGCGGACCGGCTTGAGTCGCCTCGACATATTTACCGAAACGCAGCACCACGCCGCGCTGGCTGGCATCCACAATATAGAAGCCGCTCGACACCCAGATCAAGGCAACGATGATGACGATCAGGCCGACGCCGCCCGCGAACCCGCCAGCCGGTTTACCCGGGCTACCATTCTTGGGGGCTTTTCCGCTCAATCGACCAAACAGCGCCTCAACCTTTTTATTCAGGTTGCGCAGCACTTCTTCCAAATCGGGGGGGCCGCCGCTGTTTTTGTTACCCCATTGCGGATCATTCAATCCCATAAGTCCGTCCTGCCTTCGTTAACTTAATTGTTATTCAGTGGATGCCACTCTTGCGGCGCGGCGGTGATAGCCGGATTATCCCGCGCTGCGATCATGGCCGCGCGCAACTCATCCAGCCCCGCGCCCGACTTCGCGCTCAAATGAATGCTGACAATTTTACCATATTCATCGCGCTTCACCGCTGCCGGCAAGCCCTGCAAGTCGATCTTGTTATACACCACGATCTGGGGAATATCCTGCGCGCCGATCTCGGCCAGCACTTTATTCACCTCGGCCACCTGATCGTTCCGCTCGGGGCTATTCACATCAACCACATGCAGCAGCAAGTCGGCCAGCGCGGTTTCTTCCAGTGTGCTGCGGAATGCCGCCACCAGTCCGTGCGGCAAATGGCGGATAAAACCCACGGTATCGGACAACACCACCTGCACCTTACTCTCCCCTTCTAGGAAGATTTTGCGCGAAGTCGTGTCCAGTGTGGCAAACAACTGGTCGGCGGCGTACACATTGGCATTGGTCAATCGGTTAAACAGCGTGGACTTGCCCGCGTTGGTGTAGCCCACGATGGAAACCGACAGCACCTCGGAACGGTTGCGCGCTTTACGCTGCAATTCGCGGTGGCGCTTGAGCTGCTTCAACCGCTCGTTGAGCAGATGCACGCGCCGATCCAGCTTGCGCCGATCCAACTCCAGTTGCGTTTCGCCCGGCCCGCGCGCACCCACCGCAAATTTCTGCTGCCCCATGTCGGTATTCATACCGGCCAGGCGCGTGGACAAATATTTGAGCTGCGCCAGTTCGACCTGCACCTTGCCCTCGTGGCTCTGCGCGCGCAGCGCAAAAATATCCAAGATCAGCATGGTGCGGTCGATCACGCGCGTTTGCAGCTTGGCCGCAAGATTGCGCATCTGCGCCGGGGACAGGTCGTGATTGAAAATCACCAGCGGCACTTCCAGCTCTTCGACGATGGCGGCGATCTCGTCAACCTTGCCGCTACCGGCGAAGGTGGACGCATCGGGGCGTTGCCGCTTGCCTTGCACCAGCGCAAGCGTCTGCACGCCGGCACTTTCCGCCAGCAGGCGTAACTCTTCCAGGCTTTCTTCGTAGTCCGG
>JBBIJL010000211.1:0-3579 GCA_037446005.1 Gallionellaceae bacterium | reverse complement strand
GACCCGTGGTTCTTGGTGCAGATCGAAGATCTGATCCGTCAGGAAAAATCGCTGGATGGTCGCACCCTGGAAAGCCTGAATGCGGACGATCTGCGCACACTGAAGCGCAGCGGTTTTGCCGATGCGCGTCTGGCAAAGTTGCTGGATACGGATGATGCCGCAGTGCGCGCCTATCGCCACGCGCTGGGCGTACGTCCGGTGTTCAAACGCGTGGATACCTGCGCCGCCGAGTTCTCCACCAACACCGCGTACATGTATTCCACTTACGAAGAAGAGTGCGAATCGCAGCCTACGACCGCGAAAAAAATCATGGTGCTGGGCGGTGGCCCGAACCGTATCGGTCAGGGTATCGAGTTCGACTATTGCTGCGTGCATGCCGCGCTGGCGATGCGCGAAGACGGTTACGAGACCATCATGGTCAACTGCAATCCAGAGACCGTTTCCACCGACTACGACACTTCAGATCGCTTGTACTTCGAGCCGCTGACGCTGGAAGATGTGCTGGAAGTGGTTGCAGTCGAAAAGCCTGTTGGCGTGATCGTGCAGTATGGCGGTCAGACGCCGCTGAAACTGGCGCACGGCTTGGCCAAAAACGGCGTGCCCATCATCGGCACTTCGGTGGACATGATCGACATGGCCGAAGACCGCGCGCGCTTTCAGGCGATGCTGCGCGAACTGAATTTGAAGCAGCCGCCGAACCGTACCGCCAGCAACGTGGCCGATGCGGTCGCGGGTGCAGCCGAGATTGGCTACCCGCTGGTGATGCGCCCATCCAACGTGCTGGGCGGCCGCGCCATGGAGATCATCCACGCGCAGGCCGACCTCGAGCGCTACATGCGCGATGCCGAGGAAATGTCCAAGATGTATCCCGAGCGCATGCCGATTTTGCTCGACCGTTTCCTGAACGATGCGATTGAAGTGGACGTGGATGCCGTGTCCGACGGCCAGCAAGTCATCATCGGCGGCATCATGGAGCACATCGAAGAGGCGGGCGTGCACTCCGGCGACTCCGCCTGCTCGTTGCCGCCGTATTCCCTGTCTGCGAAGCTGCAAGACGAATTGCGCCGCCAGACCGTGGCAATGGCGAAGTCGCTCAATGTGGTCGGCCTGATGAACGTGCAGTTCGCGATTCAGGGCGAGACCGTGTATGTGCTGGAAGTGAACCCGCGCGCATCGCGTACCGTCCCTTATGTTTCCAAAGCGACCGGCGTGCCGCTGGCGAAGATCGCCGCGCGCAGCATGGCGGGGCAGACCTTGGCATCGCAGGGCGTGACCAAAGAAGTGATCCCGCCGTATTACTCGGTGAAGGAAGCCGTGTTCCCGTTCATCAAGTTCCCCGGCGTCGATACCATTCTCGGCCCCGAGATGAAATCCACCGGTGAAGTGATGGGCGTGGGCGATACTTTCGCCGAAGCGTTCGTCAAATCGCAACTCGCCGCCAGCGTGAAGCTGCCGAAGAGCGGCAATGTATTCCTCAGCGTACGCGAAGCGGATAAGACCGGCACGGTCGATGTCGCCAAGAGTTTGCACGAGCTGGGCTTTACTATCCTGGCAACTCGTGGCACGGCTGCGGCAATTAGTGCAGCCGGTGTGCCGGTGACGGCGGTGAACAAGGTTACCGAAGGCCGCCCCCATGTCGTGGATATGATCAAGAACGGCGAAGTGAATCTGATCGTCAATACCGTGGACAGCAAACCGTCGGTGATGCGCGACTCCTACTCCATCCGCCACGCCGCGCTGCAAGGCCGCGTGACTTACTACACCACGCTCGCCGGTGCGCGTGCAGCCTGCATGGGCATGCAACACTTGGCAGAGTTGCAAGTCTATGACGTACAGTCATTGCATAAACGCCTAGTCGGTAGTCGCTAGTCGTTAGCTTTTAGTTCAAACCAAAAGCGCGCAGCGACAACCCCAACTAGCGACTAACGACTAATAACTAACGACTAAGAAAGTTACACCATGAGCAAAGTTCCATTAACCGTGAACGGCGCAGAGCTATTGCGCAACGAATTGCACCGCCTGAAGACGGTGGAGCGTCCCGCCGTGATTAACGCGATCTCCGAAGCGCGCGCGCAGGGCGATTTGTCCGAGAACGCGGAATACGATGCGGCCAAAGAAAAACAGTCCTTCATCGAAGGCCGTATCGTCGAGCTGGAATTCAAGCTGGGCAGCGCGCAGGTGATAGACCCGAAGACACTGAATGCCGATGGCCGCTGCGTGTTCGGTTCGACCGTGATTCTGGAAGATACCAAGAGCGGCGATGTGGTGACTTACCAGATCGTCGGCGAAGACGAAGCCGACATCAAGCAGCGCAAGATTTCGATCAGTTCGCCGATTGCCCGCGCTTTGATCGGCAAGTCGAGCGGCGACGTGGCGGAAGTGCAGGCACCGGGCGGCGTGCGCGAGTATGAAGTGGTAGAGGTTCAGTACATCTAAAAAAATACACTATAAGCTACTGCGCAGCCGAATCGCGGCGTCGCGTGCTCGCTCACTCCTCGCCTACCAATCGGTATGTCTCGTCGTTCGCTGCGCGGCTCCTTGCGCTTCAGCTTGCTCGCTACGCTTCTGGTGCGTTTTTTAGGTGGGGATTTTTAGAGCTTGTTGCCCAGTTGTTTCTTGGTAAGCGGTTTGCCTTTTTTGCGCTTGGGCGCGCTGGCAATGGGGGCGGCCAGCGGACGATAGATCACCAGTATTTTACCGATGTGCTGCACCGCTCCCGCGTGCAGCGTTTTGCAGATTTCGTCCTGCATGGCGGCACGGGCTTCGCGGTCGTCGTTCATCACGCGAATCTTGAGCAGGTCGTGACTTTTCAGGCTACGCTCGATTTCGTCCAGCACGGCCGGCGTGAGTCCGGCGTTGCCGATGATGACAATGGGGCTGAGCGAGTGGGCGCGCCCTTTGAGTTCGAGGCGCTGTGCAACGGTGAGATTTAGCATGTGGTACTCCTGATAGGGCGCGCATTTTACCTAAAAACCGCGTTTAATCAGCAGATAATTTGTAGGAGCGGCTTTAGCCGCGAACGGTATAGCGATGAAACCTTCCAAAACCAGCAAACAATGGATGATGGAGCATGTGAACGACCCTTTTGTGCAGCGCGCGCAGAAGGACGGTTACCGTTCGCGCGCCGCGTACAAGCTGCTGGAGATCGACGAGCGCGACCGTCTTATCAAGCCGGGCATGGTAGTGGTGGACTTGGGGGCGACACCGGGCGGATGGTGCCAAGTCGTTGCCGCCAAGCTGGGGAATCACGGCAAGATCATTGCGCTGGACTTGCTGCCGCTGCACCCGTTGCCCCGCGTCGAATTCATTCAGGGCGATTTTCGCGACGACGCCGTGCTGGCGCAGCTCGAAGAAAAACTGGGCGGACAGCAGATCGGCCTTGTAATTTCCGATATGGCACCCAATATCAGCGGCATCGAGTCTGCCGATCAGGCGCGCGCCATGCACTTGGCCGAGTTGGCGCTGGAATTCGCGGTACAACACCTCAAGCCGGGAGGAGCTTTTCTGGTCAAGGTGTTTCAAGGAGTGGGTTTTGAGGATTATCTGAAACTGATGCGCAGCCATTTCGGCAAAGTGGTC
>JBBIJL010000210.1:0-3672 GCA_037446005.1 Gallionellaceae bacterium | reverse complement strand
CGAGTCTGGGCGTGCGCCCCACGGTGGAGGTGGACGGCAAGCCGGTGCTGGAAGTGCATCTGTTCGATTTCGCGCAGGAGATTTACGGCAAGCATCTGCACGTGGATTTTTTGCACAAGCTGCGCGATGAAATGAAATTCTCTGGTTTGGAAAGTTTAACGCAACAAATTGCGCTCGATGTCGGGCAAGCAAAGGACTGGTTTAAAAATGGCAACTGATTACAAAGACACGCTCAATCTTCCCGATACCCCGTTCCCCATGCGCGGCGACCTCGCCAAGCGCGAGCCGCAGATGCTGGCGCAATGGCAGGCCAAGCAGCGCTACCAGCGCATCCGCGCCGCGAGCCAAGGGCGCAAAAAATTCGTGCTGCACGACGGCCCGCCGTATGCCAACGGCGATATTCACATCGGCCACGCGGTCAACAAAATCCTCAAGGACATCATCGTCAAGAGCAAGACCTTGAGCGGCTTCGATGCGCCTTATGTGCCGGGCTGGGATTGCCACGGTTTGCCGATCGAGTTGCAGGTGGAAAAGAAACACGGCAAGGCGATTCCGCCCGCCGAGTTTCGCGAGCTGTGCCGCGCTTACGCCAAGGAGCAGATCGAGCGCCAGAAGAAAGACTTTATCCGTCTCGGCGTGCTGGGCGATTGGGATAATCCCTATCTGACCATGGACTTCAAAACCGAGGCGGAGATCGTGCGCGCTCTCGGCAAAATTTACGAGCGCGGCTATCTCTACCAAGGCCGCAAGCCGGTGAACTGGTGTCTGGATTGCCAGTCGGCCTTGGCCGAAGCCGAGGTGGAGTACGAAGACAAAGTATCGCCCGCGATTGATGTGGGTTTTGAAGTTGCAGATAAAGCTGCGGTGGCGAAGGCGTTCGGTATCGGCCACTTGCCCGCAGATGCCAAAGTCTATGCGGTGATCTGGACGACCACCCCGTGGACGCTGCCCGCGAACCAAGCGGTGAGCGTGCATCCGGAATATGAATACCGTTTGCTGAAAACAGAAAAGGGTTATTTGCTGCTGGTGGCGGAGTTGAGCGAGAGCAGTTTGCAGCGCTATCAACTGAGCGGCGAGGCCGTCGGCCAGTGCAAGGGCAGTGCGCTGGAAAATCTGGAATTGCATCACCCGTTCCAAGCGCGTCTCGTACCCATCATCTGCGGCGAACACGTCACACTGGAAGCCGGTACCGGCTTGGTGCACACCGCTCCCGCGCACGGTCTGGACGACTATTTCGTCGGGCAAAAATACAATCTGCCGAACGACAATCCGGTGGGCGATGACGGAAAATTTATTTCCACCACACCGGACATCGGCGGCACGCCGCTGGCGGGCGTGTTCGTGTGGAAGGGCAACGACATCGTGTTGCAGGCGTTGGAAGCCAGCGGGCATTTGTTACATCAGGAAAAACTCAAACACAGCTACCCGCATTGCTGGCGCCACAAGACACCGATCATTTTCCGTTCCACACCGCAGTGGTTTATCGGCATGGAGCAGCACCCTCACCCCAGCCCTCTCCCGGGGGGAGAGGGGGAAGTTCTGCGCACGCTGGCGAATCAAGCCGTGGCGGACACGCAATTCTTCCCGGCATGGGGACGCGCGCGCCTCGAAGCGATGATTAAAAACCGTCCCGACTGGTGCGTGTCGCGCCAGCGTAACTGGGGCGTGCCGATGACCTTCTTCGTGCACAAGGAAACCATGGCCTTGCATCCGCGCACGCCGGAGTTGCTGGAGCAGGTCGCCAAGCGCATCGAGCAGCAGGGTATCGAAGCGTGGTTCTCGCTGGATGCCAAAGAATTGCTCGGCGACGATGCCGCGCATTACCGCAAGCTCTCCGACACGCTGGACGTGTGGTTCGATTCGGGCGCAACGCATGCGGCGGTGCTGGCACAGCGCGGCGAACTGAAATTCCCCGCGGATCTGTATCTGGAAGGCTCCGACCAGCATCGCGGCTGGTTTCAGTCGTCGTTGCTGACCGCCTGCGCCATCAATGGCCGTGCGCCTTACGATGCTTTGCTCACGCACGGCTTTGTGGTGGACGGGCAGGGGCACAAGATGTCGAAGTCCAAGGGCAACGTCATCGCGCCGCAAAAGATTCTGGATACGCTGGGCGCGGACATCCTGCGCCTGTGGGTGGCTTCTACCGACTATTCCGGTGAACTGACCATCTCCGACGAAATCTTGAAGCGCGTGGTGGAAGGCTACCGCCGCATTCGCAACACCTTGCGCTTCCTGCTGGCGAACATCGCCGACTACGATCACGCCAAGCATGCTTTGCCTGTCGATCAGTGGCTGGAAATCGACCGCTATGCGCTGGCGCTGACGCAAAAGCTGCAAGACGAAGTGCGCGCCGATTACGACCGCTACGAGTTCCACCTGATCGCGCAGAAATTGCAGGCGTTCTGCTCGGAAGCGCTGGGCGGTTTCTACCTCGACATTCTGAAAGACCGCCTCTATACGGCGGGTGCTGACTCGACGGCGCGGCGCTCGGCGCAGAACGCGCTGTACCACATCACCCATGCGCTGGTGCGCCTGATGTCGCCCGTGCTCTCGTTCACCGGCGAAGAGGTGTGGGCGGTGTTGAGCGGCAAGGATGACGTGAGCGTGTTTGAAGAGCAGTGGTATGGCTTGCCCGCGAGCGGCATGGATGCGGCTGCGCTGACCGCATGGCAGGACATCCGCAATATGCGCGAACTGGCGAACAAAAAGCTGGAAGAGCAGCGCGCGGCGGGTGCTATCGGCTCCGCGCTGCAAGCCGAGGTCGATGTGTACGCAGGCAAAGCGACCTTCGAGTTGCTGTCCCGCTTGGGCGACGACTTGCGCTTTGTGTTCATCACCTCGCGCGCCAATGTGCATCTGCGCGAAGGCGAGCTGGAAATCAAAGTGGCTCCCAGCGCCCACGCCAAGTGCGACCGCTGCTGGCATTACCGCGAAGATGTGGGCAGCGATGCCGCGCATCCCGCGCTGTGCGGTCGCTGCGTGAGCAACCTGCACGGCAAGGGCGAGGCGCGTCGTTATGCTTAGCCGCTATATGCCCTCTACTCCCAACGGAGAGGGGAATTTGCTGAAATGGCTGGGGGCGAGCGCGTTGGTGATAGCTCTCGATCAAATCACCAAGCTGTGGATCAGCAGCCATTTCGCTTACGGCGAGAGTTATAGCGTGACCGGTTTTTTCAACCTGGTGCTGGCGCATAACACCGGTGCTTCATTCGGCATGTTGAACGATGCGGGCGGCTGGCAGCGCTGGCTGTTCAGCGCGATTGCTGTTGCTGCGGCCGCGTGGATCATCTGGCTGCTGCACAAACACCCGCAGGAAAAATTATTCTGCATCGCGCTGGCGTTTATTCTCGGCGGTGCGCTGGGTAATCTGATCGACCGTCTGGTTTACGGCTATGTGGTGGACTTCCTCGATTTTCACTGGAACGAGCATCACTTCGCCGCGTTCAATGTGGCGGATAGCGCGATCAATATCGGCGCGGCTTTATTGTTGTGGGACAGCTTCAAAAACAAACCGGAGAAGAATGATGGATCTGCTACTCGCTAATCCGCGCGGCTTTTGTGCCGGGGTGGATCGTGCCATCGAGATTGTCGAGCGTGCGCTGGCATTGCACGGTGCGCCGATCTATGTGCGGCACGAAGTGGTACACAATAAATTTGTGGTGGAAGGGCTGA
>JBBIJL010000209.1:0-3730 GCA_037446005.1 Gallionellaceae bacterium | reverse complement strand
AGGTATCACTTCCAAAACCTTCACTGAGCCGCATTCGGAATGGCAGCCGGATCGGGCTTCAGCCAGTTTGGAATACTCGCGTTCTCAGTATACGCATAACGGGAATGCGATCACTGTGCGCAGGCCAGCGATTAACTGGAATATCGAGTGGGATTTGGGCGAGCATTCCGGATTTTCGGTAGCGATGGGAATTCTCGCGCTCGGCTGGCAGATCACTGATGGCGCGAACTTGCCTAGCCGTACTACGTTTGATCCCAGTGCCAATTTGTATTTGTTCTATGCGGTCAGCCCCGCGCTGCAATTATCGCTCGGCTATAACCACAAGTTTATTTACGCTAGCGGTAACCCAGATTTCATCGCGAATAGTGTGGGCTTCGGTTTAAGGTGGTATCCCTGATATGGGGTTACGCAAATGTCAGATGAACCAAATCTTTATCTTTTACTCAGCTATACCCATGACATCATTCTTTCAATCGTTGGGCGCCTCCGACGGTGTCGGTTTGCAGACTAGCGCGCCTCGCCCATCTCCCGGCAGCATTTTTTAGTTATCAAATAAATCTGCGCAGCAGAACTCGCGCAGGGCACTATCCCCAACGCCGGAACAAATCATCAAGCGCTGCTCAAGTTTTTTCGGCGAACGCCGATAGATCTCAGCCGGCGCAAGCTCTTCCGATCTCGTTTAAGGATGTCCATGTCGCAGAATGTTTCCTCCATACTCAATCAACTCAAATATTCATTTTTGGGCTTCGGTCTGACGATGGGATTGGTATTTCCGTTTTATGCAAATTTTTTCGTTAACTGGAAAGAGGGAATGCTGTTGTGGTTTTGTCTGGGGTGCATCGTTGCGGGGATCACCATCGGTATCGCCAACCACAAACTGCTGGAATGGCTGCTGATCCGCAAACTGCGCCAGGTTGCCGTCGCGGCGGAACGCATCCGCAAGGGCGATCTGCGCGAAGGTTGCGGCATACGCAGCTCCGATACGGTCGGCGAAATCACCGTCGCTTTTGACTCGATGGCCGTGGGCTTGCGCGAAACGCTGCGCGAGGTGGCGCACTCGGCCGACGCGGTGGACAGCACGGCACGCGGCATCGGTTCATCCATGCAATCGCTCGGCAACGACATGAACGAATACCGCCTGAACGGGCTGGAGATCGTCAAAGTCGTCAACGGCATGGCCGATGCGGCCAACTCCATCCACATCCTGTCCGATACGGCGGGCAATAGCGCGTCGTCCGCCGATGAACTGGTGCGCAACGGCGTGGTGCAGGTAAACGCCACTGAAAAAGCCATCTCGGTATTGGACGAAGCCAGCCGCAGAATTTCCGCCAATGCGAGCAGTCTGGAGATCAGCGCCAAAGAAGTGGAAACTGCCGTGTCGGATATACGCGCCATCGCCGAACAGACCAATCTGCTGGCATTGAATGCCGCCATTGAAGCGGCGCGTGCCGGTGAGCAGGGGCGCGGCTTCGCCGTGGTGGCGGATGAAGTGAGAAAACTGTCCGAGCAGGCGGCGCAGGCTACGAAGCGCATCGACGGCATGTTGAAACGCGTCAGCGACGACGTTGCTTCGACTGTCAGTATCTCGCTGGAAAATGCGCAGGCCGTGCGCGACGGACTGCAAACCTCCAAAGCCTCCTCGGAAATTTTCGGGCAAATCGAGCAGGCTACCGCCGCCATGAATAATTCGGTTAAAGCCGTGCGCGCGGCGGCCGACAATCAGCAGGTGCTGGTGGAGATCGTCCGCAGCCGCATCGCCGAGAACCAAACCCGTACCGATGCGGCGGCAAATATGACGGCGGTTTGCATCAGGGAAGCGGATAGCATGGTCGGAGCCGCGCGCAGCCTCAATGAAACCACCGGAAAATTTGTGCTCTAGGCGCGGAGTGCATCCCGCCGCTGTGCGCGGGTGTGCAGTGCGAACTTAACTCACGCGCAACACCAGCCCCTTCAAATACGCGCCCTCCGGAAAACTCAGCAGCACCGGATGATCCGCCGCCGCATGCAGCTTCTTCACGATCTGCGCATCCACTCCCGCATCCAACGCCGCACCCGCGATGATTTTCTGGAACAGGTCGTCGCTGATACCGCCAGAGCAGGAGTAGGTGAACAGCAGGCCGCCCGGACGCAGCAGTTTAAAACCGAGCAGGTTGATGTCCTTGTAGGCTCTGGCCGCCTTTTCGGCGAAGGCGGCGGTGGGGGCGAACTTGGGCGGGTCGAGCACGATGAGGTCGAATTTTTTGTTTTGATCGCGCAGCTTGCGCAGGGCTTCGAACACGTCGGCACATTGCCATTCGGCGCGTGCTGCGTCGAGGCCGTTCAAGGCCACATTGCTTTGCGCAATTTGCAGCGCTTCCTGCGACGAGTCGATAGAGAGCACCGACTTCGCCCCGCCGCGCAGCGCGTAAAGCGAGAAGCCGCCGGTGTAGCAGAAGCAGTTGAGCACGTCTTTGTCTTGCGCCAGCGCGCCGGTCAGCGCGCGGTTGTCGCGCTGGTCGAGGTAGTAGCCGGTCTTTTGTCCGGCGACGATATCGACGGCGAAGCGCAGGCCGTTTTCACTCACTTCAACATGCGCGGGCAAGGTGCCGCGCACGATGCCGTTGCGTATCGGCAAGCCTTCGCGCTCGCGCCCGTCGGAGTCGGAGCGTTCGTAGATGCACACGGTGGCGCACAGTTCTTGCAGGATGTCGGCCAACGTGTCGCGCCAATGTTCGGGGCCTGCGCTGCCCAGTTGCATCACGATGACATCGCCGTATTTGTCCACGATGAGGCCGGGCAGTCCGTCGGATTCGCCGTGGATGATGCGTATGCCGTTGCCGTCGCGCTCGATACCGAGCGTGCGGCGCGCGGCCAATGCGTCGGCGATGCGAGTACGGAAAAAGGCAGCGTCGATCACTTCGTCTTCGCGCCACGACCATACCCGCGCGGTGATTTGCGAGTCGGCGTTATAGGCCGCCCATGCGAGAAAATTTCCGGCGGCATCGCGCACGGCAACCGTGTCGCCGCTGGCGGGCGCGCCTTCGATGCAATCAATCGCACCGGAAAAAACCCACGGGTGACGGCGCTGCAAAGATTTCTCGCGCTCGGCTTTGAGGATGATGCCGGGGCGTGCCGAGGCCGAGCCGATGCGCGGCTTGGATGCGGCTTGCACGGAAGCGTCGGCACGCGGCGTATTGCGTTTCGCGCGGTTGCGAAAATCTTTGCCGCCTTGGGATTGGCGGTGCGGCGTGGAATGCGATTTTGGTTTTTGAGTGCTCATGGTTTTTTCTTGGCGCGCGGATGGGCGCTGTCGTAAATTTTGGAAAGATACTGAAAGTCGAGATGGGTATAGACCTGCGTGGTGGATATGCTGGCGTGCCCGAGCATCTCCTGCACCGCGCGCAGGTCGCCGGATGATTGCAGCACATGGGTGGCGAACGAGTGGCGCAACAGATGCGGATGCACGCCGCTGGCGATGCCTTGTTCAAGGCCGCACTTGCGCAACTGATACTGCACCGTGCGCGGCGAAATGCGCTTGCCGTTTTTGCCGACAAATAACGCGCTCTCATCCGGCTGGGCGACCTGCGCGCGCACGGCCAGCCACGCTTGCAACGCGGTGATGGCGTGGCTGCCTAGCGGCACGATGCGCGTCTTGTTGCCCTTGCCGGTGACGCGCACCGAGGCATCGGCAAAATCCATGTCGATGGGGTCGAGCCCCACCAGCTCGGCCAAGCGCAAACCGGAAGAATAG
>JBBIJL010000208.1:0-3772 GCA_037446005.1 Gallionellaceae bacterium | reverse complement strand
ATCAATTGCGTAACAAACCGAAGGCCTAAACCGGATTGTCCTGATCGAAAAAGCGGTGCTCCAAACCGAACTGCGCAACCAGATGCTCGCCCAGCGCCTGCACGCCGTAACGTTCGGTAGCGTGATGCCCCGCCGCGATAAACGCCACGCCGCTCTCGCGTGCCACATGCACATTCTGCTCGGAGATTTCCCCGGTCATAAACGCATCCGCCCCCAACGCGATGGCTTGTTCAAAATAGCTTTGCGCGCCGCCGCTGCACCATGCGACGCGGCTGATGCTGCGGTTTAAATCGCCGATGATTTGCGGGGTGCGCTGCAATTTTTCGGCGAGCTGCATACCAAGCTGTGCCAGCGTTTGCTCCTGCGGCAGCACGCCGTAGCTGGCGATGTCCTGCTCACTGAAACGGCCTTGCTCTATCCATCCCAAGCGTTTTGCCAATTGCGCGTTGTTGCCCAGCATGGGGTGAGCATCCAGCGGCAGGTGATAAGCCAGCAAGCTGATGTCATGCTGCAACAGGTGGGCGATGCGGCGTTTTTTGATGCCGGTAATTGCCGCGTCTTCGCTGCGCCAGAAATAGCCGTGATGCACGAGGATGGCATCTGCCCCCCATGCGGCCGCGGCTTCCAGCACATGCTGCGACGCACTCACGCCAGTGGCGATGCGCAACACCTCCGCGCGCCCTTCCACCTGCACCCCGTTCGGGCAATAGTCACGAAAGCGGCTGACCGCGAGCAGGCTTCCGATATAATCGCGCAACTCATTTAACTGCATTTGACTCACCCCAATTCATATAGCGATTCAATCATATCATGCGTAAATTCTGGCTCCTGTTCGCGCAAGCCACCACCCTCGGGCTGGCCGCTTTATTCATCATCCAAACCCTCAGACCCACGATGCTGCCCAACGCGGCGCGCAACGGCGTGGTCACGCTGTACGAGAATGCCAGCGACAGCGGCAGCCAGATTCCTTCGGTAGGATTCAGTGCGGCAGCGCAAAAAGTCATGCCTGCGGTGGTCAACATTTACACCAGCAACGAAGTGAAAGCGCCGACGCAGCCGTTTATCAACGACCCGCGTTTCCGTTTTTTCTTCGGCGACCAGTTCGAGGATAGCGCGCCGCAGCAAAGCTCCAGCCTCGGTTCCGGCGTCATCGTCAGCCACGACGGCTACATCCTCACCAACCATCATGTGATCGAAGGGGCGGATCAGATTGAAGTCGCGCTGGCGGATGGCCGTAATGCCAAGGGACATATCATCGGCTCCGACCCTGAGACCGATCTGGCCGTTATCAAAATCGACCTCGCAAACAACCTGCCCGCCATCACCTTCGGTCAGGCTGAAAAATCGCGCGTCGGCGACATTGTGCTCGCCATCGGCAACCCGTTCGGCGTCGGCCAAACCGTCACCATGGGCATCGTGAGCGCGCTCAAGCGCAACCACCTCGGCCTCAACACCTTCGAGAATTTCATCCAGACCGATGCCGCAATCAACCCCGGCAACTCGGGCGGCGCGCTGGTGGATGTGAACGGCAACCTGATCGGCATCAACAGCGCCATCTATTCGCCCAACGGCGGCTCGCTCGGCATCGGCTTTGCCATCCCGGTGAGCACCGCGAAAAAGATCATGGAACAAATCATCCAGAGCGGCTCGGTCACGCGCGGCTGGATCGGCGTGGCCGTGCAGGAACTCACGCCGGAACTGGCCGAATCGTTCAAGCTGCGCGACACCCAAGGCGTGCTGATTTCGGAAGTGGTACGCGGCAGCCCGGCCGACAAGGCCGGCGTCAAAGCGGGCGACATCCTCACCAGCGTGGATGGCAAGGCCTTGACCGACTCCAGCATGATGCTGGAAACCATTTCCGCTTTGGCGCCGGGAAAAGTAATTGTGCTCAAGTTGCTGCGCAATCAGACAGAAGTTGTGGTGCAGGTAAAAGTTGGAAAGCGACCGAAACCCAAGGTTCAGGAATAACGCGCACGAACAAACCGAACTTAAGCCCTCAAGCCGCGCGCACTCAGGGCTCTTGCATTGACTCGCCCATGGTCTTGGTCAACGGCCACAGCAAATAAGAAATCACAGAGCGCTTGCCGACAACGATTTCCGCAGACAAGGCCATGCCCGGCAACAGTCGCGCGCCTTTCGGCATTTTCTCCAATTTTTTCTCGCCCAGATTGATGCGCCCGAGGTAGTAAGCGCCCATGTCGCGGCCGCCCTCGCGCCGGAAAGCGTCCCCGCTGATCGTGCGTAAGGTGCCCTCCAGCATGCCGTGTTTCTGGAACGGGAACGCATCGAATTTGATGCGCGCGACATCGGTGTTTTTCACATAGCCCACTTCTCCAGCATCAATTTCAACTTCGGCCTCCAGCGGTGAATCCAGCGGAACCAACGTGAACATCGCTTCCGTGCCCCGCGCGACCGAGCCTTGCGACAGCTTGGCAATTTCCAGCACAACGGCATCGGAAGGCGAGACCAGCTCCACCATGCTACGGCGCTTGTCGGCTTTCAACACCTGTTCATTTAACGCCTCGCGATCCCGCGAAGTGCTCAACAAATCTTCCATGGTCTTTTGGCGCCAGCCTTTTTCGAAAGCCACTTTCTCCGCTTCAAGGGAAGCCAGTTGCCGCCCCAGCTCCTGCTCCTTGTTTTTTGCCAGTTGCAGTTCGCGCTCCATGCCCAGGCGCCGCTCGCGCTCTTCCAGCAGCTTGAGCGGCGGCGCGAAATTCTGCTGCACCAGCTTCTCCTGCATCGCCTCGATCTCGATGATGTTTTTCACCCGCGACTCCAGCACGCGCTGATCCAGCCGGTTGGATTCCTGCGCCGCGCGGAGCTGCGCAATATTTTCTTCCATGCGGTTGTGCTGCGCCTTGTAATTGGCCAGACGCTCGGCGGCCAGTTGCGACTGCAACTTGCTGTCCGGGCTGGGGCCGCCGCGGCCTATCGACTTGCTGCCGGAAAGCTCGGCTTCCAGCCGCTCGGTTTGCGTGTCCAGACTGCGCAAACGTGCGCGCAATTCGGATTCATCCGCCTGCGCGAAAGTCGGATCCAGCGTCGCCAGGCGCTCGCCTTTCCTGACCACTTGCCCGACGCGCACGTCGATGCTTTGAATGATGGAAGTCTCCAGCGGCTGGACGATGATGTTCGGCAACGGCGTGATCAAACGCCCCCGCGCCACGACGACCTCGTCGATTTCGGAGAACGTTGCCCAGAGCAAAAAGCCCAGCAACAGCAGCAGCAAAACATGCACGGTAAGCTGCGCGGCAGCGGGATACGGACGGCGCTCGAGTTCGTCCGCATCCGGCAAAAATTCGATCGCTGTAGCGTCCCCCTTAGTCTTGCGGCGATGCGTAGAGGCTACAGGTGGCTTGTCTGTTGGTTCCATAATTGTTGGTAAGTTTCACAGCGTGAGAGTAACTCTTCATGGCGTCCGCTATCCATCAAGCGGCCATGCTGCATGACCAGAATAGCATCGGCGTTCACGAGGGTGGATAAGCGGTGCGAGATCATCACCACGGTACGTCCGACGGCGATACGCGACAGGTTGTGTATAAAAATCGCCTCACTCTCCGGATCGAGCGCGCTGGCCGCCTCGTCGAGAATCAGTATGCGCGGTTTGGCCAACAGCGCGCGCGCGATGGACAAGCGCTGCTTTTGCCCGCCGCTCAGGTTGCTGGCATTTTCTTCCAGCATCGAGTCGTAGCCCTGCGGCATGCGTTCGACAAACTCATCCGCGCCGGCGGCCTGTGCGGCTTCCACGATTTCTTCAAAAGTGGCATCG
>JBBIJL010000207.1:0-3799 GCA_037446005.1 Gallionellaceae bacterium | reverse complement strand
GCTCAAGTTCGACGAGGAAGTCAAAGAGGGGAAACTCACGATCGTCGGGGCGGTGCTGGATTTTGCCGACGACTTGCATCTGGGCGCGGGCAAACTCAGCATCATCAACGTGAACGGCGAAACGGATTTGACCAAGCTGGCGAATCTGGAAAGCCTGCTCATCAAACCCAAGGCTCCCGTGCCTCCGAAGAAAACGGCCCATTAGTCCGCAGCAAGCAGCGGATTCACTTTCCCGCTAATTCACGCATGCCGTTTGGGCATCTTTGCGCTCTACTGCCAGTTTGGCAATCGCGCTGAAGCGGTCGCGCAAACCGTTCTTGGCGAAATGGTCGATGATGAACAGCGGAATCACCGTATTCGGTTCCCACTCCCCGTGAAATTTCAAAGTGCTGCCCTGCCCGTGCGGCTCGATATTCCAAGTCCCCTGAAACATCTTTGAATCGCCGCTCAGCTGTTTGAACTCGACACTCTCAAAAGGCTTCTCGCTATAACGCACCACCGAACGCAAGCGCACCTGGAAAAATAACACCTTCTCATCGGCGGTGCGATCCACGCGGATGGTATTGGCGGATTCGCGATACGAGGTCGAGTCGATGACGCCGGGTAATTTCTTGGCCAACTCGTAATCGGTGAGGTAGTGGTAGGCCGCGCATCGGCTGAGCGGCGTATCGAAACTGGCTGCCAGCTTATAAAGATCGCCGCTGCGTTGCACATCCACTTGCAGCCCCGGATAGTGCGCATCCGCGCCGGAGGTGGACGGGAGCAGCAACAGCGTACTTAACAGGATTAATTTGTGCATGGAGCGCTTTTATAAGCGCTCTGTGTGACGCGGTTATGACACGCCGCTTTTTATCCGGCGCTTAACAGCGTATCCGGCGCGATTTTGCTGCCCGTTACCGCGACCACTTTATGGCGCGATTGCCCGCCTTGCTTCAACTCGACATTGCGCAGCGGCACGGCAAATTTCTCCGCGATAAACTTGAGCAGCGCTTCGTTGGCGCGACCTTCGATGGGCGGCGCGGCGAGACGCAACTTCAACGCCTCGCCGTGCAGCCCGGCCACATTGGTGTGTTTTGCGCCGGGCTGGATATGCAGCGTCAGCGTAACGGTGTCGCCGCTGCGCCGGTACCACGAAGCATCTTCGCTCATAACATGCGCGACACGAGGTGCTCCAGCCAGCCGACCGGCACGATGAGCAGGAGCTGGCAAATAATGAGCAAGGCCAGCACGGAAAAGTCGATATTGCCGACCATCGGCACGACGCGGCGCACCGGCTCCAGAAAGCGCTGGGTAAATGCGGCGGCAACGGGAGCGAGCGGCGAGTAGGGATTCACCCACGACAATACCGCCTGCACGAAGAGCATCAGCATCAGCAAATAGATACTCAGCACCAGCAGCTTGACCAGCGTCCACGCCAGCAAGCCCGGCAGCGGAAACGCCGTGTATGGATAACCCTGCGCCCACAACTGCAACACCAGATAAACCAACTCCGCGAGAAAGGCCAGCAACAACGAGGCGGTATCCAGCTTCCAGATCGCGGGGATATAACGGCGCAGGCGCAGCACCGCAAAATCGCTCAGCGCCATGACGAATTCGCCGATGGCGTTGCGCATCGGCGCGCGCAGCCACACGGCATGGAAGCGCAGCAGCAACAGCGCGGCGAAGGGCTGCACCAGCACATCCAACAGGAACAACACGGCTTGGTTCATCATTTAATTCACACTCCCCAGTTCATCTCCCATCTCTTTGGAGCGGCTCGCGGCAGCATGCACCGCCGCAACGATATGCCGCTTCACCTCGTCTGCTTCCATGCTCAGCAACGCGCGTTCGGTGGTGCCGTTTTTGGAGGTGACGCGCGCGCGCAGTACGCTCACCTCGTCCGTGCTCGCATCGGCCAATTTTGCCGCACCGAGAAAGGTGTCGATCACCAGACTTCTGGCTTGCATTTCATCCAACCCCAGTTCGCGCGCGGCTTGCTGCATCGCCTCAATGAAATAAAACACATATGCCGGGCCGCTGCCGGAAATGGCGGTTACGCCGTCCAGCAGCGACTCTTCCTGTACCCATACGGTGCTGCCGACTGCGGCGAGAATGTTGGCCGCAATTTCTTTGTGCGCCGGGCTCACTTGCGGAAGCGCAAACAAACCGGTGACGCCGCTCTGTACCAGCGCCGGAGTATTCGGCATAGCGCGCACGATATTTTCCGCCCCCAACCAGCGTGCAATGTCCGAAGCGCGAATACCCGCCGCGATAGAAACAATCAATTGGCCATCCAGCAAAGGCGCAAGTTGCGCGCACACTTCACGCAACTGCTGCGGCTTGGTCGCCAGCACCACCACATCGCTGCCGGCCACGCCTGTCGCGAGTTCCGCCGTGGCCTGCACTCCGAAATCGTTTTGCAGTTTGGTGCGGTTATCCGCATTGATTTCCACTACGCGCAGCTGAGTTGCGACATAACTGCGTTTGAGCAAACCGCCGATGAGCGCGGTCGCCATGTTGCCGCCGCCGATGAAAGTGATGTTCATTTATGTTCCCCGTAATTTCTCGTCCCAAAAATCGCCGTGCCGACGCGGATGATCGTCGCGCCCTCTTGTATTGCCGCCGCAAAATCGTGCGACATGCCCATCGACAGCGTATCGAGCGCAATGCCCTGCGCCGTAATCTCTTGCGCCAATGCGTGCAGTTGCGCGAACGGTTTGCGCTGTTCGGCCACGTCGTCCGCCGGAGCCGGAATCGCCATCAGTCCGCGCAGTTTCAAACGCGGCAGCTTGGCGACTTCTCGCGCCAGCGCGGCAACCTCCTGCGGCGCGATTCCGCTCTTGCTCTCCTCGCCGCTCACGTTCACTTGCAGACAGATATTCAGCGGCGGCATCCCGGCGGGACGCTGCTCGGACAAGCGCTGCGCGATCTTCAATCTGTCCACGCCGTGCACCCAGGCAAAATTCTCCGCGATCACGCGCGTCTTGTTGCTCTGGATCGGACCGATGAAATGCCACTCCAGCGGCAAGTCGCGCAACGCGCCGATCTTATCCAGCGCTTCCTGCACGTAATTTTCGCCGAACGCGCACTGCCCCGCCGCGTATGCCTCGCGCACCGCCTCCGCCGGAAAAGTTTTGCTCACCGCCAACAGCATGACGCCCGCCGCATCGCGCGCGGCGGCTTGTGACGCCCGCGTGACAGCTAGGCGGATTGCTTGCAAGTTGGAAAGGATTGCAGTCATAATCCCGTGCGTTTTTGATCGGACTCGCGGCCCGCCCGAATGCGGTCGCCAAATGAATGGGGAATTATAATGGATATCACTGAACTGCTCGCCTTCGGCGTGAAGAATAAAGCTTCCGACTTGCATCTTTCCGCCGGATTGCCGCCGATGATCCGCGTCCACGGCGACATCCGCCGCATCAATCTGCCGGCGATGGAGCACAAAGAAGTCCACGCCATGATCTATGACATCATGAACGATCAACAGCGCAAATTTTACGAAGAGAACAAGGAGCTCGATTTCTCTTTTGAAGTGCCCGGTCTGGCGCGTTTCCGCGTGAACGCATTCGTACACAATCGCGGCGCGGGTGCGGTCATGCGTACCATTCCTTCCAAGATTCTCTCGCTCGAAGATTTGAAAGCGCCGAAAATTTTCGAACAGCTGGCCGATTTTCCGCGCGGCATGGTGCTGGTCACCGGCCCGACCGGCTCGGGCAAATCCACCACGCTGGCCGCGATGGTGAACCACCGCAACGACAACGAAATGGGCCACATCCTGACCGTGGAAGACCCCATCGAATTCGTGCACGAGTCGAAGAAG
>JBBIJL010000206.1:0-3814 GCA_037446005.1 Gallionellaceae bacterium | reverse complement strand
ACGCGCTCAACATCATCGCCCTGCGCCCCGATCTGCGCGGCATGCTGCACGGCCGCAAAGCCCCCGCCGTATTCACCCCGCACCCCGGCGAAGCCGCGCGGCTATTGGGTTGCAGCAGCGAAGAGATTCAAACCGACCGCCCCGCCGCCGCACTGGCTCTGGCCAAAAAACTGGGCGGCAGCGTGGTGCTGAAAGGCGCGAACAGCGTCTGCGCCACTCGCGACGGCAAACTTCACCTCAACCAAACCGGCAACCCCGGCATGAGCAGCGCGGGCATGGGCGACGTGCTCGCCGGCATGATCGCCGCCTTCATCGCGCAGGGGCTGAGCGCCGACGAAGCACTGCTGCTCGGCGTGCATCTGCACGGCGCGGCAGGCGATGCGCTGGCTCAACAACAGGCGACCATCGGCATGAGCGCAACGGAAGTGACCGAGTGGGCACGGTGGTTGTTGAATCAGTGGTCGGCTAAATAAAGCTACGCACCAGACACGCCCCTACAACTTCACCAAGATAATAATGGCATTCTCAATCGACATCAGCGAAGAAGCCGGTGTGCGCTATCTGCACTTCGGCTCGTCATGGATACAAGGCGCGATGCGCATCGCGCGCCCGTGGAATCTGGAACTGGAATACACCAAGGAGATGATGGCGAGCCTGTTGTTGCGCGAGGACTCGCACTTTCCGCGCAAGGTGCTGCTCATCGGGCTGGGCGCGGCGTCGCTCACCAAATTTTTATACCGCAATTGCCCGCTGGCGAAACTCACCGTGGTGGAGATCGAGCCGCGCGTGGTGGCGGCGGCCAAGCAGTTTTTCAAACTGCCGGAAGACCCGCTGCGCCTGAAGATGGTGATCGGCGACGGGGCTGAGTTCGTGGCGAACAGCACACAGACTTACGATCTGATTCTGGTGGATGGTTTCGATGCCGATGCGCGCGCCGGGGCGCTGGACACCGCGCCGTTTTATCGGGCGGTGCGCGCGCACCTCAACGACAACGGCATCATGGCGGTGAACCTGCTCGGGCGCAGCAAGGGTTTCGAGGCGAGTGTGGCGCGTATCGGCCAGGCATTCGACGACAGGGCCATCGCCTTCCCCTCCTGCGACAGCGGCAACACCATCTGCTTCGCGGCGGCGGGTGATGCCATCAATGTGGCGCTGGACGATCTCAAGGATCAGGCTGACGAACTCAAAGAAAAAACCGGGCTGAATCTGCTGCCGACGCTAGTGCGCTTGGAACAGGCGCAGACTTGTCTGGGCGGGGTGCTGGTGCTCTAAAGGGCGCCTATAAACAGGCTACGAATCGTGATACTGCACCGCGATTCTCAAAAATTCGGGGTGTATGGCCAGATAGGCATCGACGATGTCGGGATCGAAATGCTTGCCGCGCCCATCGACGATCATCTGCGTCACCAGTTCTTGCGAGAAGCCTTCTTTGTAAATTCGGCGGCTGACCAGTGCGTCGTACACATCCGCCAGCGCCATCAGGCGCGCGGCAATCGGAATTTCGTCGCCCTGCAAGCCTTTCGGATAACCGCTGCCATCCCACTTCTCATGGTGTCCGGTGGCAATCTGCCGCGCCAGCATCAGGAAATTGTTGTTCTGTAGTTTGAAATCCTCTTCCGAATAGGCAATGGCATTGCCCCCCAGCGTGGTGTGCGTCTTCATGATCTCGAATTCCTCCGGCGTGAGCTTGCCGGGTTTGAGCAGAATGTAATCGGGAATGCCGACTTTGCCGATATCGTGCAGCGGTGCCACCTTGTACAGCGCCTCGATATTTTCGTCGCTCAAAAAATGCGCGAAGCGCGGATGATGTTGCAGATGCTGCGCCAGCGCGCGCACATAATTTTGCGTGCGCTTGATGTGATTGCCGGTTTCATTGTCGCGCGTTTCCGACAGCGAGCACATCGCCAAAATCATCACATCCTGAATGGCGATGACTTCGCTGGTTTTGGCGAACAGTTCGGCGGTACGTTCCCGCACCAGTTTTTCCAGCAGCTTGCCTTCGTTGCGCAACAGTTCATTGCTGGCATCGACTTTCTGCTTGGCCTGTTCCAGCAGTGCCTTCTGCCGGGTGAGCTGTTCCACCAAGGCCAGATTTTCGAAACGCTGGTTGAGCGTGAGGTAAATCATTTTCTGCAATTCGCGCCCGGCGGCCACGATCACCACGATGAATAGCAGCAGCATGTAGGTAATGGCCCAGTGCGCGTCGTCGTTTTCGGCCATCACCCGGAAGGTGAGCGGGAACATCACGCCGATCAGATACGCGTACATCGACGGGGTATGCACCGAGATCATCGTGACCGCGCCTGCCGCCAATGCCAGCATCAGGCAGACCAGCAGAATTTGCTGCTCCAGCTCTTCGGGAAAGAAGTGCATGAATGCCGTGCCCCACAGCAAGCCGATGGCCAAGGCCAGCGAAGTGAAGTGGCGGTTCCATTGCCGGCAATCCGCCACCGACTCCAATTTCTCGCGGTCGCGCCGCCACTTGATCAATTCCCACGCATGCAGGAGATAAGTACAGGCGATCCAGAGCAGCAGATGGTGGTGATCGGCCTGCGCCCACAGCAGCAGCACAAACAACAGTTGCAGCAAGACCTGTGAAGCGATCAACAGCGGATACGTTTTCAGGCGCACGCGCAATTGTTCGGCGCGTGTGCGCAGATTGCCCGCGTTAACTTGAAAACTGATTTCCTTCAATGCTCCGCGAATCAAATGAATATTCATTTTTCACTCCGTGAAACGGACAATCGCTTCGCGCCGCAAGGCGCGGCACATCACACGACTCCGGCGCTGACCGGATAACGCACATACCGGATGTTTAATTCGAAAGCGCGCAGCGTCGCCAGAAATTCCTCCGCCTGCCGCTCTTCCAGAATGAACTCGACCTGCACGGGCAACTCTCCCCCCAGCTCGATAAAAGTCTCCGCATGCAAACTCCCGTGGCGACCGAACCCGGCGATGGAGCGGAACACCGAACCGCCGGGAACGCCGATGCGCTTGGCGTGTTCCAGCAGCCATTCATATAGCAGCCGGTTGTCGTGTCGCTGTTTTTCGGTGAGATAGAACTTGAGGTAGGTGACTTGCATGTTGCCTCCTAAGTTACTGCTGTATCCACTTGACGGTTTGGATGCCGCACACGGTCATCAGCAGCGAACCGCCCAAGTGCGCGGCAATGATGGCAGCCCCCCAAGCGTATTGCCCGCGCATCAGCAGCGTGACTGTTTCGGCGGAAAAAGTGGAAAAGGTAGTGAGCCCGCCTAGGAACCCGGTGATGATGAACAGACGCCACTCCGGCGACAGGCCGGGATGCTGCATGAAAAACGCGACCGCGAAGCCCACCAGATAGCCGCCGACGAGATTGGCCGAGAGCGTGCCCAGCGGCAATTCTGGCAGCGACGGGTTCAGCCACAGCCCCAAGCCCCAGCGCAACCATGCGCCGATGGCAGCGCCGAAACCGATAGCAATGAAAGCGTAAAGAGTCATGGCGCGGATTGTAGCAGGCGCTCAGCCGGGCGGGGTGATGCCGCGCAGCTTGAAGCAGCGCGTGTTAGGCGAGCCGTCCAGCTCATACACATCGAACTCGCGGCAGGTGGTGGGGCGCTGCTCGTAGATGGCGCAGGAAACCTGCTGGCCGACTTCGCCGCGCAGCGCGATACAGCGCGGCGGATAACTGTTGGTGCCTTTCATGCACAGCAATTGCTGATTCACCTGTTCGGTCAACTCGACCGGAACTGTCCCGCCCGGCGCGGCGGTAGATTCGCCCCAGTACAGCGAAACGCGGTAATAGGCGCAGCACGCGCCGCAGGTTTGGCAGGGA
>JBBIJL010000205.1:0-3820 GCA_037446005.1 Gallionellaceae bacterium | reverse complement strand
CACATCCACCGTCTGGAAGACTGGGGTCGCCGCCAAATGGCTTACCCGATCCAGAAAATCCACAAGGCACACTACGTGCTGATGAACATCGAAGCCGATCAAGAGACTCTGGACGAGCTGGAGCACGCATTCAAGTTCAATGATGCCGTGTTGCGCCATCTGATTATCAAGGTTAAGGCTGCTGTTGTAGCGCCTTCCGCGATGATGAAGGAAGAGAAGTCCCGTTCGTTGACCAGCGATGCTGCCGAAGCAGCTCCGGCTCCAGCGGCGGCTTGATTGGTTTGAGTAGCAACCGTTGCGTTATTGACGGTGAATTGCTTGAGTTGGATGTTTTGCGTTACACCCCTGCGGGCGTTCCGCGAATCAGTTTGAAGATACGCCACGTTTCAACGCAACAGGAAGCAGGTATTTCGCGGCAGGTGCAGTGCGATATTCCTGCGGTGGCTCTGGGTGAAGCGGCGCAGCAAGTTGGCCGTTTGCAAGCAGGGCAGCAAGTTCGGGTGGCGGGTTTTCTGGCTCAACGCAGTTTGCGTATCGCGCAACTGGTGCTGCACATTGATAACATTAAATTGAAATAAGGGGCACAACATGGCTCGTGTATTTAAGAAAAAAGATGACAAGAAGAACAATTCTTCGCGTCAATTGTTCAAGCGCCGCAAGTTCTGCCGCTTCACTGCCGAGAAAATCGCTGAAGTGGATTACAAGGACATCAATATCCTGAAGGAATTTATTTCCGAGAACGGCAAACTGATTCCGGCTCGTATTACCGGTACCAAGTCCCGTTACCAACGTCAGTTGAGCGTCGCGGTAAAGCGCGCACGTTTCCTGGCGCTGTTGCCTTACACTGATTTGCACTAAGGAGCCGCCATGCAAGTAATTCTGATGGAAAAAGTGGTTAACCTCGGCCAGTTGGGCGATGTGGTTAAAGTGAAAAACGGTTTCGCACGTAACTTCCTGATCCCGCAAGGCAAGGCCAAGCGCGCGACAGAAAACAACGTTGCGGACTTCGCGGCACGCCGTGCCGAGCTGGAAGCGGCTGAAGCAGCCAAGCTGGCGGATGCGCAAGCACGTGCTGAGAAGCTGAGCGGCCTGACTGTACAGATCGTGCAAAAAGCCGGCGTGGACGGCAAGCTGTTCGGCTCCGTGACCAATGCCGACATCGCAGCTGCACTGGAAGCCCAAGGCTTCAAGGTTGAAAAGGCGCAAGTGCGTATGCCTGACGGCCATATCAAGCAAATCGGCGATCATCCGATCAGCGTCGCTTTGCACGCCGACGTAGTATCCAACATCACGGTGTCTGTACTGGGCGAATAAGTCCGGGGCGGTTGTTGCAGTAACAAAAAGGACTGGCGACAGTCCTTTTTGTTTTTCTATTCGGTGTAAAATCGCCGTCCCAAAATCACATACACACCATGCAAAACTTTTCCGCTCCCAGTGCCGATCCTCAGATGGATGCGATCAAGCTGCCGCCGCATTCGGTAGAGGCGGAGCAGTCCGTGCTGGGCGGGATTCTGTTGGACACGAGTGCGTGGGACAAGATCGCCGACCTGATTTCCGAGCGCGACTTTTATCGTAACGAGCACCGGCTGATTTATCGCCACATCGCCAAGCTGACCGAGCGCGCCCAACCCGTGGATGTGATTACGGTGGCGGAGTCGCTGGAAGGTAACGCCGAGCTGGAAAAGGCGGGAGGTTTGGCCTATCTGGGGTCGCTGGCGGCCAACGTGCCGACTGCCGCCAATATCCGCCGCTATGCCGAGATCGTGCGCGAGCGTTCCATCATGCGCAAGCTGGTGGAAGTCGGCAGCGATATTGCCACCAGCGCCTATAACCCCGGCGGGCGTTCGGCCGGACAGTTGCTGGATGAGGCGGAAAGCCGCGTGCTGGAAATCAACGAGGAGGGCGAGCGCGGCAATAAAGGTTTTGTGCCTATCCCGCCTTTGTTGACGCAGGTGGTTGAGCGTATCGAAACCTTGTACGGGCGCGATAACGCCAGCGATGTGACCGGGATTGCCACCGGCTTTACCGACTTGGATCGCATGACCTCCGGTTTGCAGCCCGGCGACCTTATTATCGTCGCGGGGCGTCCCAGTATGGGTAAGACCGCGTTCTCCATCAACATCGCGGAGAACGTGGCGCTGGATACGAATAAACCGGTGGCGATTTTTAGTATGGAAATGGGCGGGGTGCAGTTGGCGATGCGTATGATCGGCTCGATCGGTCGCCTCAATCAGCATACTTTGCGCACCGGCAAGCTGGAAGATGACGACTGGTCGCGTATGACGCATGCGCTTGGGCGTCTGAACGATGCGCCGATCTTTATCGACGAAACGCCGGGGCTCAATTCGCTGGAGTTGCGTTCGCGCGCGCGGCGCTTGCACCGTCAGAACGACGGACTCGGTCTGATCGTGATCGACTATTTGCAACTGATGTCGTCGCCGGCAAGCGGCAGGGGGGGCAGTGAAAACCGCGCAACCGAAATTTCGGAAATTTCGCGCTCCCTGAAGGCGCTGGCCAAAGAGTTACATGTGCCGGTGATCGCCTTGTCGCAGTTGAACCGCAGCTTGGAGCAGCGACCCAATAAACGTCCAGTGATGTCTGACTTGCGTGAATCCGGCGCTATCGAACAGGACGCTGACTTGATTTTGTTCATCTACCGGGATGAGGTCTATAACCCCGACTCCCCCGATAAGGGCAAAGCCGAGATCATTATCGGCAAGCAGCGTAACGGCCCGATTGGCGCGGTGGCGATGGCGTTCCGCGGCGAATACACGCGCTTCGAGAATTTGGCGCATGGCGATCAATATCAACCCATGGGTTCGGATTATTAGGAATGAAGGGCTTGTTACGGGCGGGGCAAGTCCCTATAATGCGCGCCTGTTTTGGGAGCATATTTCAGCGGTAGAATATTTCCTCGACAAGGAAAAGGTCACTGGTTCGATCCCAGTTGCTCCCACCAAACAATCTTGTAATTTAATTTAAGTGCGGCTTTGCCGCATTTTCTTTTCGTAGAGTCATTATGCCTATCATCACTTTGCCGGATGGTTCACAACGCAGCTTTTCCAATCCTGTTACTGTCGCGGATGTCGCGCAGAGCATAGGCGCTGGTCTGGCGCGTGCGGCTCTGGCCGGCAAGGTCGATGGCGTACTGGTAGATACCTCTCATCTGATTTCCGCTGATGCCAAGCTGGCGATCATCACCGACAAAGATGCGGACGGCCTCGACCTGATCCGCCACTCCACGGCGCACTTACTGGCCTATGCGGTGAAGGAGTTGTTTCCCGAGGCGCAAGTGACGATTGGCCCGATGATAGAGAATGGTTTTTATTACGACTTCGCCTATTCGCGCCCGTTTACGCCGGAAGATTTGGCGGCCATCGAGAAGCGCATGGCGGAGTTGGTAAAGCTCGATTTGCCGATAACGCGCCGTGTGTTGCCGCGTGACGCGGCGGTTGCCTATTTCAAATCCATAGGCGAAAAATATAAAGCCGAGCTCATCGAGTCTATTCCTGTCGATCAGGATGTGTCGCTGTACAGCGAGGGCGAATTCACCGATCTGTGCCGTGGCCCGCATGTGCCTTCAACGGGCAAGCTCAAGGTGTTCAAGCTGATGAAGGTGGCGGGTGCATACTGGCGCGGCGACTCCAAGAACGAGATGCTGCAACGCATTTACGGGACGGCCTGGGCGAAGAAGGAGGACCTCGACGCGTACTTGATGCGCCTAGAAGAAGCGGAGAAGCGCGACCACCGTAAGCTGGGTAAGCAGCTCGACCTGTTCCACATGCAGGATGAGGCGCCGGGCATGGTGTTCTGGCATCCC
>JBBIJL010000204.1:0-3913 GCA_037446005.1 Gallionellaceae bacterium | reverse complement strand
GGTTTGGCCTGCGACGGCTACAAGCCGGTCGTGGCGATTTACTCCACCTTTTTGCAGCGCGCTTACGACCAGCTCATCCACGACATCGCCGTCCAGAATCTGCCGGTGCTGCTGGCGATAGATCGCGGCGGTCTGGTGGGGGCGGACGGCGCGACGCACGCGGGCAGCTTCGACCTCAGCTTCCTGCGCTGCATCCCGAACATGACCGTGATGACCCCTTCCGACGAGAACGAATGCCGTCAGATGCTCACTACCGCTTACCGTATGAATACGCCGACGGCCGTGCGTTATCCGCGCGGCAGCGGTACCGGGCTCGCAGTGCAATCTGCATGGCAGACACTGCCGCTGGGCAAGGGCGAAGTGCGCCGTCAAGGCGAAAAAGTCGCCATCCTCGCGTTCGGTTCCATGCTCGCGCCAGCGCTGGAAGCGGCGGAAGTGCTGAATGCCACGGTGGCCAACATGCGCTTCGTTAAACCGCTGGATGAGGAGCTGGTGCTGCGTCTGGCGCGCGAACATACGCTGCTGGTGACGGTGGAAGAGAATGTCATTCAGGGGGGCGCGGGCAGCGCGGTGGCCGAATGTTTGGCGCAGCACGGTGTCGCTATTCCGGTGTTGCATCTGGGCTTGCCGGATGCGTTCATCGAGCAGGGCGAACCCGCCAAATTATTGGCCGATTGCGGCCTGGATGCCGCCGGCGTGGAAAAGTCGATCAGGGGTGTTTTAACCCGATAGTTGATTAGCGCCGTGCACGGAGGGGATTTGAATTTCATCCGAGCGCAAAAATCCCCCTCGATCCCCCTTTAGAAAGGGGGAGGTGGGCGGCGCTTGCTCTTCCGATCTCTGGGATCGAGGATTGTTGGAAGGGACCATGATGCAAAGCTGCATACGCTGGTTGTCAATCTTCGCGCTGTTGGTGGCGAGCCCGGCCTACGCGCTGGATAAATTGGCTTTGCAACTCAAGTGGTCGCATGCCTTCCAGTTTGCCGGGTACTATGCCGCGCAAGAGCAAGGCTATTACCGCGATGCCGGGCTGGCTGTGGAAATCCGGGAGGCTGGGCCCGATACCGATCCGGTGCGTGACGTGCTCGAAGGCAAAGCGCAGTACGGCGTGGGAACCAGCAGCCTGCTGCTGCAACGCGCGGCGGGCAAGCCGGTCGTGGCACTGGCGGTGGTGTTTCAGCAATCTCCCTATGAAATTTATGCCGCGCCGCAGATTCATAAGTTGCGCGATTTGGTCGGCAAGCGTTTTATGATTGAACCGCAAGCGGAAGAATTGCTGGCGTATCTGAAAAAAGAGGGCATCCCTTCCGATCAGATTCAGCAGGTTGCGCACAGCTTCGACACTAGCGGTTTGATGAAGGGCGATGCCGCAGCGATCTCCGGCTATATCTCCAACGAGCCGTTTTATCTCCGGCAGGCGCAGTATCCCTATCAAACTTTCAGCCCGCGTTCGGCGGGGATCGACTTCTACGGCGACAATCTGTTCACCACGGAAAAAGAATTGCGCGAGCACCCGGAGCGGGTCAAGGCATTCCGTGCGGCCAGCTTGCGCGGTTGGAAGTATGCCAAGGAACATCACGACCAAGTGATCGACCTGATCCTCGCCAAATATTCCACACGACATAGCCGCGATTATCTGGAATTCGAATCCGATCAGATGATTCCGCTGTTGCAGCCGGATTTGATTGAGATCGGTTATATGAACCCGAACCGCTGGCGCCATATCGCCGATACCTACGCGGAGATCGGGCTGCTGCCGAAAAGTTTTGTGCTGGAAGGTTTTTTGTACGATGCGCACGAGCCAGACATGCTCTGGCTGTACCGTGCGCTGCTGCTGGCGCTGGTGCCGACAGTCTGCATCGGTGTCATCGCGTTGTATATCCTGCGCACCAACCGCAGGTTGCGCGTTAGCTTGGCAGAACTGAGCGCGGCACAGCATGCGTTGAGCCAAAGCGAGAAGCACTACCGCCTGCTGGTGGAGAATATGCGCGATGTGGTGTGGATACTGGACCCTCTCACCTTGCGCTTCCGTTATACGAGTCCGTCCGTCGCAAAATTTCGCGGCTATACCGTTGAGGAAATGCTGGAAATGCCGATGGATAAAACCGTTGCTCAGGCGGCGGTCGAGCCATTGAGGCAGAAGATAACCGGCTACATGAATGAATTTCTGTCCGGCCTATACCCGGACAAAGTGTATGTCGAAGAGATTCCGATGCTGCGCAAGGACGGCTCGGTGGTGTGGGGTGAGGTGATCGCCAAGTTTTACCGCAACGAGGAAAACGGGCAGGTCGAGTTGCACGGCGTAACGCGCGACATTTCCGAGCGCAAGCAGCAGGAAGACGCGTTGAAAGAGTCCGAAACCAAATTGCGCACCCTGTTCGAATCTACGAGTGATGCGGTGATGTTGTTGGACGAAAAAGGTTTCTTCGACTGCAATCAGGCCGCGCTGGTGATGTTCGGTTGCGAAACCAAAGAGGATTTTTGCAGCAAACATCCGGCCGACATGTCGCCGCCCACGCAGCCAAACGGAAGCGACTCCATGATGCTGGCCAATCAGCATATCGCCAGAGCAAACCAGCGCGGCCGCGAGCATTTCGAGTGGATGCACAAGCGCATCAATACGGGCGAGATATTCCCGGCCGAGGTCTTGCTCAATTCGATGAAGATCAAGGGGCGCGCAGTCCTCCAGGCCGTGGTTCGCGACATTACCGAGCGCAAGCAGGCAGAGGAAAAAATCAATCGTCTGGCGTTTTATGACGCCCTGACCGGTTTGCCCAACCGTATGCTACTCAACGACCGTTTGCAGCAGGCACTCATTGTCGCGAAACGCGAGCACGGGCGCGGCGCATTGATGTTCCTCGATCTGGACAGATTCAAGCAGATAAACGACACGCTTGGCCACGATGTGGGCGACCAATTGCTGAAACAAACCGCCGACCGCATGCTGAACTGCGTGCGCGAATCCGATACCGTGGCGCGCATCGGAGGGGACGAATTTATCGTGCTGCTGCGTCCGATGGACGACTTGCAGGACGCGCTCAAAGTGGCGGAAAAAATCCGCGTCGCGCTCACTCAACCGTATGAACTGGCGGGACACAGTCTGGAGATTTCGTGCAGCATCGGTATCGCCGTTTACCCCGAGCATGGCAGCGACGGTATCGAGCTGTCGAAGAACGCTGATATCGCCATGTATCAAGCCAAAGAGCAGGGGCGCAATAACGTGCAGTTGTTCCGGCCGGTATCAAATTAAGCCGCCTTGATGTATCCCGATGAGCAGGAAAACGCCTGACTGATTTTGTCGGACAAAGCTATAATCGCCGCAAGTCATTTTCCGAAAGCGCATGATGAATTCAACAGCACCTATCCCGGACGTACAAAGCAGCGCCGACACGCGCCACCTCGCGATCAACAAGGTCGGCATCAAGAGCATCCGCCATCCGGTGGTGGTCAAGGACAAGAGCGTGGGCGTGCAGCACACCATCGCCACGTTCAACATGTATGTGCATTTGCCGCACAATTTCAAAGGCACGCACATGTCGCGCTTCGTGCAGATATTGAACCAGCACGGGCGCGAAATTTCGGTGGAGTCGTTCGAGAGCATCCTGCGCGAAATGACCGAAAAGCTGGAAGCAAAATCCGGCTACATCGAAATGGCCTTCCCCTATTTCGTCAACAAGACCGCCCCGGTGTCCGGCGTGCAGAGCCTGCTCGACTACGACGTCACTTTCATCGGCGAGATCGTCGAGGGCAAATATCGTTTCACCATGAAGGTGCTGGTTCCGGTCACCAGCCTGTGCCCCTGCTCCAAAGAAATTTCCGAGCGCGGCGCGCACAACCAGCGCTCGCATGTCACGCTCACCGTGCGTACCAAGGGGGCGGTGTGGATCGAGGAGGTGGTGCGTTTTGCCGAGGA
>JBBIJL010000203.1:0-4023 GCA_037446005.1 Gallionellaceae bacterium | reverse complement strand
ATGCCATTGCCCAGTCGGGTGTGGGCGCTAACCTGAGTGTCAAGATGCAGGACATTGCGGCCAAACTGAAGGCGGGTTCGGCGGTCAATGCGGTTATTCCGCAGGCGGCATTCCAGGCTGCGCTGACGGCGCTGAACGGCGGTGCATCCAGTGTCTTGCCGGCAGGAGTTATGCCACCCGCCATCACCCTGCCTGTCCTGCCGGGCAGCAGCCTCAACAATATGATCGCCGGGGCGGTGCCCTCTTGTGCGAGCGGACAAGCCCTGCAATTGGGCGCGAACGGCCTGACCTGTGCGGCAGTGCCCGCAACGGCGGGGGGAAATACGGGCTGCCCGGCAGGACAAACTTTGAATCCGTTGATGCAGTGTGTGGCCGCAGGAACAACGGGCGGCGGCGTTCCTGCGGCCCCCGCAGGCGTCACTACTACCGCCAATGCCAGCAGCCAGATCACGGTGAGCTGGAGTGCGGTAACCGGCGCGACCGGCTATGACGTGTATCGCAGCACCACGGCAGGGCAAGTGATCGCGGCAATGACCAAGGTGACGGCGACGCCGGTGACTGGGATTAGCTACGCCGACTCCAGCCTCACGGCGGCAACGACCTATTACTACAAAGTGGTGGCGCTGAATGCGGCGGGGGTGAGCGCGGCTTCGGCGGAAGTAACCGCAACAACTCAGGCTGCGACAGGAGGAACAGGAGGAACGCCTGTCGGCAGCCAAATGGGCGGCGCACGTCAAGGCGTTGTGCCCACCCTCTCCGCCGCTGTGACCACTTATGCATCCTTAAGCTCTCCCAGCGGCATCACAACCGACGGCACTAATCTTTACGTCGCATCAAGCGGAACCATTCAGCAGGTTCCCATCGCCACCGGGGTGCCAACGACAATAAGCGGAGCAACCTCCTTGGGAGCCTTGGGGGGCGTCACCACCGATGGCGCCAACGTGTATGCGGCCCTCCCAAGCGGCTTCGCAGGCAGCGGGAACAAGATCCTCAAGCTGGTTATCGCCACGGGAACCGTGACGACGCTGGCCGGTTCCGGCACTGCGGGCTCTGCCGATGGTACCGGTACGGCCGCATCCTTCAACAGCCCCTTCGGCATCACCACGGACGGGACCAACCTGTACGTCACCGAACTCTTCGGGAACAAGGTTCGCAAGATCGTGATCGCCACGGCCGTCGTGACCACCGTGGCCGGCTCTGGCGCAACAGGTTCGACGAATGGCACCGGTTCGGCCGCATCCTTCAACGGCCCCTCCGGCATCACTACGGACGGAGCCAACCTGTACGTAGGTGATACCGGAAACGGCAAAGTGCGCAAGATCGTGATCGCCACCGGTGCCGTGACGACATTGGCGGGATCGGGCGTAGTCGGCTCAGTAGATGGCACGGGCACGGCAGCGTCGTTCACCGACCCGCGCGGACTCACGTGCGATGGCACCAACCTGTACCTAGCCGATACCAGCAAGAGCACGATCCGTAAGATTGAGATCGCCACAGGAATCGTCACAACACTGGCTGGCTCAGGAGCATGGAGTTTAGTAGATGGGACGGGTACTGCGGCTTCATTCAGTAAACCCGGCGATGTCACGACTGATGGCATCAGCCTGTACGTCGCAGACACCAACAACGGCAAAATCCGCAAGATTCAATAACCCGTTTCAAGTCACACAGTGTCCCAACCCCTCCCGTGCGGAGGGGTTGCTTTTTTGGTACGTGATGCAAGAAACCGCCCGCCTCGCGCGGGCGGTTTCTTTTGGTGGGTCTTGGCGATTATGGCACTCCATTTCGCTACCGCTCCCAATATATTGGCCGCAAAATCCCAAAATGGCTATAATTTAATCCCAATTGGACGACATTATTAGCATATGAATCAATCAGAAAATCCCACAGAAGCTTTCCCTAGATTGATCCTACCCAGAGTGATTGAGGCGCTAGCCGACACGCCCGTCGTATTGGTCAGCGGCCCGCGCCAGGCAGGTAAAACCACGCTGGTCAGGCAATTGTGCGGCAATGAGCGTCGTTACCTGACGCTGGACGATGACCTTACCCGTCTGGCCGCAAAGGAAGACCCCGTTGGATTGATCCGTGGTCTTGATCGTGTCGTCATTGATGAAATTCAGCGCGCCCCCGATTTGTTGTTAGCCATCAAGAAATCGGTGGATGAAGATCGGCGTCCCGGTCGCTTCCTGCTCACTGGCTCCGCCAACCTGATGGCATTGCCGAGCATCGCCGATTCACTGGCGGGGCGGATGGAAACGTTAGTGTTGCTGCCACTCGCCCAGTGCGAAATCGCCAGCCAACCGGAATCTTCCGCAGCATGGCTCGACAACCTGTTTGCGGATGGCGTACTGGCGGCCACCGCGCCCGCCGTGGGGGATGCGCTGGTTGACCAGGTGATCCGGGGCGGCTATCCCGATGCCTTGGCGCGCAAAGATTCGCGCCGCCGCAAAACTTGGGCCAAGCAATACATCGACGCGCTGATGCAGCGCGACATCAAAGACATCGCCAGCATCGACAAACTGGATCAAGCGCCCCGCCTGCTGCGCGCGCTGGCGCAGACAGCCGGGCAACTGTGTAACTACAGCCAGTTGGGCGGGCAGGTGGGAATCGATCACAAAACTGCCAGCAAATATATCGCCATATTTGAGCAGATGTACCTGATGCAACGTGTGGCGCCGTGGTCGGGTAATCAACTGTCGCGCCTTGTCAAAACCCCCAAGCTGCAATTTCTCGATTCCGGTTTGTTGGCGGCGCTGCTGGATTTCACCGATCCGCTACGCCAGCGCCGGCTATTCGGGCAATTGCTCGAAAGCCACGTGTTCGCCGAACTGCGCAAGCAAATCACTTGGTCGGGAGGAGACTACAACCTCTGTTACTACCGTGATAAAGACCAGAACGAAGTGGACTTCGTGATCGAAAATGCCAGCGGCGATATTCTGGGTATCGAAGTGAAGGCGGCGGCCAGCGTCTCTATCAACGACCTGACCGGATTGAAACGCCTTGCCAGCGTTGCCCCGCAACAATTCAAGGCGGGCATCGTACTTTACGATGGCAGCGCAACCTTGCCGCTGGGACAAGCACAAGGCCGCCCACTTTGGGCGATGCCGATCGCCACCTTGCGTTCTGGAAATATATTGGGAGCCGCGTGAACTAAGCGAGATCAAATCAGCACGCTCTCGAAATAAGCGCCTGTTCAGTTGGCATTTCGCCAATATTGAACCCGGTGCTGATAACCACCTTACCCCCGCGTTCACGGAGATAGGCAACACGGATGTTTCGGAGTATCTTGCGCATTGATTTTTTTGCCGTTCAACTTACTGGAAGGGGAGCCACATACCATGCAATTGAAACCTGTTTTGCGTAAAGCCACCGAACTGGGCATCGGACTAACCGCCATTGCCACCCTGATCTTGGCGGGTTGTGGCGGCGGGGGGAGCGGCAGCGCCAGCGGCGGTGCATCCACCACCACCTTGAGCATCAGCCCCTCCCTGGGCAGGTTCCAGCAGGGCGCCACTGTCCGCGTCAGGGATCAGAGCGGCGCACAGATCGGCTCCGGTTACACCGACGCCAGCGGCGTCGCCTCGATCGCCATCCCTACCGGCGCCCAAGCGCCTTTGCTGATCGAAGCCGGCTTGAACGGCGACCAATACTATGACGAGAAGACCGGGCTGATGACCCCCGTCTCCGGCGTGAATGGCGTGGCCGTGCGTGCGCTGGTGCCCGACCACACCGCCGCCAGCCAGGTGGCCGTCACCGCACTCACTGAAATTGCCGTCGGCTCGCTGGTCAATGCCTCCGGTGTCGTTCCTGCCGGCGTGACCGCCGCTTCTGCCGTTGGCGCCAATGCCGCAGTCGCCCAATCGTTTGGCGTAAACGACCTGCTCGTTCCGCCCAAGCTGGTTGCCTCGAAAATCGACATCAATGGTTTGGGCGTCACCGAGGCTGACAAATACGCGCTTAAATTGGCGGCCCTGGCAGCGATGGCCGGCGCCGGCGAAGATGCCCTGAAAGTCGCCCATCGCC
>JBBIJL010000202.1:0-4029 GCA_037446005.1 Gallionellaceae bacterium | reverse complement strand
GATGGTGAAATCTTTTTTGAGTTCATCAACCAGCTTTTCGATGTGCGCGGTGGAAATCGGATCGAGCGCGGAGGTGGGTTCATCCAGTAGCAGCACTTGCGGTTTGACGGCGATGGCGCGGGCGATGCACAGGCGTTGTTGCTGACCGCCGGAGAGTCCGGTGCCGCTTTGTTTCAGTTTGTCTTTGACTTCGTTCCACAGCGCGGCTTTTTTCAGTGCCCATTCGACGCGCTCGGCCATATCGTGGCTGCTCAGGTTTTCATACAGCTTCACGCCGAAGGCGATGTTGTCGTAGATAGACATCGGGAAGGGCGTGGGCTTCTGGAACACCATGCCGATTTTGGCGCGCAGGGTGTTGAGGTCTTGTTTTTTGTCCAGCAGGTTTTGCCCATCGAGCAGGATTTCGCCTTCGGCGCGTTGCTTGGGGTAGAGCTGGTACATGCGGTTAAAGGTGCGCAACAGAGTGGATTTGCCGCAGCCGGATGGTCCGATGAAGGCGGTGACCATCTTTTCCGGGATGGTCAGGTTGATGTCTTTAAGTGCACGATCCGCTCCGTAGTAAAAATTCAAGTTTTTTACGATCAGTTTCGGAGTAACGATTGGTTCAGCGTTCATCTGCTTGCATCCTTAATTAGTATTGGCTTTTTGACGGAACAGCACGCGTGCGACGATGTTGAGTGTCAGCACGCTGAAGGTAATGAGGAGGGCGCCGGCCCAGGCGAGACCGCGCCAGTCATCGTATGGGCTCATGGCAAACTGGAAGATCACTACCGGCAAGTTGGCCATCGGTTGATTCATGTTGTTGCTCCAGAACTGGTTGTTCAGGGCGGTAAATAGCAGCGGGGCGGTTTCGCCACTGATACGCGCCACGGCCAGCAGGATGCCGGTGAGTATCCCGGCACGGGCGGCGCGCAATGTGACGAAGCTGATGACTTTCCATTGTGGCGCGCCCAACGCAGCAGCTGCTTCACGCAGGCTGTTGGGGATGAGGCGCAGCATGTTTTCAGTCGTGCGGATAACCACCGGAATGACGATGATGGAGAGCGCCAACGTGCCGCCCCAGCCGGCAAAGTGCCCGACCTTGACGACGTAAACTTCATAGACGAACAAGCCGATTACGATGGAGGGGGCGGACAACAAAATATCGTTGATGAAGCGGGTTATCGGGGCGAGCCAGCCGCGCTGGCCAAATTCCGCCAGATAGGTGCCGGCCAATATCCCGATCGGTGTGCCGATGAGGGTGGCTAGCGCTGTCATCATCAGGCTGCCCCAGATGGCGTTGCCCAAGCCGCCCTGGCTGCCGGGAGGCGGGGTCGTCTGCGTGAATATTGTGCTGCTCATCCCGGGGAGGCCTTGCGCCAGCAAGGTCCACAGTATCCAGCCCAGCCAGAACAAACCAAAAGCCATGGCAAGCACGGAAATAGTCAGGCTGAGCCAGTTGATGAAACGACGTCGTGCATACAGTGAAAACATATTAGGCTCCGCGACCTTCACGTTGTGCCAGCTTGAACAGCATGAAGCGGGCTATTGACAGTACAACGAAGGTGATAAAAAACAGAATCAGACCGAGTTCGACCAATGCCGAGGTATATAACTCGCCGACGGCTTCAGTGAATTCGTTGGCCAGTGCGGAGGAGATGCTGTTGCCCGGCTCAAGTAGTGACGCGCTGAGTCTGTGCGCGTTACCGATGATGAAGGTGACAGCCATGGTTTCCCCCAAAGCACGTCCCAGTCCGAGCATGATGCCGCCGACCACGCCGATCTTGGTGTAGGGCAGAACGACTTGGTACATGACTTCCCAAGTGGTGGCTCCCAATCCATATGCGGACTCTTTAAGGAGCGACGGAACGACATCGAAAACATCGCGCATCACCGATGCGATAAACGGGATGACCATGATGGCCAAAATGATGCCGGCAGCCAGAACGCTAATGCCCATGTTGGGGCCGGAGAAAAAAGGCGCGATGAGCGGTATTTGCCCCAAGTGGTCGTTGATCCATGGCTCGATATGTTCGCCAAACAATGGCACGAACACGAACAGGCCCCACATGCCGTAAATGATGCTGGGGATGCCGGCCAGCAACTCGATGGCAACGCCCAGTGGTCTGCGCATCCACTGGGGCGAGAGTTCAGTCAGGAAGAGGGCAATGCCGAAGCTGACGGGAATCGCGATCAGCAATGCAATGGTTGCCGTAGCAACCGTTCCAGCGATGGGAACCAGTGCGCCGAATTGTTCGGTAACGGGATTCCATTCGGAGCTGGTCAGGAAGCCGAAACCGAAAGCGTTGATTGCCGGCATACTGCCTACGATCAGCGTGATGATGATGCCGATCAATAATGCGAGGACTGCGAAAGCTGAGAAGCGAGTAGTGCTGCGGAACAGGGTGTCCAGCAGGTTTTGTCGTTTTAGGCGGGCATCTAACGTGTGCATAATGATTTTATGATTGTTCGTTCAAATTTTGGAAATTGATCTTCAGCGGATGCAAAATCAATTTTCAAAATTTGAGGGGGTCGAAACCCCCTCGAATTTAGGGTGCACGGACTAAGTCTAGGTGCTCCCGCGTTAAATTATTTCCAAACAGCTTTTCCGGCAGCGTCTTTGATTTGCGATTTCCAGGAATCACGAATCAGCTTCACGACGTTTTCCGGCAAAGGCACATAGTCCAAATCTGCCGCGAGCTTGCCGCCGTTGCTGTAAGCCCAGTCAAAGAATTTCAAAACATCCTTGGCGGATTCTGCATTGGTTTGGCTTGTGTGCATCAGAATAAAAGTTGCGCCAGTGATGGGCCAGCTATCCTTGCCTGGTTGATTGGTCAGGATTTGATAGAAACCTTCTTCGGCTTTCCATTTTGCATTGGCAGCAGCAGCTTTGAAATTAACATCTTCCGGTTTGACAAATTGACCGTCGCGGTTTTTCAATTGCACATAGGTCATTTTGTTTTGCAAGGCATAAGCATATTCGACATAACCGATCGAATTCTTGATGCTCTTTACGTTGGATGCGACACCTTCGTTACCCTTGCCGCCCATTCCCAATGGCCACTGTACGGCCGATGCTGCACCGACGTTGCGGAACCATTCCGTGCTAACTTGAGACAGATAGGTGGTGAAAATGAAGGAAGTACCGGAACCGTCCGCGCGGTGAACTACGTTGATGCCCGCATCCGGCAGAGTCACATCTTTATTTTCTGCGGCGATCTTTGCGTCGTTCCATTTAGTGATTTTGCCCAGATAAATACCTGCCAACGCTTCGCTGGTCAGCTTCAGCTGGCCTGGTGCAATACCTTCCACGTTGATGACAGGAACCACGCCCCCGATAACGGTTGGAAATTGTGTTAGACCTGCCATGCCCAAATCATTTTGATTGAGAGGAGCGTCTGTTGCACCGAAATTCACGGTCTTAGCCTTGATTTGTTTGATGCCGCCACCCGAGCCAATAGATTGATAGTTTAGGCCAACACCGGTTTGAGCCTTATATGCTTCGGCCCATTTTGCATAAACGGGGTAAGGGAAAGTTGCACCTGCGCCGGTAATGTCGGAAGCAGCGGCTGTGCCGGCAGCCAACAGTGCCGCAGTTAGGCCGATACTGCCTAGAATACGATTTAATTTGCTCATGGGGTCTCCAAAATTTTGTTTAAATTGCAATATTCGGTTGTTTGCCGTTTGTCAGCGTAGCGCATCATATATAGTGCTTGTTACACAATTATTACATATGAAGTAAGAATATTTGATAGAGGGGGGGCGGCGGATTTTAACTGAGTTGCCTTGGTGAGTGAGATTGACCGTTCAAGTTTTCGCAGGTACGATTCAAGACTTTCGTGGCTACAAGGAATATAAAATATGCGCCGCAAATTAGTCGTCGGGAATTGGAAAATGTATGGTCGTCTAGCGCGCAATAAAGCGCTACTGGAGGGGATTATGGTCGGAGTGCGGGAATTGAAGGCCGCCGATTATGCCGTATGCGTTCCGTATCCCTATCTTGCTCAGGCGGAGTCAATGTTGTGGGGGAGCAATATCGCTTGGGGTGCC
>JBBIJL010000201.1:0-4053 GCA_037446005.1 Gallionellaceae bacterium | reverse complement strand
GTTCTCGGTGTGCTTGTCTAAAATTTGTGCCGCCAATTTTGTCGTAGAGGCGGCACGCTAAATTCTACTGGCGTCCAAAATCCCGGATGCCTAGAGCGCGTAAATCAATTACCATCACTGCTTCTCCCGGTGAGTGACATTAACCGGATGGCGGCTGGAATGGTGCGGCGGCACATCTGCCTATCTTCGCTGACGGGGAAATAACTGGCATCCCGTTCCATCTACCTAACACGCGCGCCGCGAAGTATATTCAAAATGAATGGTTTAAGCAAAGAATCTGTAACACTGATCGAGATCGACGAGGGTAGCTGCGATCAGCGCATCGACAATTTTCTGTGCAAACACCTCAAGGGCGTTCCCAAGAGCCATATCTACCGTATTTTGCGTAGCGGCGAAGTGCGGGTGAACAAGAAACGGGTCGATCAAACCTGCCGTTTGCAACTGGGCGATCAGGTGCGTATCCCCCCGGTGCGGGTGGCGGAAAAGCCCGATGTCGAGTTCGTGCCCCCTACTGAATTCCCGATCTTGTACGAGGATGAGGCCATTCTCGCCATCAATAAACCCGCCGGAACGGCGGTACACGGCGGCAGCGGGGTGAGTTTCGGGGTCATCGAGCAATTGCGCAGTGCGCGGCCGCAGGCCAAGTTTCTGGAGTTGGTGCATAGACTCGACCGCGAGACTTCCGGCGTGTTGTTGCTGGCGAAGAAGCGTTCCGCGCTGGTCGCGATGCACGAGATCATGCGCGAGGGCAACAGCGACAAGCGTTATTTCGCCTTGGTGCTGGGGCAGTGGAAGAATGCCAAGCAGCACGTGAAGCTGCCGCTGCACAAGTTCGATACCCCGCAGGGCGAGAAGCGGGTGATGGTGCGCGAGGACGGGCAGGCGTCGCATACGATTTTTACGCTGCAAAAGAGTTGGCCGGAATTTACGTTGCTCGAAGCGCAGCTTAAAACCGGACGCACGCACCAGATTCGCGTGCACCTCTCGCATCTGGGCTTCCCCATCGCGGGCGACGATAAATACGGCGACTTCACGCGCAACAAGGAGCTGATGAAGCGGGGCCTGAAGCGCATGTTTTTGCATGCGCACACCATCGCTTTCAAACATCCGCTGACCAATGAGCCGATGAGCATCACCGCGCCGTTGGCACCGGAATTACAGAAGTTTCTCGATAGATTGGACGCGCAAGCATGATGCAATCAAGGCAAAAGACACCCGCAGCGTATTCGGAACGCGCCTTGCTGCTGACGCTCGCTGGCATCCAGTTCAGTCATATTCTGGATTTTATGATTATGATGCCGCTCGGCCCGTTGTTGATGCGCGAACTGGGCATCTCCACGCACGAGTTCGGGTTGCTGGTGGCGTCTTACAGTTTTAGCGCCGCTTTTTCCGGGTTGCTCGCCGCCACCTTCGTAGATCGCTTCGAACGTAAGCAGTTGTTGCTTTTCATGTTTGTGCTATTCGGGCTGGCTACATTAGCCTGCGGTCTGGCTCCCGGTTATGCAACGCTGATTATTGCGCGCGGTTTGGCAGGAGCGTTCGGCGGTGTTTTGGGGGCATTGGTGCAGACCATCATCGGTGATGTCATTCCGTTTGCACGCCGGGCCAAGGCGAGCGGTATCGTGTCGGCGGCATTTTCGTTTTCCACCGTGGCGGGGGTGCCGCTGTCTTTGTGGCTGGCGAGCCATTTCCAATGGCGTGCACCGTTCATTTTTATCGTGGTGCTGGTGGCGATTTTCATGGTGATCGCATGGCGGGTGCTGCCAGAGCTGCGTCACCACTTGAGTCAGGAGAAGCTGGCACACCCGTTCTCCGCGATGTTCGCGGTGATGCGCGACGCTAATCATTGGCGCGCGATGACTTTGTCGGCGCTCATCATTTTTTCCGGTTTTACGGTGATTCCCTATATCACGGTGTATGCGGTGAACAACATCGCCATCAGCCAGCATGACATCGCTTATATCTATCTGGTCGGCGGTGCTGCGACGCTGGTCACCGCGCGCCTCATCGGCCATTGGGCGGATGTGCATGGCAAAGTGAAGGTCTATCGTTTGGTTGCGATTGCCGCAATGATTCCACTGCTCGCGGTAACGCAGATACAGAGTGCATCGCTGGGCTTGTGGCTGGTATGCACCACGCTGTTTTTCGTGCTGATCTCGGGGCGTTTTATTCCGGCGATGGCGATCATCACTTCGGCGGCGCAACCGAAGCTGCGCGGCACGTTCATGTCGCTCAATGCCACTGTGCAATCGCTGGCCATGGGGTTGGCGGCCACCCTGAGCGGATTCATCATCACCCAGCAAAGCAACGGGCATATCGCGGGGTATCAGAATGTGGGCTATGTGGCTATTGCGGCCAATTTGCTGGCGATCTGGTATGTTTCACGCATCGTGATGCACGACGCCCACCCGAATCTGCCGGATGTCGCGCCCAAGTAACTTCGCTAATCTTTCTGCAACGATTGCCGATAACAAGGCATAAGCTTGTCTGCAAGGAGGTGCCATGCGTTTTGTGCCCAGTGTTTCGCCTGTGATGACGCCCCCGGATACGCGCCAAGTGAAAGGCTTGTCGGCTACTCATGCGATCAAGCCGGTGTATCCGCGGGAACAGCCTGTTTCCGGCATCGAATACCATGCGCCGCATAAAGAGCATGAAGCGGTGCAACAGGTGGAGCCGCAACAGCAGCGGGAAATGCCGCAGGAAGATCGGCGCAAGACCTGTCGGCGTATCAAACATCAGCACGTATTGATCGAGTTGCGCTCCGGCATAGACCGGCGTCATCACAATTTACGCGGAAGCGACGTGGTGGATCATATTGACGAAGAAGCTTAGCGTTTGATTTTTGACAGGAATACTGTCACTTCTTCGCGGTCGTGGTAGAGCTGCTTGGCTTCCAAGTTGTAGCGTATGCCTTTCGCGTTGAGCGCCGCACGTATGCTGGCTAGGGCCCCGTGCAATGCGGCAACGCGTTTTTTCATGGGTAATTTCAGGTTGAAGATGGCGCGTTGGGTGAACCCGCCGACAAGCCATTCGATCATCAATTCGGTGACGCGTTGCGGCTGTTCCACCATGTCGCACGCCAGCCAGTCCACGGTTTTTTGGGGGCGGTAACGGAAACCATCCTGGCGCAGGTGTTTGATGGATGCGTGCGATGCCGCAGCCCCTTTGAGCGGCCCGTTGTCCACGGCGATGACTTTCAGCCCGCGTTGTGCCAGCTGCCAAGTCCAGCCGCCGGGTGCCGCGCCCAAGTCTACGGCAGTCATGCCCGGCTTTAACCATTGCGCCTGTTCCGATTTATCCAGAAACACCTCGAATGCTTCCGCGAGTTTCAGATAGGAGCGGCTGGGCGCATCGTGCGCCATGCTGACGCGCTGGATGCCGTTGAGCGCGGCGGCGCTGTTGAGAGGATCGCTGCTGCCGAGCAAGGCGCGGTGCTTGTCCGGGAAGAAAATATGCAGGCGCGGCAGGGTAGGATCATCCACCAAGCGCGAAGCCTCGCGCAGCTTGGCTTCCAGTATGGGCTGGAAGCGTCGCGTGAAGCCGGAAAGCGTTTTGCCTTCGTTGCTGTCAGGCACTTCGAGATACAGCGCGCCGAACTGTTGCGGCGTGTCGGGAATCACGGATAGCAGTGGGGTGAGGCGGTCGCGTTCGGGCAGTTCGTCGATTTCGCCGTACAGCGAAATAAGTTGGCGCGCGAAGGCGAGTTGCGCGTAAGCCAGACGCGGTTTGCCTTCTAGTGCCACGTAGCCGGAATTTTCGATGACTTCGACGGGCTTGGCTTGGGTTTCCTCAACACAATCGCGTTCGAAACCGGGGCGGCAGTAGATCAGCCAGTGCTGCGGGTGTGAGGTTTGCATGGGGGCGGGCTGGATTAGATGATGCGGCAGTTTAAGCTAAAACGGCTTAAAGCTCCGGAAGAACCCTAATTAACCCGAATATATTTGAGTTAATTAGGGCGGAGTTAATACGACGGCTTATTCGGTGCCGAATTTGGTTTCTACCATCACGCCGATAGATTTCAGGAAAGGTGTAGGCAAGGTACCGCCTGCGCAG
>JBBIJL010000200.1:0-4064 GCA_037446005.1 Gallionellaceae bacterium | reverse complement strand
GGCGCCGAACAGCGACACGCCGAACGATGCGCCGCCGAGCAAAATCAGAAAAAAAGCGGAGAGCGGATCAAGACGCAGGTGAAACGGCAGGTCGGGCAAACCCAGCGGCAGCACGGCGATGTTGGCTGTCTCGCCCAACGCCCACAAGCCGGTGGCCGCCAACAACAACGAGAAAAATGCGCCCAGCGGAAACAGGATGTTCGTAATCATCCGCGGACTGCGTTGCAGCACCAGCCCCAGCAGCCCTAGCGCCAGCCACAGCACCGGAATCGCGCCGGCTACATCCAACGGCAACACCCCCGACATGTCCATCCTGCTTGTATTTCCTTCCGCCTTGCGAAACTACGCCATTGCGCAGTGGTGGCGATTGTACGCCTGCGCATATGCCCGCCTCAACAGCTTCAAGCCTACGGAACTACGAGAAATTAATCGCGCACTTCTTTCAGCCATTCCCCGGCATACTCTTCGAGTGTTTCCATCTCGGCTCTGGTTGCGCCGCCCAAAGGACGGTCATCCACTCGCTTGCCGTCGAACGAGGCCATACGCTCCGCCCCCAAAGCGAACTCGCGTTTGTATTCGACGAACTCGCGCAGCGTATCCGCCTTGTACTCCTCGAACTGGCGCTTCTCTGCGGCAACCGCACTTTGCGCCTCGCGCTTGAACGCTTCGAACTCGTCCTGCTGCCCTATTTTGTGTATCTCGAATTCCGCATCGGGACTCGTCACACTGAGCGTGCCCTTACGCATACCCACCTCGTTGCGCCCCGGAATATCGGCCACCAGAAAACGCGTGCCGCGAATCCCCATAGTTGCGGTTTTCGTTTTGACCTCCAGCGTGCGCTCCTTGCCGTTGAGGGTATGCACGGCGTAGTAGATCATGCCCGTAACCTGGCGAAAGAAACCGGCGCGCTCATTGCTGTTGTCGATTTCGATCTTGCTGTTCTTTTCGAGCACGAGATAACCGACGTTGCCCACGCGCACCACAGCGCGGCCGTTTGGCCCGGTTGCCAATATGTTTTTGGATGGAAGCGTGCTGTTGGAAGAAACCTTTTTCGCGCGCACCGCCGGGGTATCGCTCACCGATACGCTCCCTTCGGCTTGCACCACCTCGATTTTCTCGCCGGCAAAACTGCTGTTCGCCAGAAACATCCCGCCCAGACAGAGCCCTATAAAAATGCGGCGCATGATTTACTTCCGCGTTTCGGACGACAATTCGCCCTGCGCTTTTTCCGCGTGCGCACGTTGTTGCGCAGCGGTGGGGCCGGTATCGACCGGCGCTTCGGCACAAGCCGAAAGCAGCGTAACCATCGAGAAAATGCAAAGGGTGGCAATCAGTCTATTCATAGGGCTCTCCTTGAACGTGTAATTCACTCAAAGGCACTTCTAAAAATTCATATTTCATCCCAACTGATGAAAACTACTAGCCATTCCACTAAGCCCGCAAGCAGGCAAGTGGCTGGTTATGCCGCGCGGCGAAATTTTCTAGTTCCGGCCAACCTGAAGATTAGCCTGCACTGAAACTACGTTTTCCGCGCCTTGCATTTGGGCGAAATCTGGATTTTTAGAAGCGCCCTCAATACTGCAAAAGAAAAAACCTATGCCCGGCGGGCATAGGTTTCTGCTGCGTCGCCTGTGGCTCAGCGTTTTTCCAGCTTTTGCTTGGCGATGTCGGCGGCCAACTCGTCCTGACCTTTTTGCGCCTTGAACTGCTGCCACAGCGCCTGGTCATTACCCATGCTGGTCTTGACTGCCGACTCGGTCAGCTTCTGTACCGAGGCTTCATCCAAGCCAACCAGCACGAACATCGTGCCATCGGGAGCTTGAGCGCTCCTGAATATTTTGGTTCCCACCAGCGTCTGGTCGGTGATCTGCTTGGTGACTGAGGTGTTCACCTGATCCACTGTTTCCTTGCTGCCCGCGCCGGTGGTTTCGGCGTATTGCTTGATCATGTTCTGCACTTGTACTTTCATTTGCTGCGCAAGCTGCACGCGCGCCGCAGTGGCGGCCATTTGCTTCATGAACTCAAGCCCCGCTCCCGATTTTGCGGCCGAACCAACCGCACCCACTGTCACACCCTCGACAGGCGCATCGCACACCCACAACGGCGCTGCTTCCTTGGAACCGGGAAACACGCACTCGGGGGCTTTTTCTACTTTGGGCGGCGTCGAACAGGCTACGAGACCCAACGCAATAGCTGAGACCAACAATACATCAGTGAATTTTGACATTTTGAGCACTCCCAATCCGAGTTGATAATGGAAAAACGACTTGTGAACTACCGGATGCAACCTGCGACTTCTCTACTCAAATACTTTCCGCTCAAGCAATCTACCCCACCCCAATGAAATTCACAAGCGGGACTCCGCGCCGCTACAGTTAATCGGCACTCCCGTACACGATCCGCACGTTTTCCTTGCCGAGCAATGCGCATAAATCGCCGATCAGCATATCCGGCAAAGTGACCTGCCATGCCTCATCCAAACGCAGTTGCGCACCGGCAATCAAGTTGGTGTAGTTAATCACCACCGAGCATTTGCCGCCGCAATACGGTTTTAATATCTCCGCCAATTGCCCAATGCGTACCGGGGCGTTGATGTTGCAGGTAAGCTCCAGCCGCTTGGCGAAGGTGGCGCGGGCGGAGGCGAAGTCGTATAGCTCCTCCGCGGTGACGCGCATGCCGCCCGAATACGCATCCAGCTCCGCTTTGCCGTCCACCACCAGCAATTCGTCATCGCGGATCCAGGTGCGGTTGGCCTCGTACAGCTCGTTGAACACGACGACTTCCAGCGTGGCGGTGCCGTCGTCCAGCACCAGCACCGCCATTTTGCCGCGCCGCGTCTGGATGATGCGCACGCCGTTGACCATGCCCGCCAGCACCAGCGGCTTGGCGTTGTTGCGCCGCCCGCCGCCGTTGCCGTAGCCGCCGCCCGCCGGTACGGGAATGATGTCGGGCGTAATGTCGGCCAGCTTGTGCTTCACAAAGCTCGACAGCTCAGCGGCAAACTCCTGATACGGATGCCCGCTCAGGTAATAGCCCAGCGCGACTTTTTCCTGCGCCAGTTGCTCGCGCAGTTTCCAGCGCGGCACGTCGGCCATCGTCACCGGCATGTCGCCGCCATCGCCGTCGCCGAACAGGCTGTTCTGGTTGGCGGAGCGCGCATGCTGCTCGGCGCTGCCCAGCGCCGCATCGAGTGAGGCGAGCAACTGGTAGCGGTGGTCGTTGATGCTGTCGAACGCGCCGCCGCGGATCTGCGCTTCGATGGTGCGGCGGTTGACGACGCGCTTGTCCACGCGGCGGCAGAAGTCGAACAAGTCTTTGAACGGCCCATCCTTGCGCGCCGCCACGATATTTTCCACCGCGTTTTCGCCCGTGCCCTTGATCGCGCCGAGGCCGTAGGCGATAGTCTTGGGGTTCACCGGGGCGAAACGGTAACCGGATGAATTCACGTCCGGCGGCAGGATGGCGATGCCCTGCTGCACCGTATCCTGATAGAAGAAACTGACCTTGTCAGTGTTGGTCATTTCCGAGGTCATGGTCGAGGCCATGAACGCGGCGGGGTAATGGCACTTGAGGTAGGCGGTCTGGTAGGCCACCACCGAGTAAGCCGCGGCGTGCGACTTGTTGAAGCCGTAGCCCGCGAACTTTTCCATCGTGTCGAAGATTTCGTTCGCCTTCTTCTCGTCGATGTTGTTCTTGGCCGCACCCGTCACGAAAATGCCGCGATGCTCGGCCATCTCCTCCGGCTTCTTTTTACCCATCGCGCGACGCAACATATCCGCGCCGCCCAGACTGTAGCCCGCCACCACCTGCGCCGACTGCATCACCTGCTCCTGATAAACCATGATGCCGTAGGTGCTGCCGACCACTTTCTCCAGCAGCGGGTGCGGCAGGATAACTTTTTCCTTGCCGTGTTTGCGGTTGATGTAATCGGGAATGAAGTCCATCGGGCCGGGACGGTACAGCGCGTTCAGCGCGATCAGATCGTCAATGCAGTCCGGCTTGGCTTTGACCAGCGTGTCTTTCATGCCGCGCGATTCGAACTGGAACACCGCCGTGGTGTTGGC
>JBBIJL010000199.1:0-4120 GCA_037446005.1 Gallionellaceae bacterium | reverse complement strand
GTCCCTGCTTGGGATCGAGGCCGGTGGTTTCGGTGTCCAGTACGACTTGTCTCATTTTATTTTTCCGCTCAAGATGTCTTCAACGCCGCGATTCGCCAACTGGTCGGCGCGTTCGTTTTCGGTATGCCCGGCATGGCCTTTAACCCATACCCACTCAATGTGATGACGGGTGACAGCCTCGTCCAGTCTGCGCCACAGATCATCGTTCTTTACCGGCTGCTTGCTCGCTGTTTTCCAACCGCGTTGCTTCCAGCCGGGCAACCATTCGGTAATGCCTTGCAGCACGTATTTTGAATCGGTATGCAAACGCACCTTGCATTGACGGGTCAAAGTTTCCAAGGCCACGATGGCCGCCATCAACTCCATGCGATTGTTAGTGGTGAGAGCCTCGCCACCGCACAGTTCGCGCTCTTTACCCTTGGTGCGCAACAGCGCCCCCCAACCGCCGACACCGGGGTTACCCTTGCAGGCGCCGTCGGTAAAAATCTCAACAATCTCGTTACTCATCTGTGGTTCTTTGTGACACTTCCCGATTTAATTTCGGCGCAGCAGGAATCAACTTGCTGACCAATCCCTTGTTCCATTTCGGCTTGATGAGGCGCATGCCCGGTACGCGCTTCACCGCTTCTAGGTAATACACGCCGCCGCACACCGCCCACCAACGGTCGCCTGCCGGCTCCATGAAATGGCAGCGTTGCAGCCATTGGCGGCTAATCATCGGCGGCGCGTAACAGGCGAAACGTCCGCCGACGAGTTCGAAGCCCAGCAAGGCCAGCCAGTCTTTCAAGCGCGGCAAGGCGATGAAGTCGCCACACCACGGATAACCCGTTTTGGAACCGAACGCGCGGCGCAGCCCCCACAAGCTGCGAGGGTTGAAGCCGCTGATGATGACGTGTCCCTCGGGGCGCAACATCCGCTCGACTTCGCGCAATATCTGGTGCGGGTGTTTGTTAAATTCCAACACATGCGGCAGCAGCGCCAAATCCAGACTGCCGGTTTCAATCGGCAGTTCGTCAAACTCCGCCAGCACCTGCGCGCCGATTTCCGGCGCAGCCGTCGCGCGCATGGGCATACGGCTTGCCCGCAAAAAATCATGTTGCGGCAAGCCGATTTGCAGCGCGTTAAAGCCGAAGATATCCGTTACACTACGGTCGAAATATTCCCGCTCGCGCGCCAGCAAATATCGTCCCTGCGGCGTATCGAGCCATTCGGCCAGCGAGTTAGCGGTAGGCATACTGATCCACTTTTAATAAATCCATCATGCTCGAAATCGTTCCCATTCCGGCCTTGACCGGCACTTATGACAATTACATCTGGATTTTGCACAACGGCGAGCGCGCCATCGTTGTTGATCCGGGCGATGCGGCACCTGTTCTGGCTTATCTGCAAGCGCACCGGCTCGATTTGATCGCCATCCTCGTAACCCACCGGCACGGCGACCATATCAACGGCATTCCGAAATTGCGCGAAGTATATAACACCCGGGTGTACGGACCACGCTCGGAAATGATTCCGACCGTCACCCATCAGATCGGCGAAGGCGACCGTATCGAGATTAACGAGCTGAGACTGAGCTTCGACATCATCCATGTGCCCGGCCATCTGCCGGAACATATCGCCTACATCGGCAACGGCATGCTGTTTTGCGGCGATATTTTATTTGGTTGCGGTTGCGGCAAAATGTTTGTCGGCACGCCCGCCGAATTTCACCATTCCCTGCAACGGCTGGCCGCGCTACCCGACGACACCAAAGTCTACTGCGCCCACGAATACACCGAGTCCAACATCCGCTTCGCCCTGCTGTGCGAACCGGAAAATATTGCATTGCAACAGCGCCAGCGCGATGCCCTTGCCCTGCGCCAGCAAGACCTCCCCTCCCTGCCCTCCACCATCGCGCTGGAAAAAGCCACCAACCCGTTCATGCGTTGCGGAGAACCTGAAATTGCCGCCAGCGTCATGAGCCACCTCGACTTGCCTGCACCGCTAACCGCTGAAGTTGCCGTCTTCGCCGCGCTGCGTGCATGGCGCAATGATTTTTAACATCTGTTTCTGTTGCAGTAAAACGCGTTCTAGTTTATTCTGCGCGCCCTTCGGAGGGGTGGATGAGCGGTTTAAGTCGCACGCCTGGAAAGCGTGTTTAGGTTTATAGCCTAACGGGGGTTCGAATCCCCCCCCCTCCGCCAAAATCAGAAAAGCCCGAAACCGGGCTTTTTCTTTTGCATCTATCGTCGACAGGCGTTGACGCTGCTACAGCAATCCGCGCAATGCAATTGCCCCCATCGCCCCAGCTAATGCCCCCACTACCCACTTATTACCCTGCGGTTGCACATTAAAATAAATCTTAGTCGTCAGCATAAAAGGCAATACTTGCAAGCAAGCCAAACGCCCTGCCGCGACGACCTCAGCCGACAAATGCAACTCTTGAAACAGCACGAACGGCAAAAACCAAGACAAGAACACCATTAACAACTCAAAACTGGATGTCATCAAAATCACGGTATTTCTGCGAAAAGAAATCTTGATCGCCACCCATACAGCAGCCAGCACTGAAATCGTCGTCAGATAAAAGCTAGACCAATGCCCCCCGAAATTTGCGCCCAAGTTGTACAAAAAGAACAGCACAAAGATCGAAACATAAACCGAGCCGTGCAACATTCCCTTGTAAGCCTGCGAGCGATGTACGCTGTAGAACACCACCACACCAGCCATCATAAGCAGCGCTAATACCTCATTCCGATTCAGTCCCGGTAAAGGAAAAAACAGCGCCGGCAAACACAAGAGCAACAACAACAATACACTAATTGAAACCGCGCTCGACATAACCAGTCTTGCCCAGCGCCTGAAAATCGGCCATTGCCGCACAGTGGCATAAGACCGCTTCCGTCGCCCTGCATTGAAGGTATAACCAATATGCTGCAAACTGGAAACGCCGCCAAACAAAATTAAACCAATCAAAAATATAGCGGAAAATGCATACCAATCAGGATAGTCCTGCAAACCCAACGCTAATACGCCAAAGCAAGCCATCGCTGCATACATCACCGCCACCACTCCCGGATGTGCCAAACCAAGCGTCATCAAGCGATGGTGTAAATGTGTACGGTCAGGCATAAATGGACTATGTCCATACCGTAGCCGCCGCGCCATTACCAGCAGTGTATCCAACAGCGGTAGCGATACTACCAATACCCATGCGACCAAAGGAATGTGTTGTCCATCGCGCTGGCTACCGCTCACCAATAAAGCAGCCAAAACATAACCCAAGGTGAGACTGCCGCAATCCCCCATAAATAATTTTGCAGGATAGCTGTTATAGCGCAAGAACCCCATCACGGCGCCAAGTAGCGCAACACTCACCAACAGCAAGTCATTCGCCCCCACATGCCAGGAAAAATAGGCGAAGAACACGGCAGCAATTGCGGCAAGGCCTCCAGCTAATCCATCCAAACCATCCGATAGATTAAAAGCATTCATTCCCCCAACCATGCAAAAGATAGTGAACGGCACCGCTAGTCTATCCAGCGTCATCTCACTCTGCCCCAAAAAGCTCCCCAGATGCACCAAAGACCCGCCACCTAAACCAATAAATGCCCCCGCTGCTGCGATCTGCCCGATAAACTTCCAGCGCGGTCCAATGTCCCAAATATCGTCAATCAAGCCAGTGACAATAATTATCAACAAGCCCGCTAGGAAAGCCCTAGCAAAAATATTGAGTGGCAAAAACATCAAGCAAACTAAAACCAAACTTGCCGCAATACCTAACCCGCCCAAACGCGTAGTCGGCGTCGAATGAGAACTTCGGTTTTTAGGAACATCCACCGCCCCCACTTTGCGCGCCAATGCAATGGTGGCTGGGACAATAAATAAGGAAAGGAACAGGGCGGTAAAAAATACTAGGCCGAGAATATCGAGATGTAGAGACTCAGTCATTTTTTTACTAAATGACAAATTTCTACCAAGTGAATAAATTTAACTTTCATGGGCAACACCATGCCTCCAAAACTGGCTCAGTTTACGAAAATTTTTCATCATAACAGTTCTTATTCCCCCAACATTATTCCGGCGAACCACATCAAAGTCTTCCAATGTCTTGCGAAGAACTGACCTCAATGAACGATTA
>JBBIJL010000198.1:0-4121 GCA_037446005.1 Gallionellaceae bacterium | reverse complement strand
TGCCGGGCATCTGGCAACCCGCTAGCTTCTCCTGCGCCACCATTGGATTCCCCCGGCGATTAGCAGCACCAGCGGCAGCACGATCACCAGACCGACACTGATGAAGGTGAGTTCGCGCGCGCTGAAGGTGACGGTGCCGTCCTTGTTGGCGCGGGGCTGGATGGTGATGAGGGCTTCTTCGTCGCTGAGCCAGTTCACCATGTTGATGCCGAGGTCGATGTTGCCGCCGTTGCCGGAGTAGGCGTTGGCGAGGAAGGAGGCGCCGCCGACGACCACGATGCGCTGCTCCTTGTCGTTCAGCGTGCGTTGCAGGGCGACGGCCAGATTGACCGGGCCGGGGATGTCGTGATTTTTGTCGAAGCGCGGTTTGCTGCCCGGCTTGAACGCGGTGCGGCTCACCCAGCCGCGCGGCGCGCCTTCAACCAGCGTGTGGCGTTGCCATGCGCTGTTCTCTTCTTCCGCGCCGAGCGAACGCGCGTAGGGGAACACGGTGATGAGATTGAAATTTTGCGTGACCGCATGCGGCGGATAGCCCGCGCTCAAGGCCCAGTTTGCCGGGGCGTTCATTTCCTGCGCGGACGGGTCGATCACCATGCCGGGGGTGAGCAGCAGGCCGAGTTTTTCGGCGACGGGTTCCAGCCCGCGCAGCGGTTCGGCGTCGAGCAGCCACAGCAGGTTGCCGCCGTTGTCGATGTGGCGCAATACCTTGGCGACTTCGCCGGGCAGCAGCGGGGTTTGCGGATGGGTGAGCACCAGCAGGCTGGCGTTGTTCGGCACATCCTGCGCCAGCGTGAGGTTCAGGCCGCCGATGCGATACCCGTTCTGGCGCAGCTTGTTGCCGAAATCGCCGAGGTCGTGATTGGCCGCGCCGTCGAGTTTGCGTTCGCCGTGGCCGTCCACATACATCAGCAATTCATCTTTGGAATGGGCGAGACCCAGCAAAGCGCTGGAGAGGGTCTGCTCATTCAGTGCGGTCAGGTGCGCCGCGCGCCCGCCGTATTCCACCACCATCTCGCCGTTGTGCTGTATCTCAGCTTTGCGCATGGCCTCCGGCTCTTTCACGGGATCGACGAAGCCGAGGGTGATGTCGGTTTTGTAGCGCTGGTAGATGGCGACGAACTCGCGGATGAGCCGGCGCAAGTCGCCCTGTTTCGCATCCTGCTCGGTGGCATAGACGGTGATTTTCACTTCGCCTTGCAGCATCTTCAGCACATTCACGCTGCCGGGCTCCAGACTGTTCAGCTTGGTTTGCGTGACGTCCCACTGCGCGGGGTGGCGCGCGGCAAACTGGTATAGCGCGACGGCGGCGCCGAGCAGCAGCGCGGTGAAAGCGATGTTCTTGAGCAGCAGGGGCGATAGAAAATTTTTCATTAAGCGTACATGCGGTTGTTGTTCACGCGGCGGATCGTCAGCAGCAAAAACGCGGTGATGAACAGGACGAAATACAGGATGTCCGCCCCCAGAATCAGGCCCGCGTTCAGGCTCTGCGCGTGTGCGGTCGGGGACAGGGCACGCAGTCCGCTCCCGCTCTCGGCCGAGCCGATGTCGATCAGCCACAGGCCGAACGACAACGCGGTGGCACTCATCGCGGCGATAAGGGGTTGTTTGGTGAGTGCGGAAAGATACAGGCCGAGCGCGGCGTAGCTGGCGCTCAACAACAGCAGACCCGACGCGTTGGCGAGGAGCAGGCCGAAATCGAGGCGCGTGCCCAATCCCAGAACGGAGAGCATCGCCGTGCAGCCGGCGATGGTGAGCGCGACGAATAACACGAGGCTGAGAAATTTGCCGAGCACGATCTGGCTGCTGGAAACCGGCGCGGCGAGCAGCAGTGCCAGCGTCTGGTTGCGGCGCTCTTCGGCCAGCAGGCGCATGGTGAACAGCGGGATCAGCATCATCAGCATCAGCGCGAGCGTGCCGAACAGGGGGGAGGCGACCGACAGGGTTGCGCCCGGCGCATTGGCGACTTGCGCGAGCTGGGTTTGCAGTTGCAGGTAAGCGTCGAGGCGCGCCAGAAAAAACCAGGCGAACAGAAATTGCAGAACGCCCAGAATCAGCCAGGTGCTGGGCGCGGCGAACAGGCTGCGGAATTCTTTGCGGGCGATGGTGAGGATCATGCGGGTTCGTTCTCGGTGATGTGGGCGTAGACGTCTTCGATGCTGCCTTTGAGCGGCGTCAGTTGCTGTGCTTGCCAGCCGCGCTCGGCGGCGAGGGCGAGCAAGACCGCGCCGGTGTTGGCGTCCACTGTGTGCAGGATGCGGAAACGGGTGTCGGACAGCGCCTCGACTTTTTCCACGCCGGCGATGTCTTCCAGTTCGCCGAGCTCCGGCGGTGCCAGCAGGGTGACGACGAAGCCGGGCTGGTGGCCGTACTGCTGCATGCGCGCGCTGCTGTCGCCGTAGATCAGGCGGCCTTTCTGCATGATCTCGACGCGGTCGCAAATGTTTTCCACTTCGCTCAGCAGATGCGTGGACAGGATGACGCTGTGGGCGTCGCCCAGCTCGCGGATGAGCGTGCGTATTTCGCGAATCTGGGAGGGGTCGAGCCCCACGGTCGGTTCGTCCAGCACGATGACTGGCGGGCGGTGGATGATGGCCTGCGCGATGCCGACACGCTGCTGGTAGCCTTTGGACAGCGTGCCGATGATTTTTCTGCCGCTCTCTTCCAGTCCGCAGCGCTGTCTGGTTTCCTCCAATGCGGCGGGCAGTTTGTCCTTGGGCACACGGTGCAGTTTGGCGGCGAAGATCAGGTAGTCGTCCACGCGCATCTCGCGGTACAGCGGCGGCGTTTCGGGCAGGTAGCCGATGCAGGCTTTGGCCTGGTCGGGCTGGCGCAGCAGGTCGAGGCCGCAAATTTCGATTTCGCCCGAATTCGGTGTCAGCGTGCCGGTGAGCATTTGCAGCGTGGTGCTTTTGCCGGCGCCGTTATGGCCGAGCAGGCCGAGCACTTCGCCGCGTTTGAGTTCGAGTGACAGGTTTTGAACGATATCGCGCTGGCCGTAGCGGCGGTTGAGATTGCGGGCGGACAGGGTAATCGGTGCAGTCATGCAGGGAGTGGACGGTTGTGAGTTGGGGTGAATATAACCTAATATGCTGCCTCGCACCAAAACACCGAGGCTCGGCCTGCCGGATAAAATGAATTCCATACATTACAAGATAATTTTGCTGCCTTTGTTGCTGGGCGCGTGCGCGCATGCGCCGCGTGCCGACCAGGATGCAGCAGCCACATCCGCCGCGAATATTCCCGTGCAGACAGCAGAAAAAAAACCGGAGCCGCCCCAGCCCGCCTTGCCGAATATCGCGCTGGATGACCGCATACTGTTCGAGTTTCTGCTGGGCGATATTGCCCAGCAGCGCGGCAGGCCGGAGTTGGCCGCGCAGGCCTATTGGGATTTGGCGAAAACGACGCGCGATCCGCGCGTGGCGCGCCGCGCCGCGCAACTGGCTTTCGAGTCGCGCCAGATGGACAAGTCGGTGGAAGCCTTCGCGCTCTGGCAGGAGCTGGATCCGGCTGCGCCGTTGGCGAAGCAGATGCTGGTGTCGCTGCTGCTGAGCGGCGGCAAGCTACAGGAGGCGCGCCCGCATGTGGAGCGGTTGCTGGCGGCAGATCCGGAAAATGCCGGGCATGCGTTTATGCTGATCCATTCGCTGCTGATGCGTGCGCCGGATAAAGCCGCCGCATTGGCCTGGTTGATTGACGTGGCGCGGCCTTATCCGAAAGTGGCGGAAGCGCACTGGGCGGTGGCGCAAATTGCCGTGGCAGCGGGCAACAAGGAGCTGGCGCAGGCCGAGATACGTCAGGCAGTGCTGTTGCGCCCCGAGTGGGATATGGCCGTGGTATTCGAGGCGCAGTTGTTGCAGCCGGTCGAGCCCCAAAAAGCGCTGGAGCTTTTGCGCAAATTTATGGAGTCCTATCCCGGCAACAAGGATGTGCGCCTGTTCTACGCGCGCGCTTTGCTGGAACAAAAACAGTATGCCGAATCGCGCGCGCAATTCCAGCAGTTGCTGGTGGTGAATCCGGAAAACGTCGAACTGGCCTTTGCGGTCGCCTTGCTGTCCTTGCAGATGGGCGAGCTGGAGCGCGCGGAAAAAGAGCTGCATGAGACGCTGGAGATCGGAAGAGCA
>JBBIJL010000197.1:0-4127 GCA_037446005.1 Gallionellaceae bacterium | reverse complement strand
AGCTGCGCGAAACCCAATACGGTAAAGAAATCTGGGCACTGTATCAGTGCGGCGAATTGCAGCCCGACACGCCGCTCAGTGGACGCTTCCGCGAAGTGGCGAAGAAAGCCGATGTACGTGCCGTGATGCGCGAGATTGACGCGGCGAAAGACGACCACGCGGCCAAGTTGCGTTACCAGCAATTGAAGCGGGAAGAAGGCCGATGAGCGACTTTCCCCTTATCCACTGGAACGAAGGCGGCGTAGATAAATCCGCCCGCTGGCGTTCCGAGAGCGGCACGCCGCCGCCCAAGCGCGTGCAAATCGCCGATGACCGCATGACCGCCGATGCCGCCTACCGTCTGGCCTGCGAGGGAACGGCGCTGTTGTGGCGCGGCGATTTTCAAAACGCGCGGCAATTGCTGCAAGCGATGGCGCGCCGCGCCGACGAAAAGCCGCGCAAAGCCAAAATCGCGGCATCTCCGACAGAGTCTTTTCACTTGCACCGCCAAGCCCAATCGCAACGCGCCCGCACCTTGGGCATGCTGCTGCTCCCGTTCGAGGCCGACCACAGCATCCCGCTGCGCCGCGCCCCCGATGCGCGCGCGGCCTGCGAGCAAGTCTACGGCGCGGGGACCGAGCCTTACGTTGCCTCGTTGCGCGGCTTGCAAGGGCTGATCGGCGCATACGAATGGCGCAAAAACGGCGTCGAAATTCCGGCCCTCGGCGCGCGCATCCATCCGCACTACGGCGTGTTCGCCCCGATACGCGGCGAGTATGTCGGGTTGGTAAATGAAGCGCCGTTGCCCAAACTCTGCGCGCAAAAATCACGCGCATTCGACATCGGCACCGGCACCGGCGTACTCGCCGCCGTGCTGGCGCGGCGCGGCATCCAACGCATCGTCGCCACCGATCAGGATCAACGCGCGCTTAACTGCGCCAAAGAAAACCTGACGCGCCTCGGATTCGCGACTCAGGTTGAAGTCGTGCAAGCCGACCTGTTCCCGGAAGGACGCGCCGCACTCATAGTATGTAACCCCCCGTGGGTTCCCGCGCGCCCCAGCTCGCCGCTGGAATACGCCGTGTTCGACCCCGACAGCAGAATGCTGCGCAGTTTCCTCAATGGGCTGGCGGCGCATCTGGAAGAAGGCGGGGAGGGCTGGCTGATTATTTCCGATCTCGCGGAACATTTGGGCTTGCGCAGCCGCGAGGAGTTGTTGGCGGCGATAGAAGCGGCGGGCTTAAAAGTCTTGGGCAAGCTGGATGTGAAACCGCATCATCCCCGCGTTTCGGATACCAGCGATCCGTTGCATGCGGCAAGGGCGGCAGAGATTACTTCGCTGTGGAGGCTGGGGGCGAAGCTTTAAAGTGAAACGGAGCTTGCTCTCAAAGCTCCGTATACTTCTTCGCCACACCCTTCGATTTTTCCACCGGATACTTCAGTGCGTTCTTCGCGATTTTTTCCAGCACGATCTGCTTCACATCAAAGTCATATTGCTCCGCCAGCAAAAACGTGAACGCAAAAACATCCGCCAGCTCTTCCTTTACCTGCTCGAGGTTAGCCTGCTCGGATGATTTCCACAGAAACGATTCCAGCAACTCGCCAGCTTCAATATTCAGCGCCAGCGCGAGGTCCTTGGGATTATGGAATTGCGCCCAATCCCGCTCGTCGCGGAATTTAAGCAATGCTGCGGTCAGTTCGTTAATGTCGCTCACTTTGGATTAATTTTAGCGGTGCTAACTTTCCGGGACGCTATCTACACCGTTATGATCCCAGCGCGTTGCTCCGATTGCGATAAAGGTTAATCAAGCCATTGGTTGATGCGTCATGCGAGGTGATGGCTTCTTTGCTGCGCAGTTCCGGCAATAGTTTATTGGCGAGTTGTTTGCCGAATTCCACCCCCCACTGGTCGAAAGCGTTGATGTTCCACACCACGCTTTGCACGAAGATCTTTTGTTCATAGAGCGCAACCAGCATACCCAAGGTATAGGGATCCAGTTTTTCAAAGAGCAGGGTGTTGCTGGGTCGGTTGCCGGGAAATATTTTGTAGGGCAGCAAAGCCTCGATTGCATCGCCGGATAAGCCTTGTGCCACCAGTTCGGCGCGGGCTTCCGTCTCGGTTTTGCCGAGCATCAGCGCTTCCGTCTGCGCAAAGCAGTTGGATAACAGCATGGCGTGGTGTTCACCGATGGGATTGTGGCTGGTGAGCGGAGCCAGAAAATCCGTTGGAACCATGCGTGTCCCTTGATGTATCAGCTGATAAAACGAGTGCTGTCCGTTGGTGCCCGGCTCACCCCATACGGTGAAGTGAGTATCGTAATCGACCTCCTTGCCGGCGCGGTCCACTCGTTTGCCGTTGCTTTCCATTTCCAGTTGTTGCAGGTAAGCCGGGAAACGTTGCAGGTACTGGTCGTAAGGCAGGATGGCGTAAGAGCCGACGCCGAAGAAATTGCCGTACCAGATGCCGAGCATGCCCAAAATAACCGGCATGTTTTCTTCCAGCGGGGCATGGCGGAAGTGTTCATCCATGGCATGCGCGCCCGCCAGCAGGCGTTCGAAATTTTCCATGCCGATATAAAGCGCGATCGGCAAGCCGATGGCCGACCACAGGGAGTAACGTCCGCCGACCCAGTCCCAGAACTCAAACACGTTTTCCGGGTTGATGCCGAATTTTGAGGTCTCGGTCAAGTTGGTCGAGACTGCCGCGAAGTGTTTTGCCACGGCCTCTTCCGAACCCAGACGCTCGACCAGCCAAGCGCGGGCGGTACGGGCATTGGTAATGGTTTCCTGGGTGGTAAACGTTTTGGAACTCACGATGAACAGCGTGGTTTCCGGATCGAGTTTTTTGAGCGTTTCGGCAATGTCGGTGGCATCGACATTGGAAACGAAATGGGCGGTGAGATCGTTGCTGCCATATGGTTTGAGCGCTTCGCACGCCATCAGCGGTCCCAGCGCGGAACCGCCGATGCCGATATTTACGATGTGGCGAATCTTTTTTCCGGTATGACCAAGCGCTTTACCGGAGCGTACCGCTTCGGTAAAGCGCCGCATATGATCGAGCACGCGATGCACATCGGGGATGATGTTTTTGCCGTCTACGTGGACAATGCAATCGCGCGGGCTGCGCAGGGCAGTATGAAGCACTGCGCGAGCTTCGCTGGTATTGATTTTTTCGCCGCTGAACTGACGCTCAATCCAATCGCTCAAGTTGGATTGGCGTGCCAACTCGATCAGCAACGCGAGTGTCTTTTCGGTAATCCGGTTTTTCGAGTAATCGAGCAGCAAGCCATTGAGTTGCAGCGAGAGTTTGTCAAAGCGCCCCGTGTCTGCTGCAAACAGCTCCCGCATGGTCTGTTTGCATATATCGCTTTGATGTTTTGACAGGGCTTGCCAGGCAGGGGAATTGGTGAGGTTCGACATGGAATAACTCGAAATGGTTGGGGCTGTTATTTAGACTCGCACGGACAATTCTGCCGCAGTGAGTCGAGGCGGAAAGGCTGCGTCTATTTGCAGCCTGGATATTTTTAGCCTTTTAACTGGGCGTCGATTTCAGCTTCGGCGGAAATCCAGTCTTGCATTTCATAGCCCCCCGCAAATCCGCGACGCTCTGCCAGGAAATAAGCAGCAGTCGATATCATGCGGTAGCGTTGTTCCGGGGAAACGCTAAGCGCAGTTTTCTTTACGGTAGTTTTTTTGACTGCGGTCGGTGTGGCTTTTTCCGAGGCAACTTTAGGGGCGGCAGTTTTTTTTACCGTGGTTTTTTCTGCCGGAGTTTTGCTAGTAGTCTTTTTTGCTGCCGTTGCTTTGGAGGTGGTAGCTGCCTCGGCGATTACTTTAGTGGTAGTCGTTTTTTTGGCTGTGCTGGACGCGGTACTCTTGGTTGATGCCGGTGTTTTTTTGATTGCTGTAGCCATGATATTTCCTTTGCAAAGTAGAGGGATAAAGGATTGTTACAGACACTGATGGCATTAATATTACACGATTCAAAAATAGTATTGTCATACCGGCGTTAACATGATGCAGGCCAGAGGCGGAAGCTCGATTTCAGCAGAGAAGGGGAGACCCATCCACGGAGTATTTTCAGCTCGAATGCCGCTGCCATTGCCGTGATTGCTTCCCCCGTAATATTCCGAGTCGGTGTTGAATAT
>JBBIJL010000196.1:0-4145 GCA_037446005.1 Gallionellaceae bacterium | reverse complement strand
CCTCACGATGCTGATGACCTGGCTATTATCCGCCGCCATCGTGGTGATGATCCTGATGACGCCGACGCTGGTGCAGAAGCTTTACGCCATCCCGGCTGCGGTTGCTTTGCAGGCGAACAGTATCGCAACAGTGTTTTTGAGTATCGGTTGCATCCTGTTCGGTGCGGCGGCAGACCGCTTCGGCGCGGGCAGGGTGCTGGTGGCGGGATGCGCGCTGCTGGGGGCGACGTCGGCGTTGTTCTACCGGCAGATGGCGGTAGCGCCCGAGAACATCAACGCGCTGTACGCTTTATGCGGATTTTTTGTCGGCGTGATTGGCGTGATTCCCAGTATGGCGGTGCAAGCCTTTCCCGCAGCGGTGCGCTTCTCCGGGCTGTCGTTCTCGTACAACGTGGCTTACGCGGTGTTCGGCGGGCTGACTCCGGTGCTGGTGAGCCTGATGCTGCCTTTGGACAGATTGGCTCCCGCGCATTATGTGGAGGCGTTGAGCGTGCTGGGCATCGCCATCGGACTGTATTCCTGGCGAAATGCCAAGTCGTAAGGGTGCTTCTAAAAATGCAGATTTCGCCCAAATGCAAGGCGCGGAAAAAATTTCGCTGCGCTGCATATGGATGATATGTAAGCAAGAAAATTTTTCCGCAACGCAGCAGTTGGGATGAAATATGGATTTTTAGAAGTGCCCTTAAATTGAGGGGGCTATTTCCCGAGTGGGTTTATGCGACAATACGCCCTTCGAAAAGAGCGTGACTAACACGCCTTTGAATTTTTTATGCGCTACGAATTTTCAGGATAGGCAGGCAGTGTCTCTAGAAAAACTCAATCAAATGCTCGCGGCAGATATGACCGCCGTGGATCAGGTCATTCGCTCGCGCCTGCATTCCGAAGTGGCGCTGGTCAGCCAAGTCGGCGAATACATCATCAACAGCGGCGGCAAACGTTTGCGTCCGGCATTGGTCATTTTGTCCGCGCAGGCCTTCGGTTACCGGGGCAAGCGGCATTACGATCTGGCCGCCGTGGTCGAATTCATCCATACCGCCACGCTGCTGCACGACGATGTGGTGGACGAATCCGAATTGCGCCGTGGCCGCGAAACCGCCAACGCCATGTTCGGCAATGCCGCCAGCGTACTGGTCGGCGACTTCCTGTATTCGCGCGCCTTCCAGATGATGGTGGAAGCCGACGATATGCGCGTGATGAAAACGCTGGCGGATGCCACCAACGTCATTGCCGAGGGCGAAGTGTTGCAGTTGCTCAACTGCAACAATGCCGATGTGGATGCGGATAACTATCTGGGCGTAATCCACCGCAAGACCGCCAAATTGTTCGAGGCGGCCATGCGTCTCGGCGCCATCCTCGGCAAGCAGGATGCTGCCACCGAAGACGCCGCCGCGCGTTACGGCATGCACTTGGGAACGGCCTTCCAGCTGGTGGACGATGTGCTGGATTATTCCGGCAACGCGGAAGAAATCGGCAAGAATCTGGGCGGCGATCTGGCCGAAGGCAAACCGACCCTGCCCCTGATTTACGCCATGCAACACGGCACCCCCGAACAGGCGGCGGTGATTCGCGCGGCCATCGAGCAAGGCGACATCAACCGTTTTGCCGAAGTGCTGCAAATCGTGCAACAGACCGGCGCTTTGGACTTCACGCGGCAGCAGGCGCAACACGAGGCGGACTTGGCCCGCGCGCAACTAGCCGCAATTCAGGATTCTCAATACAAACAATCTTTGTTAAAATTAACCGAGCTTGCCGCGTCGCGACAAGCTTAGTTTTTGTAGGGCGCTTCTAGAAATGCAGATTTTGCCCAAATGCAAGGCGCGGAAAAAATTTCGCAACGCAGCAGTTGGGATGAAATACGGATTTTTAGAAGTGCCCTGTAGCACTCGGAGTGTGGCTCAGCCTGGTAGAGCACTGCGTTCGGGACGCAGGGGTCGGAGGTTCGAATCCTCTCACTCCGACCAATCAATCTTGGTCTTCACCTAATTCTTTTCCCCGGCAGCATCTTCCCCGCTTGGCATATTGACCATTTGGAGGATGACGCGTAGCTTGCCTTCCCGCCGTACACAGCGCTTATTCCAATGATTGATTTATGGGCGTCCCGAAAATGAACACATCCCAGATAGGACTGGTTGCCGCATTTCTTGGCGCAGCCTTTGCCACCGCCGCATGCGCAAGTGAACCCGGAACTTATTACGGCGTTGACGCGGCTTCTTTTTCGAAAAACGTACCCGATCCCGTAACGGGAGCCGTTAACCAGCAATTCGTCACGGGTTATCGTCTGCTGTGGGGCAAGCACATCAGCAAGATGCTGGCCGTCGAAGCGGAAGCCGTGGACTTCGGCAGGAAATCCAATGCCTCTACCGTGGGGATGACATTTTGGGGAATAGGGATGTCGGGCGTGGGAATCGTGCCTCTGGACGATAATTTTTCCGTCTACCTGAAAATGGGTTTAGCCACGACAATCGCAACAGATGCGGCGTTGACGAATACGGTTAAAATTTCGCCGACATTGGGGATGTGCCTGCAACTCGAAGTGAATCCCAATATTGCTGTCCGGCTGTCCACCAACACCTATTTGATTTCCACTTCGGGTGCCGGATTGTTCGGCAATAACAACGCGAGCATCGACGCGCTGGGAATCATTTTCCGGTTTTAGACGCGGCAGCAAGCAAAGCGGCCAAAAGATTTCCGACATGCCTGCGCCGCAGGCTGGGATAATCGCGCATGACTAAAAATACCGCACCGACCTCCGCGCCAGCCACCAGCGGGCGCTCCTTCAACGAACTGCCGCTGGCCCCCGCGCTGCTGGCGAACTTGCAGCAGCTAGGCTACCTCAGCATGACGCCGATACAGGCGGAAAGTCTGCCCGTCACGCTGGCCGGGCACGACCTCATCGCGCAAGCCAAGACGGGTAGCGGCAAGACCGCCGCGTTTGCCTTGCCGCTGCTCACCAACCTCAACCCGCGCCGCTTCGCCGTGCAGGCGATGGTGCTGTGCCCCACGCGCGAGCTGGCCGATCAGGTGACGCAGGAGATTCGCCGTCTGGCGCGCTTCGCCGACAACATCAAGATCCTCTCGCTGGTCGGCGGCAGTACCATGCGCCCGCAACGCGACAGTCTGGAGCACGGCGCGCACATCGTCGTAGGCACACCGGGGCGTATCATGGATCACCTCGAACGCGGCAGTCTCAAGCTGGATGCACTCAACACGCTGGTGCTGGACGAAGCCGACCGCATGTTGGACATGGGCTTCTACGACGCCATCGCCTTCGTGGTGAAGCAATGCCCGACACAGCGCCAGACCCTGCTGTTCTCGGCCACCTATCCCGAGGGCGTCACGCGGCTGGCGCAGAAATTCATGCGCGAACCGCAGCAAGTGAAACTGCCGGAGCAACATGAGGAGAGCAAGATACGCCAGCGTTTCTACAAGGTGGAGAACGACGCGCGCTTGCAGGCCGTCGCGCTGTTGCTCAAACACTACCGCCCGGTGAGCACCCTCGCCTTCTGCAACACCAAACAACAATGTCGCGCGCTGCTCGACGTGCTGCACGCGCAGGGCATCAAGGCGCTCACCCTGAACGGCGACATGGAACAACGCGAACGCGACCAGGTGCTGATCCAGTTCGCCAACCGCAGTTGCTCGGTGCTGGTGGCCACCGATGTCGCCGCGCGCGGCCTGGACATCGCGCAGCTCGAAGCCGTCATCAACGTCGATGTCACGCCCGACCCCGAGGTGCACATCCACCGCATCGGCCGCACCGGACGCGCCGATCAGGACGGCTGGGCGCTGAGCCTGTGCAGCCCCGCCGAGCGCAACCGTGTCATCCGCATCGCCGAGATGATGCGCATCGAACCGGAATGGGAAGACTTGGCGACGCTGCAAAACGCAGACCCATCGCCGCTCGTACCGCCCATGGTCACGCTACAGATACTCGGCGGGCGCAAAGAAAAGATCCGTCCCGGCGACGTGCTGGGCGCACTCACCGGCGAAGCCGGATTCACGCGCGAACAAGTCGGCAAGATCACCGTGACGGATATGTCCACCTACGTCGCCGTGGTGCGCGACATCGCACGCGAAGCGGTGAAGCGATTGTCGGCGGGTAAGGTGAAAGGCAAGACGGTGAAGGTGCGCGCGCTGGAGGATTG